>JAXEIW010000067.1:0-39426 GCA_034101885.1 Clostridia bacterium | reverse complement strand
TCACAGGAAGATGAAGCAAGCAATCCGCTTGAGGTACATACATATGCCTGCACCAAATCCTCACTCGGCTGTATCTCGGCAGAAGCAATTTTTGAATGAATAGGCTCCATAACCTTGTTCCACAGTCTTGCTGATATATTTTCGGTAATACCCGCCTTTCTGATTGATGCCTGTGTATCGAATCCAAACCATACTGCGCCTACATAATTTGAAGTGTATCCTACAAACCATTTATCATAGTCGTTATTTGTTGTACCTGTTTTTCCGTAGGTGGGAGCGCTGCTGAGCTTTGCAAGCTTACCTGTGCCGCCCGAACCGTTTACTACATTATACAGTATATCCGACATAACATAAGCAGTAGACGACTTGATAACTCTTTCTTTTTCTTTTTCCGAATCGTGCTCCAAAAGCACTCTGTTTGCGCTGTCCAATACCTTTGTATAGGTATGGGGCGGTATATAATATCCGTCATTTGCAAATACCGCATATGCAGCCGCCATATCCTTTACCGTTACACCGTTAGTTAACCCCCCCAGCGCAAGCGGACTTAAATCCTTATCGGCATCAACAATTGTAGATAAATGGAATTTGTTTTTTGCATAATCATAGCTTGTGTTAAGTCCTACCTTCTGCAAAACCTTGATTGCCGGAATATTTGCCGAAATTTCAACCGCCTTTTTAACGGTCATACTTCCTTTAAATCCCTTATACGCATTTTTAGGTTCCCATTCTCCTATCGTTATAGGTTCGTCAACCACCTTTGTTGATGGTGAAACAACTCCCTTTTCAATTGCCGGCGTATATACCGAAAGCGGTTTTATTGATGATCCCGGCTGACGTGTGCTTTGAGTTGCTCTGTTAAGCCCCCTGCTGTCAACCTTTTCTCCCTTTCCTCCTACGATTCCTTTAATCTCTCCCGTTTTGGGATCTATTATAACCATAGCGGACTGTGCGTTCTTTGCCCCGCCCCTGAAATTCGAGCTGTCCTCAAATACCGATTCCACGGTTTTTTGAATATCATAGTCCATTGTTGTGTAAATCTTCAGACCGCTTCCGAATACCAGCTGCTTTGTAAAATCCTCTGTATATCCTTTTTCCTTCTGTAAATCTCTTATAACCTCATTTATAACGGTATCAACAAAATATGAATAAATTTTGCTTTTATATGCCTTATGCGTACCGCTCAAACCTATATCCGAAGCCGAAGCCTCATTATATTGTTCTTCGTTTATCCTGCCAAGGTCATACATTTTCTTCAAAATCACGTTTCGCCTTTCGATTGCATAATCGGGATGAGCGATAGGATCATAATAAGACGGTCTGTTTGTAATACCTGCAATTAACGCTGCCTCGCTGAGCGTCAGATCTTCCGCATTTTTATTGAAATACATATTTGACGCCGCTTCTATTCCGTACGAATTATTCCCAAAGAAAACAATATTCAAATAAATTGTCAGAATTTCATCCTTTGAAAGCTGTTTTTCAAGGGCAACGGCCCTCATCATTTCCTTTATTTTTCTTGTTGCCGTTCTGCTTTTTTCCTGTGTGATATTTTTTACTACCTGCTGAGTAATTGTACTTCCTCCATAGGTAGCTCTGCCCTTTCCGATTTTCTCAAGAGCATAACTCACAACCGCTCCGGCAGTTCTTTTTAAATCCACGCCGTTATGATTATAAAATCTCTCGTCTTCAATCGAAACGATTGCGTCCTTTGCATATTGTGAAATCTTATCCGAATTAACCCATATACAATTTCCGTCACCGAATAAAGTGGCGGCTTCTCTTGAGTTCCCGTCTTTGTCGGTATAATATACCTTGGATGATCTTGTCAGCGCAAGATTTTCCACATTCATATCCTCAATTTCCTGAGTTATGGCGGCATACATTCCCGCACCGATTCCAAGACATGCGATCATAAAAACAAAAATGCATACAAAGACAGAATAAACAATACTTTTAAATATCCCCCTGCTCTTTTTTCCTGCCTTTACTTTTTTCTTTGTCTGTTTATTTTCATGCTGAATTATGTTTCCAAATCCGCCATGTGTCTTTTTCCGACCTCTTCTCAACGCACATCCCTCCATATAATTGCTCATAACCCCATAATATCATACTTTATATTATAATACAATTTAAAAATTTTTGCAATACTTTCCTATAATTTTACATAAAAATTCAAATATTTTTACAAATTATTTCACCCTGTATTTAATGCGTTTATCTTTATTTTTATTATTTAATGACTGCTGAACAATTATGAAACGCAGCCTCACAGCGGCTTATAAGCGTTTCATAATTGTTTTGGTGCAAGGATTTTGTGCATTTTTGCAAAAAATCCTTGCACCATGAATAAATATTTTGCTGCCAAAATATTTATTTCAGCAGACTTTATCAATGCGAGCTGTGTAAAATCTTTGATTTTACACGAAAAATTTTGACAATAGTCATAATTTTTCTAAATGCGATTGAAAATCGCATTTATTCAGTGAGCATTATTAAGTATATAAAATATAACTTTATTCAAAAAACTTTCTTATTGTATGTATAATTTCCATTATTTATGTAAACTATAAAAATCAGGTAAATATGTAAATTTATATATAACGGAAAGAGGAAAAAGTTATGAACAGAAAAAGAATAATATCTTGTATAATTTTAAGCGTCATTTTTATTTCAGTCGGCTTCGGCATAGGTTATCTTACCGGCAAATCGGTACACACAAAGGATAGTATTTCCGCCGAGCCGCAGACAAACAAAACCGTAAGCACCTACAATTCGAAACAGTTAATACAAAACACCCCCTCCCCCATTCCCACGGTAGTTTCTTCCTATTATTTGTTAAAAAATGAAAATGAGGTTTTAACGCTCTATGAGATAAGCGGCAACAATTCTGCCGTTATAAAAACCATAAACATAAATTCCTCCGTTTTGCCTTATGAAGACAGGGAAAAACTAAAATCAGGCATAAAGCTTTCGAGCAAAGAAGAGGGATTTAATTTAATAGAGGATTTCACAAGCTAAAAAAATGTAATAAAAAGAGAATAAATGAGAATAAAAGAGAAAATAAGATATATTTTCACTTATTGGTAATATATACAGCTTTATGGAATTTGAAAATATATAAAAAAAGACTATAATATATAATTGTTAGCACTCAATGAGGTAGAGTGCTAATAAGAACAGGAGGAATGTTTTATGAAAATTAAACCGTTACAAGACAGAGTCGTAATTAAAATGACAGAAGCAGAGGAAACCACAAAAAGTGGTATTATATTAACAAGCGGAGCACAGGAAAAGCCCCAGGTTGCGGAAATAGTAGCCGTAGGTCCCGGAGGCACTGTGGACGGCAAGGAAGTTGTTATGCAGCTTAAAGTCGGCGACAAAGTGCTTGTTTCACAATATGCAGGCACAAAGGTAAAGCTTGATGGTGAAGAATATACTATATTAAGTCAAAATGATGTTTTGGCTGTTGTAGAATAATTTTAGAGAAGGGAACTGATAATTATGGCAAAACAAATATTATACGGCGAAGAAGCAAGACGCGCTCTGCAAAACGGTATCGACCAGCTTGCAGACACAGTAAAAATAACATTGGGACCAAAGGGCAGAAATGTTGTGTTGGATAAAAAATTCGGTGCTCCGTTAATCACAAATGACGGTGTAACGATTGCAAAGGAAATTGATTTGGAAGATCCGTTTGAAAACATGGGCGCACAGCTTGTTAAAGAAGTTGCAACCAAAACAAACGATATTGCCGGAGACGGTACAACAACCGCAACTCTTTTGGCACAGGCTTTGGTAAGAGAAGGCGCAAAGAACGTTACTGCCGGCGCAAACCCCATGATAGTAAGAAAGGGTATTCAAAAGGCTGTTGACGCTGCCGTTGCAGAGCTGTTAAATAAAGCAAAGAAGGTTTCGTGCAAGGACGATATTGCAAGAGTTGCATCAGTTTCTGCGGCAAATGAAGAAATCGGTCACTTAATTGCAGACGCAATGGAAAAGGTTACAGCTGACGGTGTTATCACTGTCGAAGAATCAAAGACAGCCGAAACATATTCGGAAGTTGTTGAAGGTATGCAGTTTGACAGAGGTTATATCTCACCGTACATGGTTACCGATACAGATAAGATGGAAGCCGTTATCGATGACGCTTTAATACTTATTACAGACAAGAAGATTTCAAATATTCAGGAAATTCTTCCTTTATTGGAGCAAATTGTTCAAATGGGCAAAAAGCTTGTTATTATTGCCGAGGATGTTGAGGGTGAAGCCTTGGCTACTCTTATTGTCAATAAAATAAGAGGAACATTCGTATGCGTACCTGTAAAAGCTCCGGGATTCGGTGACAGAAGAAAGGAAATGCTCCGTGATATTGCTATATTGACAGGCGGTCAGGTTATTTCAGAAGAACTGGGACTTGAATTGAAAGATACCAAGATTGAACAATTGGGACGTGCAAAGCAAGTTAAGATTCAGAAAGAAAACACAATTATCGTAGACGGATACGGCGATTCTGAAGAAATCAAGGCAAGAATAAGCCACATCAAAAATGAAATAGATACCACAACCTCTGAATTTGATAAAGAAAAATTGCAGGAAAGACTTGCAAAGCTTTCCGGCGGTGTTGCTGTTATTAAAGCCGGTGCCGCAACAGAAACAGAAATGAAGGAACTCAAGTTAAGAATTGAGGACGCTTTGGCAGCAACAAAGGCAGCTGTTGAAGAAGGTATCGTTGCCGGCGGCGGAACAAGCTATATTAACGCTATTCCTGCTGTTGAAAAGCTGCTCGATGAAACAGAGGGTGATGAGAAAACAGGTGTTAACATTGTTCTTAAAGCTTTGGAAGAGCCTGTTAAACAAATTGCCAAGAACGCAGGACTTGAAGGTTCTGTAATCGTTGACAAGGTTAAGAGCTGCAAAGAGGGCGAAGGCTACAACGCATTAACCGAAAAATATGTTGATATGATTTCGGACGGTATTGTAGATCCTGTTAAGGTTACAAGAAGTGCACTTCAAAATGCCGCAAGTGTTGCCGCAATGGTTCTGACAACAGAAAGTCTTGTTGCAGATAAGCCCGAACCGGAAAAAGCTGCTCCCATGGGCGATCCGTCAGGCATGGGCGGAATGTATTAATAAATAAAATACGCATAAAATAATAACTGCATCGGTTATGTGACGAAAATTCACCTTTTCTCACAGACTGCCGATGCAGTTTTTTACTTCAGATAAATAAATGTGCAATAAAATTAAAAATTATACAGCATAAAATTCCTGCAACGGTAGGAATCAATATGGACAAAGCCGTCCATTTCAGACTTCCCGTTTCCTTTTTTATTGTAATAACCGTCGTTGAGCAAGGCCAGTGCATGAGTGAAAAAAGCATTACCGATACAGCTGTTATCCAAGTCCAGCCGTTTGCCGCAAGCAGTTCTTTCATCTGCATAATACTGCTCATTTCGGTCAATGCACCCTGTGCGGTGTATGCCATTATTATTATCGGTATTACAATTTCATTTGCCGGAAAACCCAATATAAAAGCTATTAATATCACACCGTCAAGTCCCATAAGCCTTGCAAAAGGATCAAGAAAATCGGCACAGTAATTAAGCAAGCTTATATCGTTTACATGAACGTTCGCCATGAGCCATATTACAAGTCCTGCCGGCGCTGCAACCGCAGCCGCTCTGCCCAGTACAAAAAGTGTTCTGTCAAATACAGATCTTACAATAACCTTCCCCACCTGAGGTTTTCTGTAGGGCGGAAGCTCTAAGGTAAAGGAGGACGGAACACCCTTTAAAAGTGTTTTTGATAACAGCTTTGTTGTAATAAAGGTCATCAATATTCCGAAAAGTATTATACAGGTAAGGAGTCCTGCAGATATTGCCGTTGACATTATTCCTCCCGCTGTTCCCACAAAAAACATGGTTATTACAGATATAAGAGTAGGAAATCTTCCGTTGCACGGCACGAAATTGTTTGTGAGTATTGCAAGCAGCCGTTCTCTCGGTGAATCTATTATTCTGCATCCCACAACTCCGGCGGCATTACATCCGAATCCCATACACATTGTAAGGGACTGTTTTCCGCAGGCACAGCATTTTTTAAAGGGTTTATCAAGATTATAGGCAATTCTCGGCAAATATCCGGCGTCCTCAAGCAAGGTAAACAGAGGAAAAAAGATAGCCATAGGCGGCAGCATAACCGAAACAACCCACGCAAGAACCCTGTAAATACCGAGTACAACCGCACCGTGCAGCCATTGGGGAGCATTAAAATAATTAAACAAGTCGCTCAGACAGTCCTGAACATAAAATAAAGCCCCGGACAATAACTCGGAGGGGTAATTTGCTCCGCTTACCGTTATCCAGAAAATTACCGCAAGCATCAGAATCATTATAGGATACCCTGCCCATCGGCTTGTTAAAATCCTGTCTGCCTTTCTGTCAAAGGAATTGTATTTTTCGCTTTTATAGCATATTGTTTTTCCCGCAATTTCCTCACACGCTTTTACAATAGACGAAACAACACTGTCTTTCAGCGTATCATCGGTAAAGCCTTTTTCCGTCAGATAGCTCTTTGCCTCGTTAACAGCTTCAATTAATTTTTTATTATGTAAAAATTTCTCTCCGAAATATGAGTTAATCTCTTTTATCAAGGATTTATCTCTGTCAAGCAGTTTAAGGCTTAGCCATCTGCTGTTAAGTCTGTCACCGCCCAATTCCGCAACTGTCGGTTCTATTATTGAAATTGCCTTTTCAACATCATCGCAGTATTTGATTTTGTAAGGAGTTTTTGCATTTTTATCTTCAACGATATTGTCAAGAACTCTTAAAAGCGAATCAAGGCTTTTCTTTTTCCGTGCCACGGTGCTGACCACGGGAATACCCAACAGCTCCGAAAGCCTGTTTAAATCAATATTTATATTTTTTCTCTTTGCCTCATCCATTAAATTTACGCATACTATAACCTTTTTTGATATTTCTGCCGTTTGAAGCACCAAGTTTAAATTTCTTTCAAGGCACGTCGCATCACAAACCACAATAACAGCATCGGGATCTCCGAAGCATATGAAATTTCTTGCTACTTCCTCCTCCGCCGAATGTGCCATAAGAGAATAGGTGCCGGGAATATCAACCATTACATAGGACTGCTTTCTTGTCTGACAGTAACCTTGCGCATTGGTTACCGTTTTGCCCGGCCAGTTTCCTGTATGCTGATTCATGCCCGTAAGACCGTTGAAAACCGTGCTTTTCCCAACATTGGGATTGCCTGCCAGAGCAACAATTTTGTCGCACGAGCATCGCTTTTTTATTTCCAGTCCCGAATCAATTGCATTTGTGCCGATTGAACTGTTTGTCAAACCCATATATAATCATCTCCTAAAATTTTTCAAATTAAAATATATTTTACAGCTCTGCCGCCTTGATTGATAAACGGTGAAATGTGCTGCTTATTTTTCACTCTAACGGAAAAAAGAAGCAAGCAGATTGCCGCTTTGAGGGACGCTGTTGTACTAAATGTACTTCAAGTCCCGAAAAGGGGTGAGATGCGCCGCTTATTTTTTTCGTTACTTCTTATTATTTAAGGTATGCTAATATGCTTGTTTTTGTACCGTTGTATTTTATAATAAAGCGACACTGAATAAAATCAACAGTGCCTGCATAAATTTTTAATTTAATATTTGAATATTTTTTTTATTTTGTGAAAAAATAAAATATAATAAAAAACATACCATTTTGAAAAATTAATATTTTCGCAAAGAAATAAGCCGCCGATTCAGGGCGGCGGAATGGAGGAAAAAATGTTCAGAGGAAAGATAGTAATTGTCGGAACGGGATTTGTAGGCTCAACCACGGCGTATACAATTATGCTGGGCGGATTATTTTCGGAAATTGTAATTATAGACATAAACAAAGATAAGGCAGAGGGTGACGCGCTTGATATTGCTCACGGCGTTGCATTGAGAAAGCCGGTAAATGTTTTTGCCGGTGATTACACCGAATGTAAAAATGCCGATATTGTTGTTATAACAGCCGGAGTAAACCAAGCTCCCGGTGAAAGCAGACTGGATCTGCTGAAAAAAAACGCATCTATAATAAAAAGCATAACGGAAAATATCATGAAATATGCGCCCGATGACGTTATACTGCTGACAGTCACAAATCCAGTCGATATATTGACCTATATAAGCTATAAGGTTTCGGGACTGCCCAAAAATCAGGTTCTCGGTTCGGGAACCGTACTTGACACATCAAGGCTTAAATACCTTATAAGCAGAAAAACGGGAATTGACGCAAGAAACTGCCATACTTATATAATAGGCGAACACGGCGACAGCGAGGTTGCCGCATGGAGCATAACTAACATCGGCGGTATGTCAATGCAGGAATTTTGTGCGGCTACAGGCAAATGCTCCCAAGACGAATTAAAGGAAATGTATGAGAACGTCAAAAATTCCGCCTATGAAATAATAGAAAAAAAAGGTGCGACATTTTACGGAATCGCCGTTGCGGTTGCAAGAATAGTCGAATGTATTGCCGGAGATGAAAATTCAATTTTGACCGTTTCAAGCGTGTTTGACGGTCAGTACGGTATATCGGACGTTGCGCTGTCTGTTCCCACAAAGGTAGGCGGAACGGGAATCGAAAAAGTCCTTGAAGTGCCTTTTTCAAAGGAGGAAATGAAAGGCTTAAATAACAGCGCCTATACGCTGAGGGAACTTATTAATGAATTAAATATAGATTTATAAAAACGGTCAGGCTTACCTTTTTGGAGCAGCATATGTGCCGTTAAAAAGGTAAGCCGTTGAGTTTGTTTGTTTACGAAAAAAATTCGACTTTTCAGAATAAAGCCTTTAAAAAAATAAAAGCGGCTTTGAATAAAAATCAAATACCGCTTTTGGAAGCTTTAATTACGCCTGTTGAGGAGCGCCTACCGGACAAGTATCCGCACAAGCACCGCATTCGATACAGGTTGCTTCATCTATAACGTATTGTGTATCGCCTTCGGAAATAGCGCTTACAGGACATTCGCCTGCACAAGCACCGCAGCTGATACAATCTTCACTGATTTTATATGCCATTTTACCACACCTCCTTAATTCGATAGCTTTATTATAACATACTATTTTAAATTATTCAAGATTTTTCAATAAATCTTCATCAATTTTTTCTAAATCCTCTACATTTTTACCATTTTTTATCATTTTTATATCGCTAACGCTGTAATCCTGATACACTGTTTCCTTTTCTGTTTCGATTTTAACCTTTAGAATGCCTTTCAAAAGACTTACATATTCCACTGTGCCGACACCCATAGGCGTTTTAACAACGGCTCCCACTCTCGGCGTAACCTTCAGCAATTCGTCATAGCTGTCCTGTTCGTATTTTAAGCAGCACATCAAACGTCCGCAGGAACCTGATATTTTTGAGGGATTCAAGCTCAATCCCTGTTTTTTTGCCATATTTATCGACACAGGCTCAAATTCACCGAGGAAATCGGCACAACATATTCTTCTGCCGCAAATACCGTAGCTTCCCACCGCCTTCGATTCATCTCTGACTCCGATCTGTCTTAATTCTATTCTTGTTTTGAAAACCGTAGCAAGATCCTTAACCAGCTCACGAAAATCTATTCTGCCGTCAGCGGTGAAATAAAACAAAACCTTTGAGCCGTCAAAAGCATATTCCACTTCTACCAGCTTCATATCAAGCTTGTGCTTTGCTATCTTTTCAAGGCATATTGAATATGCCTCTTTTTCCTTTTTCTTGTTTTCTTCCTTTTGTGCCAAATCCTTTTCATTTGCTATTCTTATGATAGGCTTTAAGGGTTTTACAATTTCATCATCGTCGATATTCCTGTTTTCAAATACAACCTCCCCTATTTCTATACCTCTGGCTGTTTCAACAATTACATAATTGTTTTTCTCAACATTAAAATCCAAAGGATCAAAATAATATACCTTTCCTACAGCTTTAAACCTTACTCCTATAATATTAGCCATTTATACTCTCCTTCAATATACGGGTTAATTCATTATCCGGCTGAATAACCAAACACTTTGAACCCTTATCATACACTATATAACATAAATTTTTCTTTCTTACTATATTTACCGTCATGTAAAGAACCTGCTTCGGCAGATTTTCCGGCTTTGAAAAATAAATTTTGCTTATTTTTCCGAGTTTTATTTCCTCTTTTATCTCTCTCCTGCCTATTCTTCTTATTGCAAGAAGTTTTTTATCGGTAATTTCATAACTGAATACGGCACAGTAATGCACATATATAAGATACACTATAACCATCATCATCAAAATGAATATTATATCCGCCGCAAAATTATTTTTTATAGCCGCACCGATAATATCGCACAGCACCCACGCCGCAAGGCATATGACCAAGCTCATCAAATACTGCACCTTCCCTGCCTTATGCTCCTGTTTGTACATTTAAGTCACCCCAAAATACGATGAAAATAATTTTCCCTCTAAGAACTGTCTTAATGCTGTTTTTAGGTGTGAAATTGAAAATTTCACACAAACGGTTTCGCAAAACCATTTGTTCATTAGACATTATATTATAAATCTGCCGTTATGTCAAGTGACATATTTAACGCACAGTCCGAATTTTCTCAAAAATTGTATGTAATTACCGAATTTTTTACAAAACATTCCGGCCGCAAAGTTCAAAAACTCCGCAGCCGATTGTTTTTACGAGCTATCTTACAAACAATTTCATTATGTCATGATACGATATTACAACGCTTAGCAACAACAGCAGCATTAAACCTATCGCATGAACCATTCCTTCCTTTTCGGGCGGAACAGGTTTTCTTCTTAATAATTCCACAAGCATGAAAAACAGTCTTCCTCCGTCCAAAGCAGGCAGCGGCAAAAGATTAAATATTCCCAGATTTATGGTAAGAATTGACGCAAGTGACAATATATTTACCAATCTGTATTTTACATTTGTATTTACGGCAGTATTCACGGCACTTATAATTCCTACCGGTCCCGATACCTCGTCAAATCCCGTTTTACCCGTTATCATATCCCATAAGGCTCTGTATACCATCTTGATAACATAGCCGGTATAATGATACGCATAAGGAATAACATTAAAAACAGTGACCTCCTGCTGTTGTGATACAAATCCGATTAAATACCTTTTCTCCGACGCCGTTTGTCCTATGACATCACGAACGCTTTCTCTTATTTCATCGGTATATTCAATCTCTTCCTTGTTTTCAACTCCGTTTATCACCGACTTGATTATTACCGAATTTTCACCGTATTCATAAATTGTTTCGCTTAGGGACGGTTTTACGTCAAACTTTATTTTTTTTCCGTTTCTCTCTACCGTAATCGGTATAATTTCATTGCCCTCCAGCTTTGATGTATATAATCTTATTTCATCGTAAATATGAATTTTGTGTCCGTCTATATCCACAATCCTGTCGCCCGGCTGTATTCCCGTTTCACTGATATGGGAATTATCAACCAGCGAGTCGATAACAGGCGTGCTTATCATATTAGGCTGCCCCTCGCTGTGAGGCTGTACACTTACCATGATAACAACCAAAACAAAACCAAGTATAATATTTAAAACAGCACCGGCAGAAACCACCAGAAACCTTTTCCACAGCTTTTGATTGCAAAAAGCCCTCGGATTATCGGTTCCTCCGTCCTCTCCGTCAAGCTTACAGTAACCGCCTATAGGGAAAATGCGTATTGAATAGAGAGTTTCTTTACCCTGCTTTTTAAATATTGCCGGTCCCATACCCACCGCAAACTCCAGAACGCTTACTCCCGAAGCCTTTGCCATAATAAAATGACCGAATTCATGCAATGAAATCATTACCAAAAAAATTAATACAGTAACAACTGCCGTCAGCATTTTCTAATCCTCCATTTCGCCGTTCTCTCCGGCTCAAATTATAACACGAAAAAGTAACCTGTTTTCGTATTACCTTTATATTTAATGACTGCCGAACAATCAACCTTCGGCTAATCTGTATACATATTCTCTTGCTGCTTTGTCCGTTTCGAATATTTCCTCAACCGAAGGATTTTCTTTATTCTTTATATCCGCCATTGCCCTTGCTATCATATCACTGATTTCAAGATATTTTATTTTTCCTTTTAAGAATAAATCCACAGCCGCCTCATCGGCACTGTTAAATACCGTTGCAATGCTGCCTCCCTTTTGAGCCGCTTCATACGCAAGCTTCAATGCGTAAAAGGTTTCGGTATCCGGTTCCATGAAGGTAAGCGTTGAATATTTAGTAAAATCAAGCTCGTTCCCCCTCATGGGCAGACGTCTTGGATATTCTATCGCATATTGTATGGGCAGCTTCATATCGGGATAACCGAGCTGTGCAATAACTCCGTTGTCCATATATTCAACCATTGAATGAATAATACTTTGAGGATGTACCAGCACCTTTATTTTTTCTGCGTCCGCTCCGAAAAGCCATTTTGCTTCTATTACTTCAAGTCCTTTATTTACAAGCGTTGAAGAATCTATCGTCACCTTTGCTCCCATGCTCCAGTTGGGATGTTTCAATGCGTCCGCTGCGGTAACATTTTCAAGCTCATGCCTCTTCTTTCCCAAAAACGGTCCGCCCGATGCGGTCAGCAGTATTCTTTTTACATCTTCCTTTCCGTACCCCTGCATGGATTGAAATATTGCGGAATGTTCACTGTCCACCGGCAAAAGCTTAACATTATATTCACCGCACAGCTTTGTTACAATATGCCCACCCGTAACAAGGGTTTCTTTGTTGGCAAGGGCTATGTTTTTTTTGCTTTTTATCGCATTTATTGTAGGTAACAAACCGGAAATACCCACAACCGCCGTAACAGTGGTATCGGCTTCCTTAACAGACGCAACCTCGCAAAGTCCCTCCTCTCCCGAAACAATTTTTGTATCGGTGTCGGCGATTTTTATCTTTAATTCCTTTGCTTTTTCCTCCGAAACAACACAGGCAATCTTTGGTCTGTATTTTCGTATTTGTTCTTCAAGCAGTTTTATATTCGTATTTGAAGATAATCCCCAAACTCTTATGTTTTTGCAGCTGTCAGCCACCTCCAGCGTCTGCGTTCCTATCGAGCCTGTTGAGCCTATTATTGTTATATTATGTATATTATCCATTTTTATTACAGTTATCCTTTCAAACATACCTAATGATTTCTACATATTTTATCATATCAAAATGCATTTGTCAAATTTATATATTTATTTTACAAAATATAAGGTGAAATCAGCCGTTCCGGCTGTCACTTTTAACAAAAAATTAAATATCTCTTAACACTAAGTTTATCTAAAATAAGAAATTTTCCTCCGTCTGTCGGCAAAGAGCAACAAAACCGCATACTCAATGTACACGGTTTTGTCATTTTGCATAAAATTGTAGTATAGAGAAGATATTTAGAATTGTTTACCGGAACAAATTATTTTACAATTACAACTTCCTTGACAATTTCGTCATAGATTCTGATGAATACTCTGTTTCCTTCGTCCTCATCATATGCCTGAATATCGCCGATTGTTGCCACTGCTATATTATTCTTGGATTTTGTTGTATCAACACTGTATACAACTACGTCTGACGGTAATACTATATTTCTTGCCTTGCCGTCGTTTACGGTTACGTTAATTGAATTTGAGAATTTCTTTGTTACCTTACCGTATACAATTTCAAGGTCTTCAACAGGAGTTTCATTCTTTTCGGTATCCTTTGACTTAATGTCAAGCAATACTCTTATTTTTACAATTTCACCCTTATCGTTTGTCTTATATTGAATAATATCACCTGTTTCAAGCTTCTTATTTTCTTCGCCCTTAACAAGCAAGCCCGAAGTTTCTGCCAATACTTCAATTGCTTTACCGTCACGGTATGCAATCAATTTTTCTGTTCCTTCATCATCGTCGTTTACCGCCGATACTACCTTTTCAACAACTGCAATTGACGCTTCTGCGTTGGTCTGGAATTCGGCATTTGTTACAACTATTGCTTTTGCTGTATATTCTTCGGTTGTGTCGAACACCATTGCGTTATACTTTTGTTTGTCCTCAAACATATCAACTGTTGCAATGCTGTAATCCTCTACATCGTCTTGAATATCGAAAATATAAGTTTCGTCTGTAATTCTTATTGATCCGAGTGTCTTAAGCTTTTCATTATAAACAGCGTCGGTCAGGTTATAGTCAAGGGTAAAGTCATTATCCTTAGCAGCACCTGTGCTTGTGTTATCGGTTGAGGTATAAATCGCTGTGATTTTACCGTCTGAATTTGTCGTATAAGTGATAAGCTGTTTTACTGTTGTACCGTCCTGCAAGAATTTTTTAACAACCTCTGTAGCTTTTTGACCTGAAGTACCGTTAAATTTAATCTTTTCGTTTGCAGTAAAGGTTTTATCCTGACCTTCCTTTGTGAAAATTCTGAAGGTAGCTGTTTCTGTTTCGCTTGATGCGTATGCCTTTATCAAATAACCGTAGTTATCGCTTACAGATACTCTGTTGTTAACGGCGGCAATTCTTCCTTCAACGTCAAGATAGAATATGCCTTCGTCACCTATTTTCAAGGTTTGGGGATAATTTTTTGCAACTTTATAATGGTTGCCCGCGATATATACGCCGTCAGCGTCTTTACCGCTGATTTTACCCGATACCGTATTGTTTGATACCGCAATATCAAATAATTCATGGTCTAAGCTTTCCGCAACCGACAAAATGTCATATTCCTTAAGCTCGTTTACTTTGATTTCCTGTAAACCTCTTAAAATTCTGTATGATATTTTTTCATCATCGTCAAGCTTAATTGTAGGCGCACCGTACTTATCTATAATTTTTCCGGAGCTTGTTACCTCTTCAACAACTATATTATAGTAGTCTGTAACGAACACAATATCATATATACCGTTTCTGTCGGTATCAAGTATTGTTATCTTACCTGACTTGTCTTTCATGTTTAACAGCTCGTCTGTCATTTCTGCCGCTTTACCGTTGTAGATAAACTTCGCTTCATCTTCGATAGCTGTTACAGTTGTTTTTGTTGAGCTTTCCGTTTCGAAATACTCAATTGCTTTCTTTGAATTTTTTGTTGTAATGCCTTCAAACAAATCGGCTGATACCGTAATTGTTGAGTTTTGATCCTTTTTAGGCATTGCCAATATTATTTCCTCATCATTTGATTCGTTTTCTTTTACATAATATACAACATTATAACCGAACAAATCATTCATGTTATATGCTGTTTCATAAACCGTGTCACCGATTTTAATTTCTCCGCTGTTCAGATTTGAATCTCCGTCAAGGCTCGTTGAAGGAATTGCAGTAATCTGACCTTCTGCTTTGGTAACATTAAGCTTATCCTTCAAAAGAGTTTTTTCGGTTACTTCATAAGAAGCGTTCTGACCGAAACCTGTTCTTTCCATAAGCTTAACGGTAAGGGCATTATTTACAACGTATGCAACATTGCCTCTTGTAATAGGCGCATTTATTGTACCCTGAACGTTCTTTGTCATTCCGTTGCTTCCGGCAACAGATACATATCCGTTAGGGAATCCGCCTTTATCCTCTGCCATTACCTCATATCCCGTAGCTCTTACGAATATCGCCATAGCCTCGGCATAGGTTATCGGATCGTTAGGTCTGAAGTTACCGTCATCATCACCTATGATAAGTCCCTGTGATGTTGCAACGTTAACGTATCCGTTTGCCCAGTGACTTGAAGTTACGTCGGGGTATCTTGTTTCACCCTGAGTTGTGTAAGCCATGTCCTCAAGTCCCAAAGCATGAACTGCCATCTTTGCAACCTCGGAACGCTTAATGTTGTCATCAAGTCTGAATGCTCCGTCATCATCACCGATCATGATTTTAAGAGCCGCCAATAACTGAACGGGTTCTTCAAATCTTGTTCCGGCAACATCTTCGGGCAGCATCGAAGCAAATGATGCAATCGGTGCCGCAGCAAAAGCTGCCGCCAAAATACCGGTTATTGATTTCTTGAATAAATTCATGTTGTGTCCTCACTTTCCCGGATTATTATCCGTAAATATAAAATTAACTCACAAGCGGTTTACGATAATTTGATATTATGTCAACCACGATTATTATAATACTATAACTTATTCAAAAAATCAAGCTGTAATATATGGTAATTAAATTATTATTGTAATATCAACGGATAAAAAAAATTATCGGATTCAAAATCAACCTGCATATTTCAATGCTTTACACCCTTACAAATTGTTTTAAAAAACGATTATATGACCGTTTCGTTTCCGCAACAACAATTTGTGCCGCTTTAAAGCGGCACAACAAAAAATTAAACAAAAATAAAAATTTCAAAATTTCTTAAATTCGCCGCTCTTAACCATTTCATCGGTTATTGCCGCAAACTCCTCAATGCTTAAGCGTTCGCCTCTTATTGACGGCTCTGTTCCCGTCTTTCTCAAAATATCTTCAAAAAATGCCTTTTCCTTTGAAAAACCGTTTGAAAGACAATTTAAAAGAGTTTTTCTTCTCTGAGCAAAAGAAGCTTTTACAACTCTGAAAAACAGCTTTTCGTCCATAACTTCAACATTGGGCTTATCGCATACCTTCATACATACCACAGCCGAATCGACCTTTGGCGCGGGATAAAATTTTGACGCAGGAACATTGCATACTATATGGGGTTTTGTATAGAAATTACACAATACGCTGATAGCTCCGTATTCCTTGCTTCCGGGAAATGCGCAAAATCTTTGTGCAACCTCCTTTTGCACCATTACAACAATATTATTGAGATTATATCTTCCCTCAATCAATTCGGTAATAATAGGCGTTGTGATGTAATAGGGCAGATTTGCCGCCACACTTATTTTTTCGGGGGAAAATTCCTCCTCAAGCAGCTTCTTTAAATTAAGCTTCATAAAATCGTCATTTATAATTTTGACATTCTTGCAGTCGCTTAATGTATAATCCAACACCTTCATAAGCGACCTGTCTATCTCAATTGACACAACCTTTTTAAAATCTCTTGATAAAACTCTTGTCAAAACTCCGAATCCGGGACCTATTTCCAAAACCCCCTCCGTTCCCGAAGCCGCCTGAACTATCTTTTCAAGCACCTCGCCGTCCGTAAGAAAATTTTGTCCGAGTCCTTTTGAAAAATCAAATCCGAACATGGCTGATAATTGTTTTATTGATGATAAGGATGTTAATTCCATTTTTTCTTCCTTTCCCGGCTTTTAACCCCTTTTTACCGTATCATATTTTTATAATATTATCTAAGTTTAAAAAATTGTAATATGTGCATATATAAAATAAAGGTGCACATCGGCACCTCTGTTTAATGACTGCCGAACAATTATGAAACTCAGCCGCATAGCGGCTTACAAGCGTTTCATAATTGTTTTGATGCAAGGGTTTTGTGCGTTTTTGCAAAAAAACCGACACCATGAATAAATATTTTGCTTCCAAAATATTTATTTCAGCAGACTTTATCAATGCAAACTGTGTAAAATCTTCGATTTTACATGAAAAATTTTGACAATAGTCATAATTTTTCTAAATGCGATTGAAAATTGCATTTATTCAGTGAGCATTATTTATAAGGGGCATCACCCCTATATTATATCATATTTAATTTAAAATGTAAACAGTTGCGCTTCTTCTTCCGAACCGAATACATTCGCTTTCTGTATTAAAACACAAATCAACCTTGTTTCCTTTAATTGCTCCGCCGGTATCTCCGGCAATACAATAGCCGTATGACCAGGATTTTCCGCCGTCGGACGACTCGATGTAAAGCTTTGTTCCAAGCGGAATAACCTTCGGATCAACCGCCACAACTCCGTATTTTGGCGTCAGACCGTAAGCGGTTTTGGAATATCCTCCGTTTTCATTTGAACTCGCACCGTAGGCGGTAGCGGATACTTCAATTTTTTTGGAAAAAGTAAATTCATTATCAGACTTCCGCTTTGAACCTACCTTTATCACCTTATTTACAGGCTGCTTTGAAATTTCTTCCGAAACATATTCCTTTGAAATAATCTCTCCGTTTTTCTTTTTTACGGAATATTTGATTGATTTTTCTCCTTCAACGCCCTCTGTTACAACCACGGTTGCACCCGCTTCCATTGCGGAGTCGTTTTTTCTTACTGTTTTAAAGCCGACAGGCTCTGTTTCAATAACCTCTTCCGTTGTATATCTGTCTATTACAACACTCATGTTTTCGGTTATTTGTGTTTGCAGCTCAGGAGTTACCACATCCTCTTGGGATAATTTAACTCCTATTTCCTCTAACGCTTCCGAAACGGTAGGCTTTGTTACATATATTTTTTTCGTTTCTCCGTCTGCCGAAAGCTCGATTGCTCTGCCCTTGCGTATAATTAAAACATCATTGTCGGAAATCTCGTCTTCCATATTTTTATTAATACGTTCCGATTCTCCGACCGAAATTTCATTCTCGGTTAAAAATTCTTCAACTGTAGACTTTCTGGTTTTTATTGTTTCATTAGTTTCGGTACCGTTAAACTCGTCAACGGTTACCATTGTTACATTCTTCAATGCCGCATCATAAACTGCACCCATTGTAATCAGGGTTACAGCCGTGACTAAGAACAATGCAAGAATTACACGCTTTAAATGTCCCGGGCAGGCAAGAAAGTTTAATTTTTTCATAACTATAAACATTCCCTTCTGTGCCTTGTGACACTAAACTAATCAGCGAATAAAGCTTTTACCCTATTTTTTAATAGGTTTTTAGTTTTATTCAAATTTAACCTTCAATTTTACATCTGCGCTTTATTATATACTTTTCACCCCCTCTTGTCAACAAATCTGTTACAAAGTTGTTACATCTTGACAAAATTCACAGCTTATTTTTTGTGAATTTCACTCAATATTTATACATATTTACTGTATTAATATTATTATATGCTCGTCCATTTTGATTCAGAACCGCCTTTTTTTGTCGATTTTTGGACTGTTTTTGTGGGCATCAAGTCCCAAATTAATGTATAATAAATTTATAAAATGGTTAAAATATCCATAAGAAATCTTTCTGAAATTACTACAAAATTGTTAAAAGGAAGTGTTTATTTTTCTATGAAAAATTTATCTAAACAGGTTGTCATTCTGGATAACATTTCATCGCCGTATATTCATCAGGCGATTATCATTTTGAAAAGCTATCCCGAAGGTCAGCATGATAAAATAATAGCGGAAGCGGAAAGAATTGTAGCATCATATTTTGACAAGAAAATACCGTCCGAAATTTCACCGAAAAACACGTCAAACACAGGATTAAAATTAGCCGTTGCCTTTTTAAGCACAGCGCTGTTTTTCAGTATACTTATACCGATGATTCATTAAACAAAATTAATCCTTCGTTTTTATATTACCGAAAACCGTATAATCATATATAATCCTGCTATATGTATGGCTTCGGCTGTCAGCATATATTATTATGCTGATTTGCCGAGGCTTATTATTGTGTGATAAATTTGTGCGGTAAACTTTTTTAATATTTTCAATTTTTTATTTCTAATGCAATTTTAATTTTGAACTGCTATAATATAACCATACAGTAAAGATTACAGCAAAACAATAAAGTAGGGTTTCATATGGAAATAGAAGTATTTAATGACTGCCGAACAATTATGAAACGCAGCCGCACAGCGGCTTACAAACGTTTCAGAATTGTTTATGGGCAAGGGTTTTGTGCGTTTTGCAAAAAATCCTTGCACCATGAATAAATATTTTGCTACCAAAATATTTATTTCAGCAGACTTTATCAATGCGAGCTGTGTAAAATCTTTGATTTTACACGAAAAATTTTTACAATAGTCATAATTTTTCCAAATGCGATTGAAAATCGCATTTATTCAGTGAGCATTATTATAGACAACTCCGCAACGGAACCCGTCAGATTTATTTCGAAACAGCTTGAAATGAAGGTTTTTCCGGAATGAAGAAACAAAATCAATCACAATTTCTTCAAAGTAAACGACATCGGAGTGTTGCCCACAGCACTACTTTTTGTCTTGAATATTTTCATTATATATGTTATAATATGACTGTAAAAAAATCGGGCAGGTGAAATAAATGAGATTACTTATAGTTGAAGATGAAAAAAGTTTAAACAGAGTTATTTCAAAAAGCTTTGAAAAGGAAGGCTTCAGCGTTGACACCTGTTTTAACGGCGAAGAAGCGCTTGACTATATAGACGCCGGAGAATATGACGCGATAATTATGGATATTATGATGCCCAAGCTTTCGGGTATGGAGGTATTAAAAACAATCCGCAGCAAAAAAAATGCTACTCCGGTGTTACTCCTTACGGCAAAAGACAGTATTCCCGACAGAGTAAACGGATTGAATGCCGGTGCGGACGATTACCTTATAAAGCCCTTTGCTTTTGAAGAATTGCTTGCAAGGGTTTGGGTAATGCTCAGAAAGGCGGCCGGAAATATAACAAATGTTTATCAGGTAGGAGATCTTATCCTCGACACCTCAAGCTGTCGTGTTACAAGAGCCGGAAATGAAATAAAACTCACAGCCAAAGAATATGATATTCTCGAATATCTTATGGTAAACAGTGGCACGTTATTGTCCCGTGAGAAGATTGAAAATCATGTCTGGAATTTTGACTATGAAGGCGGAACAAATGTTATTGATGTGTATATACTGTATCTGAGAAAAAAAATTGATGTACCTTTCGAAAAAAAGCTTATTCATACCGTCAAAGGGAAAGGCTATGTTATACGAGAGGAGAATTAACGTGAAAGATAAGCGGCGCATCTTGCCCTTTATCGGAGCTTGAAGTATCAACATACGTCGGTGCTCCTCAAAAGAGCCATCTGCTTGCTTCTTTTCCACGTTATGATTTGTGCCGCCGAATGGCGGCGGAATGGAGATTAATATGCACAGACCCTCTGTAAAATTAAAACTGACATTTTGGTATGTTCTTGTTATGTCGATTGTTTCCGTAACGGTTTTTGTTCTTATGAATTCGGTAAACATAAAAAGCATAGAGCGAAATATGTCATCAAGAATTGTAAGAAGTGTGGATAGGCTTACAAGACGCGTCTCCAACACTCATAATGATATAAAATACGTACCGGGATTTGAGTTTTTTAACGACGGCGTATATATGGCTATATATGATGAAGACGGTAATCTGCTCGGCGGTCACTCTCCCTTCGGAATAACCGATAAATTCAAATTTGAGGACAATATCGTCCGCAAGTCGGTATATAACGACAATAAATACTATGAATTTGACAAAAAAATTCGATTGAGAAACGGCAGCACTGCTTGGGTGAAAGGTCTTATGTCGGTAAGCGGAGAAAGAATTGCCGCCGACGAAGCCGCAAAACACAACATGATATTTATTATCATAATGATTTTAATTGCAGGTATCGGAGGCTATATTATAACCACACGTATTCTTTCACCTGTAGAAAAAATACAGGAAACGGCAAAATCAATTATCAAAAACAAAGACCTCAGACAACGAATTAAAATAGGCTCCGGAAATGACGAATTTCACAGTCTTGCAAATACCTTTGACGAAATGCTCGATGAAATCGAGGCAGTTATCGAACGTGAACAGCAATTTACCTCCGATGCATCTCACGAGCTGAGAACTCCTGTTGCGGTAATCAAGTCGGAATGTGAATACATGACAAAATACGCAAATACCGTTGAAGAATTAAAGGAATCTGCCGAGTCTGTTCAAAAACAAACCGACAGAATGTCAAAACTTATTTCAGAGCTTTTATCAATTTCAAGAATGGATAAAAACACTCAAACCGTTATCTTTGAAGAAACCAATATTACAGAGCTTGTTGAATTTATCTGCTGTGAACAGCAGCAAATTCACGAATCAGATATTACGCTCGAAACAGATATTTCTCAAAATGTAACAGCTGTTGCAGACAAGTTTATGATTTCGAGAGTGTTTATAAACCTAATATCAAATGCCTACAGATATAATAAGGAAAAGGGCAGTATAAGGGTTACTCTATCGGGAAACAACAATACCGTTATTTTTTCGGTTGAAGATACGGGTATAGGGATTTCAAAAGAAGATATTCCGAAAATTTGGGAAAGATTTTATCAGGCAGATAAATCGAGAACCTCCGATGACAGCGGCTGTATGGGGCTGGGGCTTTCTATGGTCAAGCTTATAGCGGAAAAACATCATGGTACCGTCACCGTAAACAGCGAACCCGGAATCGGCAGCAAATTTACTTTTACCTTCCCCAAACACATAGATTCCGATTAATTTTTTATAATAATGACGGTTGAATAAATATTTTGGTTTCAAAATATATAATGCTTCTATTCCCCCGACATCTGCAATAACGGGGGAATTTTTATATTTCATGTTGTAATTATCCGATTTATGAATGGTGTGTATTTCATCTGCGTATTTATTGAAATTTTCAAGTCGTAAAATATCCGGAGCGGTAGTTATGTTTTACTCAATGCATACACACTGCCGCTCTAAAATATGGCTATTTTGCAAGCTTATACAGTTTAATCGGAGATGTATTAAAATATTTTTTAAATACTCTGGAAAAATAACTGTAATTCTCATATCCAAGATTTTCAGATACATCAATCAAAGACATTTTTCCGGTCTTTATCATATCTTTGGCAAGAAGCATTTTTCTTTCATTAATGTATTCTGTTACTGTTTTATTCATTTCTTTTTTGAATATATATGCGGTATATTCTTTAGACAAGTGAACATATTCACTTACATCCCTTAAGGTTACGGTGCGAGAAAGATTTTCATTTATGTACTTGATTATTTTTGCCACATGGACATTGTTCTTTTTACAATCGATAACATCGAGAAGCTCAAATAATATATAGTTCAATAAATTCATTATCTTTTCTTCGGAGTGATACAGCGGAGAAATATGAACCTGCGAAAAGGTTGACAGAAGGCTTCTTATGTCATTGCCTATAGAGTTTTTCATAAACACTTCAAGAGGTATATCAGCTTCAGAAAATATTTCAAAATTAAAACTGACATAGCTTACCGGTTTTGTTCCTGCAAGACGTTTCCGCAAGCTTCCCGGTCTTATAAAAATTGCGTCATTCTTTTCCATAACATATTCCTCATCGTCGATAATATATGTCATACTTCCCTTAAGAACAAATGTTAAATCATAAAATCCTATTTTTGAAGCAGAAATACTGCTGCATTTGTTCACAGAAACATTACAAAAATGGGATATATTTTTTACAATATAACTATTCATTTTAAACCTCCATATATTATAATATAATGTCTGCTGAACAAATGGTTTTGCAAAACCATTGCACCGGAGCAATTCCGAAACGCTTGTAATCCGATATGCGGCTGCGTTTCATAATTGTTCAGCAATCATTAATATAGTGAAAAAAAACAGCAATAAAACATAACATTGTTTATTGCATATAGAATACAATATGTTATAATTATAATAGCATATGAAAAAAGATATGTCAATATTAATTTTGTTAAAGGAGTTTATGGTTATAAAATGAATATCAAAAATTTACCTATGCCAAACGGAATGAACAAGAATGAAATTATAAACATACTTTTGAAAGAAGAATACGGATTTTTACCATCTGCCCCACAAAGCATTACTGCGGAGCTTGAAAGCACGGATACCGGTTTTTGCGCAGGTAAAGCCGATCTTAAAACGCTCAGATTAAATTGCTGCGCAGAATGGGGTAATTTTTCCTTTCCTGTGTATTATGTGTGCCCAAACAACATTGATAATCCTGTCCCCTGCTTTATTCATATAAACTTCAGGGATTTGATACCCGACAGATATCAGCCTACAGAGGAGCTTGTCGATGCTGGATATGCAACTCTTACTTTCTGCTATAGCGATATAACTTCAGATAATGATGATTTCACAAACGGTCTTGCCGGAGTTGTATATAATAACGGACAGCGAAAAAAGGATCAATGCGGAAAGATAGGTCTTTGGGCATGGGCGGCTATGAGAGTAATGGATTATGCAATTACTTTACCGGAACTGGACAGTACAAAGATAAGTGTCGCAGGTCATTCAAGACTTGGTAAAACAGCGTTGCTTGCCGGTGCACTTGACGAAAGATTTTTCTGTGCTTTCTCAAATAATTCCGGATGCAGCGGTGCAGCATTATCAAGAAACAAAATGGGTGAAACAATTCAAAAAATATATAACCGTTTTCCGTATTGGTTTTGTGAAAATTACGAAAAATACGCTGACAATGAGGATAAAATGCCCTTTGACCAGCATTATCTTATTGCGGCCAATGTGCCGCATATGGTTTATGTTGCAAGTGCTATAGAAGATTTGTGGGCATATCCCGAAAATGAATATCTTTCGTGTGTTGCCGCAAGCAGCTATTATGAGGAACATGGCTTAACCGGGTTTGTCCATACCGATAAATTTCCGTCAGCCGGAGAATTGTTTCATGACGGGAATATAGGCTACCATTTAAGAAATGGGAATCATTATTTCAGTCGCGAAGATTGGAATTATTATATTAAATTTTTAAACAAACACTCACTAATCAATAAAAAATAAAACACTTTTTTATATCTTAAAACAGAAATGACTCAATCTTTTGAAAATTGAGCCATTTCTGTTTTTAATGTTGTAATAAATTGATTTACACAGATTTTAAATTTATCAAAGCCTGCATAATTATTCAATTTATCTGCACACATCAATTGGGATATTATTCCTCCTCAAATGCGTCCTTTCCCAAGCCGCAAACGGGGCATACCCATTCCTCCGGAACATCTTCCCAAGCTGTTCCCGGTGCAATTCCGTTATCGGGATCGCCAAGCGCCGGATCATAAACATATCCGCACGGACATACATATTTTTTCATAATCTTTCGCTCCTTTCCTGTTGACAGCCCGCCTATTGAACAAAGGGCAAGCTTTTACATATATATTGTATCACTTTTCGGTATTAAATGCAAGCTTTAAATATATTTTTTCCTATATTAATATGATACTGCGCAAAGTGCAGCAAACTCTCTAAATCACCCTTTTCATCCAACTGTTCAAAAAGACAGTCTGTTCCTTCGTATGAAACCAATGCTCACCATTTTCCATAACAGTGACTGCGGCATTATGATTTTTAACAAATTCCTCGACAGTTTCACGAGATGTAAGATTATCCTTTCCGGCGTAAAGTATTTCGGTGGGGGTATTCCAATCAATAGGATTTTCTCTGACAAAATTCAGATATTTCCATGAAAGTGTTTCACCGAACCCTGTGGGTATTTCACCTTTTTCGCAAAGCTGCCGTTCACTAATCCTTGCCTGCTTCATCATATTGAGGATAAGCTTTTCCATATCAAGTACAGGAGATATAAACAGAGCCTTTTCAATTTTATTTTTTTGCAGTGCAAGCATTGAAAAATAAGCTCCTATACTGTTTGCAATTATATAAATATGTCGGTATTTTTTCACTGCATCATCATATGCTTCTTTAATTTGTTTCTGTACAATCCACGGGAAATCTCCCTTATAGTCTACTCCGATAATATCAAAGCCCGGACAATTTTCTTTATATTGTTCAGCTTCCGAATAACTTCCGCCTTTTCCGTGAATATACAATATTACTTTTTCCATGACACACCTCCGTACTTCTGCCAAATAAATATTACCAGATTATTATTCTTTCACTCTCCGGAACATACATACCGTCCCCCTCTTTTATATCAAAGGCTTTATAAAATTCATCACAATTTACTACTACACGGTTTACACGCAGCTTTTCATCGCAATGAACGTCCACCTTTGATGCATAATCGGCATAAGCTCTTGTTCTTGTGCTTGCCCACGCCTTTGCCATTGAACGGTATAACACTTTATAATCGGGATTTTCAAGTTTTGACGCAATTTCTGTAATACATTGCACCGCACCCTGATCCGCCACATTTTCACTTAATGTCAGAGCACCGCTCATCGGTATTCCCGGTATACTTTCACATTTATCATAAAAATCCACCATTTTATCGCAGAGTTTTTCAAAGGCTTCATAATCCTCCTCAGTCCACCAATCGGCAGCATTGCCGTTTTCATCATACTTTGCTCCGTTATTATCGAAAGCGTGTGTAATTTCATGCGCAATAATATATCCTATACTGCCGAGATTCTCCTCATAGGACGCATTCACATCATACATCGGCGGCTGAAGTATTGCAGCAGGAAAGGTAATGTCGTTTGAGGTAGCAACGTAACAGGCATTCACCGTATACGGATACATTGCCCATTCTGTTTTGTCAACAGGTTTGCCCTGCAAATCCGATAATTCTTTTTTGGACGCCTCGGCAACAGCAAGCATATTTTCAAAATAGCTGCCGCCCTCGGATGCGGATTTTATTTGAACATCGTCAAGGTATGTGTCGCAATTGTCGGGATAGCCGATTTTAATTTTCATTGTGTCCAGTTTGCGGATTGCTTTTTCCTTTGTTTCATCACTCATCCATGTTAAATTACCGATACGCATTTTATACACAGAGATAATATCGTTAACCATTTTTAATACGTCCTGCTTTGCTTCCTCGGTGAAATATTTTTCTGCGTATATTTGACCGATATAATCGGGCATGACGCTTGAAACAATAATCGCAGCCCGCTCCTCATCTGAATATGTCCCCGAAACTCCCAAAAACTCCTGATTAAACATATTTGAAGCATCAACAAATTCCGTATTTAGGACAGCTCCGTAGTTTAAAATTACGCAAAGCTTCGCCGCTGTTTTCAATACCTCGATATTATCATCGGTCAGATGCCGTGCAAACTCCTCGGTCAAGCCCTTGTCCGTGATAAGGATTCTATCTTCTTTGCCAAGACCTGAAGCGCACATATTTTTTTCGATATCCGCCGACGGAAACAAGGACTGTATTTCTTCAAGAGTATATATATTATAGAACATTTCCACATTATTAGCATCCTCGGTATTCAGCATTTTTTCGGCAAGGCTCTTTTCAAAATTATAAAATTCCTCAAGCTCGGTATCGGTTGCATCCTCGCCCGCAAGCTCCATTACCGTTTTTAAATATTTAATATAGGCAGTTTTTTGTTCTTCCGTTCCGGAAATATAAAAGTCTTTTGTCATGTTCGGACTGTAAACCCCGAAAACCGGTATATACTTTGTGCTGTCCTTAGAATCAACCATAAGACCGAATGCGGCAAACGGCGCACAGTATAAATCCTCCATAATTTTCAGATTTACCTCCATAAGCTCCGGAATACTTTCTGCTTCGTCAATTATTTCAAGGCAAGGTTTTATGGGTTCGACACCGATTTTGTTTCGGTTTTCAATATCTAAAATATTATTATAAAAGTCCGATATTTTCTGTTCTTTCGTTCCTTTTTCCCATTTTCCCGATGTGACCTCTTTTATAATTTCATTCACATGCACGGTGCTTTCGTCCTGCAAATCAAACAATGTTCCCGCAAGAACACGCCCGGGCTTTATTTCAAGCGTATTCAGTGCGTCTTTATTGACAGCTGCATAAAAATCGTCCTTTTCATTTGTCCCGAAAAGTGCATATACCCGCTGTATAAACAAATTCATCTGTTCCTTTGTCACATCATCGGTTGGTGAAAAAATACCCGCCGATGTTCCGGCTGCAATTCCTGCTTTAAACACCTCCTCAAGCTCAGACTTTGCCCAATCGGGTATATCGGTAAAGCTTTCGTACGGTATGGCAGTTCGGGCATTATGCCCTGTCAATTCGGGCAGCTCACCGAATGCACGTTTCAGCATAACAAGCGCCTCTGCACGCGTAACATTCTGTTCCTCATGCAGTCCGCTTTCATCGCCGTAACCTTTAATAATATCATTTTTGCTGACAGACGGATTGTAATCGTCAGCCGCACAAAGCAGCATATCAGCCACCTCGCCTCGTGTGACATAGGTATCTGCGGCTATTGCAGTATTTCCCAAAAGCATTGATGCTGCTAAAATTGTTGTTAAAATTTTCTTACATTTCATGGTAATTTCCTCCCAAGTCTGTGATTGAATACTTATGTAATTACTACGGTTCTTTTTCTTCTGTATATTGATACATTCCGTCCAAATGCTCAAACCATATTTCTCCGTTTCGGACACTTGACTGTCCGAAATTATTCGGCTGTTTTTTCTTTTAATAAACATAACTTTATCACTTTTTTTGAAACCCATAATCCTCAATCAAAAAATTTTCCTTTATAAAAATTTTCATTTCCCGTCTTTTTTGCGGTCAATCTGAACATGACGCAGCCGTCGGGACATACAATATCCTTTGTGTATTTTCCGCTGCCGCCTATATTTTCCAAATCTCCGCCGCTTCTGACTGCTTCCATGATTGGGAACATAACCATCATAAGCTTTGGACAAATGCCCTGTCCGTCCGCATTTACGGGGCATCCGTAGGTACAGGTATACTTATCTCCTATCTCCTCACCGTTGCGGCAATATCTCTCTGTTCGGTCACCCTTCAAAAAACCCGTTACCTCAATTTCAAATTCATATTCTTCATCATACCATTTTTTCATGCTTATCCTCCTTATTTTTTTCTCGTCATTTTGGATATATCTTTTCCCTATTCATAGACATGAAACAATACCACCTGTTCTTTCATGGAAATTTTCTTAACCTCATATCCGTATTCCTTAAGCTCTTTTTTATAATTTAAAAAGGAATGGTCTATAGGAAAACCGAGAATTGTCTGTATTTGCGAAAAGGTAAGTTTCTCTGTCCCGTTTTGTTTGATATATTCCCACAACGGTCTATATTTACTCACAGCCATTCACCTCCCGTATTGCGTTTTTTATATCCTTGAAAACAAGACTGCGCATACTGTCGGGATAATGTGAAATGTCTGCTCGGTTTAACGCTGTTAAAATCTCCTCTCTGCAATCGGGCTTATATTTTGCAATCTCAGGCAGATATGCAATGCACTGTCTGGCGGTGATAGGTTTTTTATCTGTAATATGCTTTAAATAATCATCAATGATTTCGTCAATTTTAAATTCATTATCCCAGCGTGCATTGACGGCAATAAGCCTTAATCCGCGGTTTCTCACATATGAATTGCCGCTCTCAAGCATTTCGGCAAAGGTATCCATATATGCGTAAACCTCATCGGATTTCTCCGAAAGCTCCGCAAGCGTTTTCATAGCGCCGCAGGCAACGGTGTTATTTTTATCAAAAAGAGAATTTATAAGTTCTTGAAGTTTTGTCATTTTTATTACCATTAATTCCTTTCTCAAAACCAAGTTTGAAAGAAAATTGTTCAGATTGTGCGGATGTGCGAGATGGTCAATTTTATTCAGTGAGCATTAATAAAGTCCTTCTGTCGGCATTGTATTCATTCGTGCTTATATGAATTAACAGTTCCTCCAAAGCCGCAATTACGGCTGTAATGCTTATTATCATGCAATACTGCTTTGCAAACGGCAGAAATATTATGTACGCAACGGAAAAAACCAAAAATCCCGTCAGCTTATTCATGTATGTGTGCAGTGAAGCAAAACAGCGGTATTTTACAGCCGCAGCTGCATAGGAAATTATTCTGATAAGAGCAGCTGCGGCAATGATACACCAAATCAAGGGTGTTAATTCACTGCAAAGTACAGGAAAAATTTTATATGCCGCAACGGCATAAAAAACAATGTCCGCAACGCTGTCCAATTTTGCTCCGCTTTCATTATTGCAACGCAGCTTTCTTGCCAAAGCTCCGTCCAATATATCAGAAATTCCGCAGTAGGTATAAATCAGAAAGAACGCTTGCGAAAAAGCTTGTACAGGCAGCAGTAAAAGTGCCGATGCAATTCTCGTCAGCGTAATAATATTCGGCAAATGTTTCATTGCATACACCCATTTGTATATTTCATACAAAATCACCCTTTCAGCTTTTAATTTGTTCCGGGTTTCTCGGAATAATTATTGCCGCTACAATATAAGCAATAATACCGCTGCCGCCCAATGCGCAAAACAACACCCAGCCCAAACGTATCAGCGTCGGATCCATGCCGAAATATTCCGCAATTCCTCCGCAGACACCGTCAAGCATTTTATTTATGTTTGATTTATAAAGTCGTTTATCCATTGCTATGTCCACTCCTTTCCAAAAATCAGGTTTGAAACAAAATTATTCGAATTATGCGAAATTGGCAATCTTATTCAAACTTGAAATTTTCCTTGTTATTCTTTCCGAGTGTTTTTTATTTTTTTCTGATGGGATGTCTTATCACTGTTTTCCATTTCTCAGTCGGAACTTTTCTTGCGTCGGACATATAAAATTCTTTATATTCTTTTTTATAATCAAATGCCATATTTGCTCACCTCTGTTATTTCAAGCTTTCCGCAAGGACAAGAAATTTCTTTTCACTCAATATTTCATTCGTCACATATTCACCGTTGTAAAACATAGCGTAATTTGTCCATACTGCCGGAGCATTCCGAGCCTTTTCACCGCTGTCAATCAATATGCTTTTAAAGGGAATACCGTTTTGCTTTGCACATTCCTCTATAAGCGGAGCATATTTTGCGGTGTACGGGCAGCCGGCCGTGTAGTACAGAACAAAACCTTGCTCCGAAATATGCGGCTTTTTCGCCTGCTCCTTAAATTTCGGAATATCCGCATTTTCATCAAAGGGCAGATAAAGCAACGTAAAATACGGTTCTGCGGTATCTGCGTTTTTAAAACCTTTATATGCAAGATATTTGGGATCGGAGAGAAACGGCTTTTTCTTGGGTGAGGAAATCACCGTAATCCCTTTTTTCCCCTTTTCCTTTGCGTCCTTAATACACATATCCAGCAATTCATTGGAATAGCCATGTCCCTTGAGCGATCCCGACACCCAAAAACAGTTTATGTGCATATATCCGTCCGCCTCAATCGGCACCCACGCATACTCGGCAGGGATATACTCAATAAAGCATTTGCCTCTCTGCGCTGATTTTAAAAACACAAGCCCTTCGTCCAAACGATCTTTTAGCCATGCTTTTTTTGACGACACCTGCGGATCTTTATTATTTGAAATGGCGCAGCAGATATGCTCTTGTTCTAAATTTTCTTGTGTTAATTTTATAAATTCCATAATAATTCTCCCTTCCGCCGCCACGCGGCGGCACAAATCTAATGTGAAAAAGAAGCAAGCAGGTCGCTCGAAAGACTGCCGCCGACGTATGTGTATACTTCAAGGCGGGATTTCGAGATGAGATGCGCCGCTTATTTTTCACATTAACTCCTCCGTTTTACATATAATTTTAATTGCAATCCCTGTCTGATCACTATCATAAACCGGAATTTAGCTTAAATATTTGCGTGTATGTAATATACTGTTTTAGTTTCAATATCCACATAATAAACATCATAATTATCAAATTTTCTATACTTGCTATTTCCTATCGGCTTACCCTCTAATGTATATATATAGTAATAATCACCTTTGTTAATTTGGACATTTTTATCAAACGAATATTTTTCTGCAAACTCCGTGCCGGAGACAAATTCTTCATAATTTTCAAAATAACTTTTTATATTATCTATATCATTTTCTTCCACTTGTTTATACCACTTGTTATTTTTAAATTTTCAAATAGATTTATCATTGAATGTATATTCGCCATAATTAATAAAATCACCAAATCCACCATCACTATATACTTTTTTGCTTTCACTAAACCATAATGTTGTTTCAATGCCGTATTTATCCCAATCTTTTAGAACACATATTCCTATTATTCCCAAAAACAAAATTATAATTGAAACTATAATGCATACTATAATCAGAATGAATTTTGATAGTTTAGTTATTGGTTTAAACATCACTCTCTCCTCCACCAAATTCCAATTTATCATCTTTGTAGATTTTTTATATCTGCCTTGCTTAAACCATTTTTCTTACCCTCTGCCACAAAACTCAGATTACCCATAAAAATATAAAGAAATCTTGGGAAAGACGGTTTTACAAAAATCGTATCTCCCGACCTGCCGTTTTCAATATCCTCTGCCATTTGTTCAAGCGCCGTATTGACCTTTGCCAGAGGTCCTTTGCCAAGGGGAGCTGCGTGTACCATTCCGCCTGCACCTACCGCAAGAGCGCGTCCTTTCTTCAGTCCGCACTTATCGCACCATTTCCATATTATTTTAATTGCTATATTGTTCTGAACATCATCATAAAACCCATTGTTTACAATCACATAAACACGGCTTTTTGTTTTAATGCCCTCTGTGAGTGTTTTGACTTTTTTCAAAAATGCAAGAAAGTATGCCGGCAGAGAATCGGCATACAAAGGAAAGGAAAGAACAATTTTATCGCCTTTTTCCACAGCCTTTAAAAATGCCGCCTCCGATTCACAGGGAAATTTACTTGTATTATATATTTCACCCTTTCCATTCAGCTTTTCTTTTAAAGCGTTTAAAAAATATGTAGAATTTCCTCCCTCATCATGAGGACTTCCGCAAAGCATTAATATGCTCATAATATTTCACTCCTTAACTCCGAAAGTAGGTCAAAAAATTTCACTTCACAGCTTTTTGCACCGAAATTAACCGCATTTGCACGGGCAAGACTCTCCGCAATCTGCCTTTCCTCGCTGTCACATTCACCGTAAAAGCATACTGTCAGTTTAAATCTGTTTTTATAACGCATTTTATGGTGCATTTCTCCGTTTATAACACGAAAATACGGCAAAATATACGGGATTGAACGATCTATAACCGCCTTAATATTTTCGGAATATCCTCCGAATAAAACAGGGCTTATCAAAATCATCTCATCACATTTTGCAATATTGTGCGGAATATCGGTGCATCTGTCCTTTATAACGCATCTTCCCGGAGTTTTTATCCAACACCCGAAGCAACCCATGCATGGTTTTACAATAGGGTTTGCGGAAAACATAATATCATCGTTTATCGCCGTCAGGGTTTCATTTTGTATATCATAAATAATCAGTCTGCTCAATTTAGTTAGTCTCCTTTTTATATTATAGCAGTACAACTGCAATTGCATATCACTTGCAATATCACTTATAACAAACCAGAATTTACTTTTTTAGTTTTCTATCCATAACTTTCAATATGAATATTATGATTGTCATAACAATAACCTGCGCTATTGTTATGCAAATCATAAGTCCGCGTGCTTCATAGTAGCAGAAATCAATCCAATATACGATTACTTCAATTATTACAGCCAAAAGAATACTTAGCCACATATATTTCCGAATAAAAATAAAAAATATGACAGGCAAAAGAATCGCTAACACAGGATAGGTAACGATTGGTGCTAAATACATTGCAAACACCTCCGCAAATTTCGATTTGTACATCTCATTTCCTTTTTGCGTATAATTCCAACAATAACCCTATTCCGGAAACAACCGAAAGAATTATTCCTGCCGTAAATACTCCGTTTACATCCGAAACAAATCTGCTTATCTGAATTTTATTTAAAATCATGATAAGTCCGATTACAAATGCTATCGCCCAGATGGCCGCAGTCATTTTATTTTTCATTCCGATAATCTCCTTTTGCAAAGGCTTCTTTCTTTGCAGTGAGGACACTTTAAATATCTTCTTGTAATTGTATGCGCTCCCCATATATATGCACCAAGTGTAAGCTTGAACCTTTTTCCGCATTTCTTGCATTCATAATCACCCGCACAATAATCAAGCAGTATTGCCGCCATAAGTGCTATAATAAAAGTTATACTGCTTAAAACCACAAGTAAAACCGACCAGTCAATCGGCAAAAATTCAAACACCGAAGCGCTTATCATAATCAAAATAAGAGATATAAGAAGTATAGATACCGACAAAAGAATTTTTGTTAAATTTTTCATTTTACATCAGCTCCTTTTCATTGGTTTTTGAATTAAATTTGATGTTTAGTTCTCCTATGCCTCCGTCGATTTCGATAAAGTTTTTGCCTGCGCCGTAAACCGAGTCATCACTCATTTTCTTACCGTCAAGCCGTGCTTCGCCTATTCCTTTGTCAAGCTCTATCTTATACTCATCTTCTTCACCGATAAGTACAATATTTGTTTCTCCTATACCGTAGTCAATACTGCTCTTACCGTCCAGTTTGCTTGTTAAATTGAGTTCTCCTATGCCCATATCAATATCCGCATTGTTCAAGCGTCCGCCGCTTATTGTCACACTGCCGGCTCCGCCGTCAATTTCGGCTTTATCCGACGCGTCAAGACGCCCCACATTTAATTCTCCTGCACCAAGTTCGATTTTAAGCAAGTTTGCCCGAAGATCGTCTATTGTCACGCTTCCTGCTCCGGCATCTATATTCGCATAGTCAAAAACAGTTTCTTCCGGTATGGTTAATACTACCTTCATGCCGTTCGAATGTGAAGTAAAAAACGGTTTTCTTTCATCAATTTCGAGCGTTTCTCCGCTTTCTTTATAAGTTAAATATTTGTGGTTTGTTTCAAGCTTATACTTTTCCCCCGTTTTTATTTCCAGCTCCGCTGCGCTTATATTAATCTTAAGACTCGTAAATTCATTTCCTATAGTTTGCTCCGTCATTTCCGATGCGGTATTATCACTAAAGAAATAAAACACTGAAAATATTCCCCTGGCTATACCTGTTATTATGCTTACGCTTAAAATAAGTCCAAAGGTCAATGCCGCATATTTTATTATTTTCTGCGCTGTTGTCATTTAATATCAACTCCTCCGAAAATACAAGTACCGTTTAAGTAAACAGTATGCTGATTACCTACTGAATTTTGATGCTTTTTGTTATCTATTCCTCCGAAAAGAGAGTTTGAATTAATCTTTATATTAACGTTATCGGGAACAAGTATATCAATCCCACCGAAAATACTGCAAGTATTTATAACTGCGTCACCTTCAAACAGAGCGTTTCTCAAATCGCATTTTATTCCGCCGAATACCGCAGTAAGCTCGATTCCTTTAAAAACCTCATTATCAAAATTAATATTCTGTCCCGAAAATGCCGAAAATACCGCCTTTATATTCTCTCCGTCAGCCTCAAGCTTTTTTACAATTTCCGCACCATTGCTTTCCGAAACACCCTTAAAAATCATTTTAATTCCGATAACGGCTATTATTACAGGCACAGCAAGCTTCCAAAGCATATCAAAATCAAGTATATTCTGACAGGCAAGAAGCAAAAATACTCCAATCAAAAGTCCTATAATATTAGCGGTCTTATCTCTGCCTCCAACCAATCCGATGAAACTCGGAACAATAATAAACAAAGTCCACCAACCGTCAAAAAATATTTCTATATTGGTAATTTCCAATGCGTTAAGAAGCAATACGGCACTTATCGCAATAAGCACAATTCCCCATAAAATACTGTTAATTCTTTTCATAATAATCCTCCGTTCCGCCGCATAGCGGCCTAAATACACTTTAAAAGTAAGCAGAAAACACTGCTTTTCTTTTAATCTTTCCTCTCTTTTTCTTTTTTTTCTCCGAAATACTCTTTCAAAGCAGCCTTTACAGCCAATTTAATAACAAAATATGCCACTGTTGAAACCACTGCAAGTATTATTGCATACATTATCAATATTGCCGCAGCTCCCATGCCGCATCCCTCCTCTTTTACTTTTCTAAAGTGTTTCTGTTAACGATTTAAACATAAACCTCTTTCGGTATCATCGGTGTGTTAATCTTTTTCATAGTACCGTTTTACTCTTTTTTTCTCTGTACCTATATTATATTACATACAGCATTGAATTTATAGGCAGATTTTTCAGAAAAATGTGTCAGAATTATAGGCAGTATTTTACACTTCCGGTTTCTCTCTGTCCAAAAATTCTCGCCTAAACTGCGATGGCGTAACGCCCTCGGTCTTTTTAAACACCTTTGTAAAAACTCTGTAATCTCCGTATCCTGCGTATGACGATATTTCTGTTACGGGAAGAGCGGTGGAAAGCAGAAGCTTTTTTGCCTTTTCTATCCGTATGTTTGTAAGATAGGAAAGAAATCCCACCCCAATTTCGTTTTTAAACAGCTGACTGATATACTGCGGATTTAAATGAAACTCGTCCGCCAAAACGGATAGGCTTATCTCCTCCGACAAATGCTCCTGCATATACCTCATTATAGAGGAAATAACACGTTCCTCCCGGTTTTCGGAATTCTTCTGCACGCTTGTATTGTTTTTGTACATAGATATTTTCAGATTGTCGATGCAGCTGCCGAATTCCTCGTAGTTTACAGGCTTTAAGATATAATCGGTGATTTGCAGATGCAGAGCCTTGCGGCAATATGCAAAATCGTCATATCCCGATACAATTACATAGGCAATTTCCGGATGCTTGACACGGCTTACTTCAATAACCTTTAACCCGTTCATAACAGGAATGTTTATATCCATAATCACAATATCAGGTAGAAGCTTGTCAATCTGCCCCAGTGCCTCCATACCGTCCGCAGCCTCGCCGACAACCTCGCATCCGTGAGCCTCCCAATCAAACAACCGTTTAAAACCTTCCCTAATCATAATTTCATCATCAACCAGAAGTACCTTAAGCTTTCTCATTTATATTCCTCCCGCACAAGCGGCAACCGTATATGCGCGGTTACGCCGCCGTCTGTATTCTCGGTGTAACTAAGACCGAATTCCTTGCCGCAGAGCAGCTTTATACGCTTTTGAACATTTAATATGCCTATGCTTTCTGTCTTGGGTTTCTCCTTGTCGCTATGCAAGAGCATTTCATCAATCCTGTTTTTCACACCTTCGTCAAAACCGCTGCCGGTATCCGATACCTCAATTTCAATACAGTCTTGTTTTCGGTTTATTTTTTTAGCTGTTACGGTTACATTGCCTCTGTAGCCTTTGTTTTTAAGTCCGTGAAGAAGGCTGTTTTCAATAATCGGCTGAAGAATAAAATTCGGTACCAATGCGTCGTCCAAGTCGGGGTCAATGTCGCAGTTATATTCAAGTTCGGGATAACGGCAGCACATCAGCTCCATATATGCACCCGAAAGATCCGTTTCATCTTCCAGCGCTGTCATCTGTTTGTCCGTCTTGATGCTAAGTCGAAAGAAGTCTGATAATCTCATAAGTAAATCGGCTGTTGTTTTATCACCGTTCAGCTGCGCCTGAATACGTATTGTATCAAGGGTATTATACAGAAAATGAGGATTGACCTGACTTTTTAAATACAGCATGGACATTTTCTGTTCCGTAATCTCCGCGCGCAGTATGTCCGGATTTTCCAGTGTTAAATAAAATGCAAGCGTCATCAGTGTAATACCGATTCCGGAAATCAGCCAAGTGGGGTTTATTGCCTGTAAAATAGAAACAATACCCTCAATGATAAGCGCCACACCGATTACCGCTTTCTTTTTCCGGTCAATTTGTCTGCGGTTTTTAATCAGCAGCCATAAACACAGAAACAAATAAAACACAGTGCTTATATAGCAGACAGATACATGAATACCATCGGAATAGTTTCCTTTTTCGGTAACGGCATAGTGAACCGGTAAAAGCAATACCGCAAGTTCTGCCGCAATCAAATAAATTTTTGCGATCATATCAACCCGGCTCGGACTTTTCGTTTCCTCCTCTGTCAAAATTGAAATGTAACGATAAAAAAGATAAACAACAATAACCATTGTTCCTATAAACAGCCTATGAAGTATTTCATTTAAAGTGGGAGGCACCGTTTCCAAATGATTTACCGTATAAACCGTTACCGCATCGAATAACAAATGAAACGGCGTGACAATCAGCAACGCGGAAAATGATTTATGTAACGGTGTGTTCCTGCCTTCCGCACCAAAATATATAAATGCAATAAAAATCAAAACCAAAAGCAGTGCTATTTCCATTCTTATCATATCTTTTCACTTCCTCTTTTCAGCAACGGAAAAATTTATAATATTATTATATATTAAATTTTACTCTTAATATAGGTATATAATAAAGATAAATGTGCTTGTTTTATAGATTTTTTAAATCTGCAAAATCAGTGTTACAAACTTGCCAAGCCATTAATTTGTATAACTATTATAATGCCTGCCGAACAATTATGAAACGCAGCTGCATAGCGGCTCACAAGCGTTTCATAATTGTTTGGTTGAAAGGTTTTTTTGTGCGTTTTTGCAAAAAAAACTTGCACCATGAATAAATATTTTGCTCTCAAAATATTTATTTCAGCAGACTTTATCAATGCGAACTGTTTAAAATCTTTGATTTTAAACGAAAAATTTTGACAAGAGTCATAATTTTTCTAAATGTGATTGAAAACAGCATTTATTCAGTGGGCATTATTATTTCTTTATATAATGATATAATTTTTGTAACAAAAAGTCAAGATTTTTCAGAAATTTTGGCAAAAAAGAAAACACACCTGTATGGTATACAAATGTGTTTTCTAATATGTGAAAGAAGTTATATTTTGATAGAATTTTTCTTAGGGGTACAAAATCAATATTCTGCCCTTCTCGGTACCGTTGTAAGCCACAATTCCTCAGCAAATTCTTCTCAATAAAGCCGTCGACCTTCAAAAGAGCATTTATGAAATCAACAAAGGCTTCACCTTACGTTATTTTTCCTGAACTCTGTGGGAGATAAGCCTGTTTTCTTTTTGAAAAATTTTGATAAAGTAATACCATCTTCTATTCCTATTGAGTGAGCAATTTCTGTTAATGGCATAGATGTTTCAAGTAATAGTTCCATTGCTTTTTGTATTTTAATTTTATCAATATAGTTTTTTGGTGACATAGAACATTTTTTAATAAAAATCTTGTATAGATATGGCTGTGAGATGCCCAGTATATTAGTGAGCTCATCAATTGTTATTTTACGAAAAATATTTGAGTTTATAAAATTAACGGCATAATGATAGTACATTGTTTCGGCATCCTTTTTTTCATTTTTCGAGATATTGTGATTATTGAATATGTGTAAAAACATTTCAAATAATTCTGAAGAATTATAAATATTATCATTGCTTTTTATTATTATGTCTTTCATTTGAATAAGCCGGTATATGTTATTATATTCAAATATATTTGTTTTGGGGTTAGCGTTGTACTCTTTGAATATCGCATTGTTGTTTACGGAATCATTCAATATTATCCAAAGAAACGCCCAGGGAGTTTTGCTATCGGGATAATAGTGTTCACTCATTCCCGGAGTTATCAAAAAGCCTTGACCTTTCTTGACGATATGATTATTGAAGTAACCGTGACCGGAAAGCACATAATGAATTATATATTTGTTTCTTTGAGCCGGTCCAAAACGTGTGACAAGTTTGTCATCGCTGTAACCGATAGAATCTATTCCAAATGCGTTATTGTTGTTACAAGCATAAAGGTTATATCTCATCCTGCATACTCCTATCTCTTTTGTTATGATTTTACCATACTATATTATAATTTGTCAATAGACAAAATAAATAAAATAATGGTATAATT
>JAXEIW010000066.1:0-12757 GCA_034101885.1 Clostridia bacterium | reverse complement strand
CCGTTGTACTTTTGTTTGCCCAAAAGTACCAAAAGGCACATAAGGTGTTCCCCTTATGTATCCCCTTTTGGGTTTCACACCCGTATCAGTATTCCATAGCTCAAACACGCGCCAACTGCTTTGCAGTTGCGCAACTCGCATAATGCACTGCCCCCTTTAGACTATGCTCTTTGATTGGGCGGTTCAAGTTTTGCGTTCTTTTTCAGACAACAGTCAAGGAAGTTTAGTTGAATTGTTTGGCTTTTATGGAAATAATACTGCCGACACACAGTGATAAACAATAATTTATCCGCATAGGTGAATAGTAACATACCGGGACCGTGAAACAGACAGCAAGGCAAAAATGTTCTTCAAATTTATCACAGCATCACCGCCTGACGCTCGGTTTGCTTGAATTATTTTCACATACGGCTTTTTCGAAAGGAGTCACAGACTGAATCATGAAGCAAAACAATTTTCTCAAAGGTACGGCAGTATTAATCGGTGCAAATGCCGTTTCAAAGATATTGGGTGCAGTATTTAAAATTCCTCTCACTTATATTCTTCGTGAGGAAGGCATGGCAATTTTTAATACCGCCCTTGGAGTTTATTCCATGATACTGTCCTTTATTATTTCCGGTATTCCCCTTGCGCTTTCACGTTTTACGGCAGAGGAATATGCCTTGGGAAATTACAGTACCGTCAAACGCGGAATTAAGGTAGCGACCGTGATTTTATGCGTTCTCGGAATAATAGGGAGTCTTGTTCTTTATTTTATGGCAGGCTTTTTTGCCTATTCCATGAAAGATCCAAAGGCAGAGCTTGCAATAAAGGTAATATCGCCTTCAATATTTTTCGTTGCCTGGGGTACTGTTTACAAAAGCTTTTATCAGGGCTGTGTAAATATGATTCCTACCGCACTGTCACAGGTAATAGAAGCATTCATAAAGCTGACTGTCGGTTTTTTAGGAGCTTATCTGCTCCGAAACGCTGTTATTGAAATAACCTCGGCAGGAGCAATAACAGGAATAACGGTTGGAGAAATAATAGCAACCCTGATCCTTTTTTTAATGTATATACCGTCAAATAAAAAGCTGCCTTACAAAGGCGATATTAAAAGGAAAAGAGATATATGCCTTTCTCTTGCCTCCATTGCAATACCGATGCTTGTATGCTCATGTATTTCCGGTTCCTTGGACTTGCTTGACGTGTCAGTTGTCAGAAACAGTCTTTTGAAAATAAGATTTACGCCCGAAACAGCAGAAAAATTTTTATTAAACTATTCTGCATACACTGCAAATTTTGATAATCTTTGCGAAACGCTTAAACTGTCTATCGACGGAGCAAGGTGGATTTACGGAGCATACTCGGGATATGCGCTTACAATCTTTCATCTTCCCACAGGGATAATAGGCGCCTTGGGAGTATGTGTTCTTCCTTTAATTTCGGGCGCTCTTGCAAAAAAGGACTACGGGCTTGCCGAAAATACCGCCTCTTTGTCCCTTAAACTGACCTTGATAATAGTTCTGCCCTCTGCTCTCATGACCTTTCTTTTCGGCGAACAGCTGCTTGATCTTCTTTTTCATAATACGGCGTCTGCCGGACTTTTAAAACTGCTTTCTCCCTGTATGGTTTTTGTTTGCGTGACACAGCTTTTCACCGTTATACTCCACGCCTCCGGAAGAATTGCAGAGCCTTTTTTCTACAGTCTTACAGGAATGGCTGTGAAGCTCGCCGCCGATATGTTTTTAATACCCAACCCGAAAATAAATATAGCAGGTGCACCTCTCGGAGCAACAGCTGCATTTTTTGTAATTATGATATTGAATACAATAAGCATTAAACGTCATCTTCACATAAGACTTAACCTGATTAATTCCCTGTTTAAGCCTTTATTATCGACAGTTGTGATGGGAATTATTGCACACCTATTGTTCAATCCGCTGTGTATTATTTTCGGGAAAAGCTCTATTGCATTGATAATAACGGTATCTATAAGTATGCTTACATATTTTCTTGTTTTGTCATCAACCGGCTGCATACAAAAAAAAGAGCTCAAAGAACTTCATCTGTAACCTGTTTCGATTATGTATAAGATTAAGTTTTCTAAACTCTTTTTCTCTTGTATTGCTTTGCTCTTGAAAGGAGATATTCTCTTGTATTAAGTCCGGGATCTATCAAAACCTCATCAAGAAGCATCTGAAGAATATCCCATATTTCATGTCCCGGTCTGAAGCCGAGCTTATTCAAATCACGTCCGTTTACCGCTAAATCGGAAATTCGATAGGGATGACGCTCGGCAACTACCTTTTTGTATATTCTTCTTACATCATTTAACTTGTTCATCTTATCCGGAAAGTATTTCATATTTTTTGCTCTGTTGTCAGCCTCCTGCATCAGAAGCAATTTGGCAAAGGTATCCGCTCCGGTTCTCATCATCATTCTTTTTACGCCCTGTGGTGTCGCCTCTATTCTTACATCGTGATTTTCAATCAGAAGAAGAATCTCCTTTGCAAGCTGCGGCTCTGTTTTAAACTGTCTTAAAATTTCCGCCGAAAGTCTGACGCTTTCTCTGTGATGCCCGTAAAAATGTATTACACCGTTTGAATCTTCACTCTTGCAAAGAGGTTTTCCGATATCGTGCAGAAGCGCCGCCCACCTGATTGCCGGATCATTGGGAGTGTTCATGACAGCACATACAATATGTTCTCCCACATTATATATATGGTATTTGTTCTTTTGGGGCACGCTGAAACAAACATCCAGCTCCGGAATTATATATTTCAAAATTCCCAGTCTGTTTAAATCGGTAAATACCCCCGGATTGTCAGACATAAGAATTTTATCAAGTTCTTCCCTTATCTTTTCACTCGGAGCTCTTTTTATAAAAACGGCAAATCTTTTAATATCTGCTGCCGTTTTATCATCCAGACCGAATCCAAGCTGTGCGCAATACCTTACAGCTCTTAACATTCTGATAGGTCTTTGTGCCGCCGCAAGCTGCGATGAATCCAACATACGAACCGTTTTATTCGTCACATCATCCAGTCCTCCGAAATAATCGATTAAGCCTCTTTCTTTATTGTAAAGCATTGCATTCATACTGCAATCAAAATTCATCAAAATACTTTTCAAAATTTCATCCGAATCCCGCGAATATTCAATTCTGCTGTCACGACAATATATATCAAACGCTGTCTTGTTTTCAATAACAGTCACCGCATTTTTTCTCTCACGGTTTTCCAAAGTTCTTCGAAACATTGCCTTTATTCTTGCCGGCTCTGCATCTGTTATCATAACATATGCGGCAGGTGTTTCGTTCATGACCAGTTCACGCACGGTTGCGCCGCATATAAATGCCGAATATCCGCTGTTTTCAATTCTGCTTATAATGTGCAGTGCAGCGTCGCTTAATTGTTCAAACATAAAACACCTCCTACCGTTTTGATTTTGATAATATTATTTCCTAATAAACAGTATATTGCCGATGATTACGGAGTAAAACATTAGTAACAAACATTACCGATTGGAAATATCTTATTTTAAATTTAATCTTTCAATCAATGCACTTCTTAAAACTTCAGAAAAGTTAAATCCGGCTTTTTCTCCCATAACATTAAGGTAGTTTGGTATAGTACAATTTCTTTTTACCATCCTATTATCTTCAAGTTGTCTGTAATAATCAAAATCTACGTCAACGAATGTTCCGATAGAATTTTCCTCAACAGTCGGCAATTCATAAGATGGCTTTGGTATTTCTTTCCCTATATCTTCAAGCGATATTCCGCAAAGTCCGATTGCCTCTCGTGCCATTTCTATGCAGTTTTCAATATCTGTTCCTTGTGTGTTTATGTCAAAATCAGGAACATAAACCAATAAATTATTTCGGTTAATAATAACAGGGTATGCAGCTTTCATAAATAAACACTCCTTTATTTCAAATTATGCTTTCTAATAAGAGATTTGGCTAATTCTTCGTTAATTTCTCTATGCCTTGGTATCGGTTCAACTAATTCTCCTTTTGTTAATATGGTGTGATTTGAACCCTCTCGTAATATTCGCCAGCCTGATTTTATAAATTTTTTCATTAATTCCGTCCTTTTCATATGTTAACCACCTTTAACTATATTATACGCATTTTTATGCGCATTGTCAATATAATTAAAAAAATAATTCTAAAATAATGTCTACCGAACAAATTGTTTTGCGAAAATGCACAAAAACATTGCGTCCTCATTGTTTATCGGATATATGACCGGCAATTTTACCATACTCCCGCTGCATTGCATCTATTGAAACAACCCATTGTTTTCCATACTTGCAAACATCGACTCCGTTTACAAGCTTTCCGTACGAAATTGCTTTTCGAAGAGTACTTTCATTCAATCCCCAAAGTTCTGTTGCATCTGAAAATGCAATGAGTCCATCAAAAGGTGTTTTTATCGTTACACCATTTTCCCACAACTCATCACAAGATAGATCAATGTTGTCATTCCATACTATGCCGTAACCGCCCACATCAACACTGACGCAGTTGAAATTATTACCTATTTCAAGTTCTTTAAAAACAGATATCTTTTCAAACAAAGGTTTTACATCATAAATTTTAGTTACACCCTCAGAAAACTGAACACTTAGTTTATATTCAGATAGTGGAGATACATTTTTTATTTTATGAAACATATAAAACCTCCTTATTCAAGCGGAGCTAATGTCTTAAACTCTTGTGTTTCCCAAATTGTTTTTAAGTCTTCTCTATGAATCGAAATCCATTCTAAAACCATATCCATTGCTTTGGGCGGCAAATGACCTTCAAGCAAATTTCCGGTCATAAAATCTATCGCTGCAACATCATCATTATATATTGCGTGTATGTGTGGCGGATTATGCTCGCTTTGCAAGAAATACATTCTTATAATAATTCCGTAAAATCGTGCCAATACAGGCATAATATCAACTCCTTCTCTTTGCTTATATTATATCACGATATCGTGATATTGTCAACAGTGTTTGCAAAATTATTCTATATTCCATAAGTATTGGCAAACGATGCTTATAAGATATTTCCGATTTTATGCAAATTCATCATTCAATTTTTATCTTTTAGAAACACGAAAACCCCTGAAATCAAGGTGCTTCAAGGGTTCTTCATCACTTTGATCATCCTTTATACTATAAACATCGCGTCACCAAAGCTGAAAAATCTATACTTTTCTTTAACTGCCTCGTTATAAGCCCTTAAAACATTTTCTCTTCCCGCCAAAGCGCTTACAAGCATAATCAGCGTTGATTCGGGCAGGTGAAAATTTGTAATGAGAGCGTCTATAACATGAAATTCCTTGCCGGGATATATAAATATATCTGTCCAGCCGGTTTGAGCCTTTATGGGCATACCATCAATTCCCGCTGTTTCAAGAGTTCTTGTTGCCGTTGTTCCCACAGATATTACTCTGTGTCCCGATTCCTTGGTCTTGTTAACCAAATCAGCAGTTTCCTGCGGCAGAATATAAAACTCGGAATGCATTTTATGATCAAGTATATTATCGGTTTTAACGGGGCGGAAGGTTCCCAGTCCCACATGGAGAGTAACATATCCTATATTTACACCCTTTGCCTTTATCTTTTCAAGCAGTTCCTTAGTAAAATGAAGTCCTGCGGTAGGAGCTGCGGCAGAACCGGAATTTTTCGCATATACGGTTTGGTATCTGTCCTTATCCTCAAGCTTTTTGGTAATATAATGAGGAAGCGGCATTTCTCCCAGTTCATCTAAAATATTCTCAAATACACCATCATAAATAAACCTGACAAGCCTGTTTCCGTCATTTACCACTTCAAGTATTTCCGCTTTCAGTCTGCCGTCACCGAATACAAAAACCGTTCCCGGTTTTGCACGCCTGCCGGGCTTTAATATAACCTCCCAGACATCAAGGGAATGTTTATGCAGAAGCAGAAATTCTATTGCGCCTCCCGTATCTTCTCTATGTCCGTAAAGTCTTGCCGGTATAACCTTTGTATCATTTAAAATAAGACAATCTCCGGGATTGAGCATATCTACTATATCATAAAAATGCCTGTGGGAAAACTCTCCTGTTTTTTTGTTAAGACACATAAGTCTTGACGAACTTCTGTCGGCAAGAGGTTCCTGCGCGATTAGTTCCTCCGGCAAATCAAAATAAAAATCTTTTTTATCCATTTTAATCCCCATTCCGCCGCCCTCATACGGCATAAAAACTATAACGTGAGAGAAAAGCAAGCCTATCTTTCACGTTATCATAAATTCCTACACATTGCTGATTATGGCAACCTCTGAAAAACTCCCCACATCTGTCAGATTGCCCTATATTTTTTCGCTGTTACTGCGGCGGGTTTGCCTTACCGATAACCGCAAGTATACCGTCTGCAATCCCCTTTGCAATACTGTATTGAAAATCCTCGCTCAACAAAAGCGAAAGCTCGTCGGGATTTGACATAAATCCCAGCTCCACAAGAATAGCCGGCATTGTGCTTGTCCTTGTTACAACATGATTTTCGGTTTTTACACCCCTGTTTTTTATAGAAACATTTTTGCTTATATTTTTTGCAACCGATGCCGCAAACTCAGCACTTGCCAATCCCGTCGCACCGCTGTTATTCTGTACACTGTAATACACTTCAAATCCCGAAGCGGAAGCGGAAGATGCCGAATTTGAATGTATACTTGTAAATATCACCGCTTTATTTGCATTTGCAAAATCGGAACGCTGAGTAAGGGAAGGATATGTATCAGAATCTCTTGTCATAAGGACGGTAACACCGTTTTCTGAAAGAATATCGCGTACTTTTTTTGCTACCGCAAGATTAATGCTCTTTTCCTGATATGTTTTTCCTCCCACACTTCCGCTCGCACCGGGATCGCTTCCTCCGTGTCCCGCATCAATTACAACAATCTTTCCGTTTCCGGAATTGGGAGCGGTAACCTCCTCTGTGTTTTCAAATTTGGCAATAGCAATCAATATTGTTTTTTTGTCAACCGATAATGCTACATTATAGCTTTTACAATTTTCAAGATCGAGCGCAACTCTTGCATAGCCGTCATGTATTCCCATACGAAGCTGTTTAATTGCTCCGGTATTTATTTGTGTTGTGCCTGCAAGAGAATGAGTTGCATTAGGTACATCAAAATACAAAACTCCCCCGTCGGTATATACAGGCGTGGTAATCGACGAAACCGGCGCGTCGAGATATAGCTCCATTGTAGCCGTCAAATCATCAAAGGACGAGCATTTGTAATTATATATTGTGGATTTGTTTGTCGTTTCCGGATCGGTTATTTTAATAACACCGTTGTCACCGTCAAACTGAACATCAAATCCAAGGCTTTCCGAAACAAAACGCACCGGTACCATTGTTTTGGCATCTCTTCCGACAGCGGCAATCAGCATCGGGGTAACTCCCCCCGGTATATTAACCTGATTTGCATCTATATATGCTATATCGCTTCCTATTTTTAATCTCAGGTACTTTTTATTATAGTCAATAAAAATCTGTTGAGACGCGTCAAGATATTTTACTGTTGCTCCCATTGCTTCAAACACATCTCTTATGGGAACCAGCGCTCTGTCATTGAAAATTATCGGCTGAAGTGACGTTTCTATATATTTGCCATTCACCATGAGGGAATATACCGAACCCGTATATTCATGTGTTTCTCCGTTATACTCAAGAGTAAGCGCTGATGCGGAAATTCCGAAAACACATATAATTATGGTTACAAACAGCAATATTTTTGTCTTCATTTTTAATACTTCCTTTCGTAAATACAAAAATCAATCTTTATCCGGAGCCGGAATATTAAAATGCTCATATGCCGGCGGCATAACAATTCTTCCCCTCGGAGTTCTTGAAATAAATCCAAGCTGCATAAGATAAGGCTCATTAACATCCTCAATTGTTCTTGCGTCCTCCCCGATTGCCGCGGCAATCGTATCAAGTCCCACAGGTCCTCCGCCAAAGGATTTTATCATTGTCATAATCATATTAATATCGGTTGTACGCAGTCCCTTTTCATCAACATTCATTGCCGAAAACGCACTGCAGGCAATCTCCTTGGTTATACGACCGTCATATTTGACCTCGGCAAAATCCCTCACTCGTTTTACATAGCTGTTTGCGATACGCGGTATTCCCTTCGAACGCTTGGCTATTTCTCTTGCTCCTTCCTCGTCAATCCCCACATTCAAAATCGATGCAGAACGGGTTATAATTTTAATCAAATCATCATCGGAATACGGCTCAAGTCTTGAAATGACACCGAAACGGTCACGCAGCGGTGCAGAAAGATTTCCTATCTTTGTTGTTGCCCCTATAAGCGTAAATTTCGGCAAATCAAGACGAATTGACTTTGCGGAAGGTCCTTTTCCTATAATAATATCCAAAGCAAAATCCTCCATTGCAGGATAGAGAATTTCCTCAACCATTCTGCTCATTCTGTGAATTTCATCTATGAACAAAATATCATGCTGTGATAAATTGGTAAGAATTGCGGCAAGATCTCCTGCCTTTTCTATTGCAGGGCCGCTTGTTATTCTCAAATTAACCCCCATTTCATTTGCTATTACGCCGGCAAGAGTGGTTTTACCCAATCCCGGAGGGCCGTAAAGCAATACATGATCAAGGGCTTCCTTTCTGTCAAGGGCGGCTTTTATGTATATCTCAAGATTTTCCTTTACCTTATCCTGTCCGATATAATTGCTTAGTTGACGCGGTCTTAAGCTGCTTTCGATTTCCGCATCCTCCTCTATAAATTCGCCTGTAACTATTCTTTCATCATCAAAAATCAATGCTTACACCTGCTTCATAAGTATTTTAAGAGCTTCTTTTATTATTAATTCCACATTCAGAGTAGGATCGACTCTCGAAACGGCACGTTTTGCCTCGTTTACAGTGTAGCCCAAAACCACAAGCGCCGTAACTGCCTCCGACTGATTGTTTTCCTCCTCGATTGCCGCGGTCTTTATATCCTCCGGCAAAGCGTCCGCAGTCTTTATTTTATCCTTAAGTTCCAGTATTATCCTCTGCGCCGCCTTGGGTCCTACTCCCTGCGCCTTAGTGAGCGTCTTTACATCGTTCGTTATAACTGCCAGCGCAAACTGTTCGGGGGTTGTAACCGATAAAATCGAAAGCGCAGCTTTAGGTCCTATTCCCGACACCGACATAAGCTGAAGAAACAGTGTTATTTCTTCCTTTGTTATAAATCCGTACAAATCCTGTGCGTCTTCGCGTACATGGAGATGTGTGTATATTGTAATTTCACTGCCGTACGACGGCATTTTTTCAAGGTTTGACGCAGAGGTATATATTTTGTATCCGACACCTCCGGCATCAATCACTACAAAACTTTCTCCCTTTAAAACATATTTTCCCCTTATATAATAATACATATAAATATTTCATCTCTTTCAGCATAAACCGCCGGCAAAAAATATGCTTTTCCGACGCTTTTGTATATTTTCCTCATTATATAATATAATAATTGAGGCTATAAGTCAAGAATTATGTTTTTACGATTTTGTTACATATTTATGACCTTTGATGGGTGTTTCCGACAAATAAAGCATACCGGCAGATAATCTCCGATATGCTTTTTCCTATCTTTTTAAAATTTTTCCCACAATCGCAAAAATCAAAAGAACCGCTATATTTACCACAACTATACTTGCTCCGGTAGGGGCCGCGTACAAATAGGAAATTGTTATTCCTATAAGAAAACACACAACCGACAGAATTGCCGAGCATATTGTGACAGGTTTAAATGTTTTGAATATTCTCATTGAGGTTATCGCCGGAAATATAATAAGCGATGAAATGAGCATTGCTCCCATCATTCTCATGCCCACAACAATCGTTACCGCTGTCAGAACCGCAATCAGCACGTTAAAAATTTCGGTGTTTATTCCGGTAGCGCGCGCAAATGCCTCATCAAAGGTAACGGCAAATATCTTGTTATAAAACAGAATGAACAGTATAAGCACAATAACCGACAAAACAATACTCAAAATCATATCCTCATTGCTCATGGCAAGGATACTTCCGAACAGGTAGCTGTTAAGGTCGGTATTGCTGTTGTTTGACAGTGATATTATCATAACGCCTATGGCAAGGGCGCCCGTTGATATTATAGCAATTGCCGAATCACCCTTTATTTTGCTGTTTTCACTTAACCTTAAAAGCAAAAATGCAGCTGCTATTACAATAGGAATTGTAACCTTTAAGGGAGATAAACTAAGCGCCGAGGCAATTGCCAAAGCTCCAAAGCCTACGTGTGACAGCCCGTCACCGATCATTGACAGCTTCCTAAGAACAAGACAAACTCCAAGCAGTGCCGCACACAGCGAAACAAGTATACCCACAACAACCGCTCTCATCATAAACGGATAGGACATCATTAAAGAAAAAATATTCATTCGTCTTCTCCTCCGTTTACATTTAAAAATTTCTTTGAAAACTCTCCCGTCACATATTCGTGAACAGTTCCGTAAAACATATCGTCATGTTCAAGGTGCAAAATATGAGTAGCATTTTTAATTGCTCCGTTTATATCATGGGACACCATAATAACAGCGATATTATATTTTATATTCAGCGTTTTGATAAGAGAATAAAACTCATTTGTCACTACGGGATCAAGTCCCGCTGCCGGCTCATCAAGAACAATAAGCTTTCCGGCAGCACAAAGCGCCCTTGCCAGAAGAACGCGCTGCTGCTGACCTCCCGACAGATCCTGATAGCACTTATTTGTAAGACTGCTTATACCTAACAGCTCCGTATTTTTTTTAACCGTTTCCTTTTGCGCCTTACTCAAAAAGGGAAAAATTCCGCATTTATTAATACATCCGGAGGAAATAACCTCTTTTACCGATGCCGGAAAATCCCTTTGAATGTCCGATTGCTGAGGAAGATACCCTATTTCATTTCGTACAAGACCGTCACCGTAAATAATTTTTCCGCTTACCGGCTTTAAAAGTCCCAAAATACCTTTCATAAGCGTACTTTTTCCTGCGCCGTTTTCACCGAGTATGCAAAGATATTCTCCTGCCGAAACAGAAAAAGACAGGTTTGTCACAATAGGCTTTGAATCATAAGAAAGTGTGATATTATCACAAGTCAGCAATGCCATCAGTTAAGCGCCTCCTTTAAAGCCTCAGCATTATTTTTCATAAGCTCAAGATAGGTAATGCCCGAATTGAATTCTTCCTTTGTAACATTGTGGCACGAATGCAAAAGCATTGCCTTTGCTCCGGTTTCCGCCGATATTGCATCGGCAAGCTTGTGATTTGAAAATTCTATATAAAATACCACAGGTATCCTTTCCTCTCTTACTTTATTAATCAGAAAAGTTACCGTTGCTATATCCGGCTCCGTTTCCTCCGCACAGCCCGGAAAAGCGGCATAATATTTTAAACCGTAAGCTTCGGTAAAATATCTGAAAGGAAATCTATCCGCAAAAATCAAAGTATTTCCGGAAGAGGTTTTGACAATGCTTTCAAACTCATCGTCCAGTTCTTCAAGCCTGCTTATATATTTGTCGGCATTTTCTTTATATATGTCTGCATTTTCCGCATCAATTTCGCAAAGCGACTCCGATATTGCCTTTGTTATCAATACCGCATTTTTCGGAGAAGTCCAAACATGCTCGTCATACTCATCTTTTTCACCATGCCCGTTTTCTTCTTCCTCTGCCTGCATACCCTCCGGAATTTCCTCCACAACTGTTTCGCATACCTCCATAAGCTTGATTATTTTTGTTCCGCTTGTGTCGATTGTACTCAATATATCGTCTATCCAACTGTCCGACTCGCCTCCCGTATATATGAACAAGTCAGAATTTTGAATATTTATTATATCCTTGGGCGACGGTTCAAAACTGTGAGCGTCACTTCCCGGCGGCAAAAGCAAATTAACCTCGGCGTTTTCCCCTGCAACCTGTCTTGAGAAATCATAGGGCGGAAAATTTGTTGTTATAATATTTATTCCCTCCTCCTTCTCTGTTACGGAGGACGAACAGCCGCAAAGAAACAGTATAACCGCTGTCAGAAAATATTTAATTGCTTTCATTGTCTTCCTCCCTTTCTTTTTTGCAATCGGAGCATATTCCGTACAATACTGTTTTTTTTGTATCAAGCGTAAAATTATGCTCGTCCGAAATATGTTTTTCAATTTCTTCAAAATGATGACAGTCAAGATGTATCAGTTTTCCGCAGGAGGTACATTTTAAATGGAAATGCTCTGCGCAGTTTGTCCCCTCTCCGCTGTATTGATATACCGTACTCTTTCCGTCCTCACCTACGAGCTTTAAAAGAGTTCCCTTTTTAACCATTCCCGATATACGGCGATAAATTGTACTTTTCCCCAAACCGTCATTGGGGCAAAGCTGTGAAACAATTTCATTTATTGTAAATTGAGAAGACATATTTTTCTTAAAAAAATCATCAAGCTGTTGCTGTTGCTTTGTTTTATACATTACACATTCTCCGTTTTAACTTAAAAATAAAGAGTATTCTCCGTTCAATTTGAGAATACTCTCATATCATACCACAACAAATAAAAAAAGTCAATATAAAATTGAGAATTTTATCAAATTTATATTGACTCTAAGTTGCTATTCAGGTATAAATTATTGTTTATCACTGTGTTTTGGCATCATTATTTTCATAAAAGCTAAACAATTCAACTGAACTTCCTTGACTGTTGTCTAAAAAAGAACGCAAAACTTGAACCGCCCAACCAAAGAGCATAGTCT
>JAXEIW010000065.1:0-5385 GCA_034101885.1 Clostridia bacterium | reverse complement strand
TAATGACTGCTGAACAATTATGAAACGCAGCCGCACAGCGGCTTACAAGCGTTTCAGAATTGTTTTGGTGCAAGGATTTTGTGCATTTTTGCAAAAAATTCTTGCACCATGAATAAATATTTTGCTACCAAAATATTTATTTCAGCAGACCTTATCAATGCGAACTGTGTAAAATCTTTGATTTTACACGAAAAATTTTGACAATAGTCATAATTTTTCTAAATGCGATTGAAAATCGCATTTATTCAGTGAGCATTAATTTATAATAATGAGTAAAATTTTCTGATTCAATAAGGGTTAATTCTCATACTGCATAGGGTTGATGCCATTGTCATTCACAAAATGTCCGAACATCTCCCCTTGTCGGATTAATCATTATACATAGAAAGGACAGATAAAAATGGATATTTTAAAGTCATTCAGCCTTGAAGGAAAGATTGCTCTTGTAACCGGAGCTTCCTATGGAATAGGATATGCTATTGCAAAAGCATATTCACAAGCCGGTGCAAAAATTGTTTTCTGCGATATAAAACAGGAATTTGTTGACAGAGGACTAAACTCCTATAAAGAGGACGGAATTGATGCAAAGGGCTATGTGTGCGACGTAACAAACGAAGCCATGGTTAAAGACATGATAGAAAAAATCGAGAAAGAAGTAGGTGTTATCGATATACTTGTAAATAATGCAGGCATTATTAAGAGAATACCTATGTGTGATATGACAGCTGAAGAATTCAGACAGGTTATCGATGTCGATTTGAATGCACCGTTTATTGTTTCGAAAGCAGTAATACCAATCATGATTAAAAAAGGTCACGGAAAAATTATTAATATTTGTTCAATGATGAGTGAATTGGGCAGAGAAACTGTTTCTGCATATGCGGCAGCTAAGGGCGGTTTAAAAATGCTTACAAGAAATATTTGCTCCGAATACGGAGAACATAATATTCAATGTAACGGAATCGGCCCCGGATATATCGCAACTCCACAAACAGCACCCCTCAGAGAAATTCAGCCTGACGGCTCCCGTCATCCGTTTGATCAGTTTATTATCGCCAAAACTCCGGCTGCACGCTGGGGAACTCCGGAAGATCTTATGGGACCTGCAGTTTTCCTTGCTTCCGATGCATCAACTTTTGTAAACGGTCATGTTCTTTATGTTGACGGCGGTATACTTGCATATATAGGAAAACAACCGTAATTACATATTAAAAAACAGATTACAGCTGCGAATCACCAAAAAGAAGGTAAGTGTGCAAGTTATAAAAAAATAACCATAATGTATATTTTACAGTTGCAAAAAGAATGAAACACAGAAGTGCTTCATGGAGTAAGGATCGTAGCCTTAATCTATGTGAAATAATTTGTCTAAAAGTAAGTCATAAGCTATCAGAAACACTTGAAATAATATCAAATATCGTTTTACCCGAAACCTTCAAAGAAAGAGTTACAGACATCTTATCAGCAGGCGGAATACCCAAAAAGATTGGTGAAGGATATTTAGGAAAAATATGTTCTATGCCTTACTCAAATACTCCAATAACAGACTCAAGAATAAGTCTCATAAATTGGCTCAAAGGCACAGAAACAATGAATTTTTAATCTATTTTTTGATAGGTTTTAATTGACATACAAAAATTTAAGAAAAATTAAGCAATATGCATAATTTAAAGATGAAAAAAAATGCTGACTTTTACTTGACACTAACATATATTAAAGGTGTAAATTAATGACTGCTGAACAATTATGAAACGCAGCCGCATAGCGGCTCACAAGCGTTTCATAATTGTTTGGGTGCAAAGGTTTTGTACATTTTCGCAAAAAACCTTGCACCATGAATAAATATTTTGCTCCCAAAATATTTATTTCAGCAGCCATTATCAATGCGAACTGTGTAAAATCTTCGATTTTACATGAAAAATTTTGACAATAGTCATAATTTTTCTAAATGCGATTGAAAATCGCATTATTCAGTGAGCATTATTTATATGGATTTTAGCAGTCATTTTTCAACCTTTTTATAAATTCTGCATCTTTTTCCGAAAGTGTAAGCTTTTCCAGCATATCGGGGCGTTTTAAATATGTATTTTTAAGCGCCTGTTCATGCTTCCATTCATTTATTTTTGCGTGATGCCCGGAAATAAGCACATCTGGTATTTTAACTCCCATAAATTCTTCCGGTCTTGTATATTGAGGATATTCCAGCAGACCGTTAAAATGACTTTCATTTGTATAGGAATTTTCACTCGCCAAAACTCCGGGAATCATTCTGCTTACCGAATCGATAACTGCCATAGCAGGGATTTCGCCGCCTGTCAGGACAAAGTCGCCTATGGAAATTTCCATATCTACAATCATGTCAAGAACTCGTTGGTCAATTCCTTCATAGTGACCGCATAGGATTACAATATGTTTTTCCTTTGACAAATCAAGGGCAAGCTGCTGATTAAATACCTTGCCTTGAGGGGACATATATATAGTAAGAGGTTTATAATCCAAATCCTGTGCAATGCTTTGGTATGCGTCATAAACAGGCTGCGCGGACATTAACATACCGCCTCCGCCGCTGTAGGGATAATCGTCCACCTTCCGGTGCTTGTTTTTTGTGAAATCTCTAATATCGATAAAATGAAACTCGATAAGTCCGTTTTGTACAGCTCTGTTTATTATGCTGTCCCCCAAAACGGCTCTGAACATATCAGGAAAAAGAGTCAAAACATCAAATCTTATCATAACTCATCAAGCCCCTCAATAAGCTTTATATCAATTCTTTTGTTTTCTGTATCTACATTAATAATGGTTTCATCAATAACGGGAATCAGCAAATCCTTGTTTTGCGGGCGTGAAACGACATATATGTCATTTGCACCGGTATTGAAAACATCGGTGAGAGTGCCTATTTTATTGTTATTTTCATCAAACACATCGCAGCCGATAAGATCGGCAATATAATATACTCCTTCGGGCAATTCGCCGAGCATCTCTCTGTCAGCGGAAAGCACACAATTTTTATATGCTTCAGCCTCATCAATTGAATTTATTTCGGAAAATTTAACTATTATATTGTTTTTTTGATATTTAATGCTTTTTAATGTCAGCTTAATTTCCTCTTTTTTTTTCTTTGCAAATACAAAATCCAAATCTTCAAACACATCGGGAGAATCGGTCCATGTAACAATTTTTACTTCGCCTTTTAAACCGTGCGTATTTACAATTTTTCCGACTTCAAGTCTATCCATAATAATCTCCGTTCTATTAATTTATTCAGTGAGCATTATTTAGTTAAATGATATTTACAGCTCAAATTTAAATATAATTCCTATTGCCGCTGAAATTGCAATAAAAGCAATAGGATGCCATTTTAATTTTTTTATGGCAAAGTACATAATAACAGCCAATAAGGCTCCCTGCCAAAAGAAATCGGTAATTTTTGAACCTAAAAATGCCAATTTGGCAACCCCGATGCCGGCAGAGGCAATAAGAGCGCAGGAGGCAGCTCTCAAGCCGTAAAAAATATTTTTTACAAGCTTTGATTCCTTGAATTTATTTAAAAATCCAGAAATTATTATAATTATTATTACAGATGGCAGAACAAGGCTGAGCGAAGCTATAATGCCGCCCAAAACTCCCGACTGCAAAAAACCTACATATGTTGACATATTAACGCCCAGCGGCCCCGGAGTAGACTCGGAAACAGCCACAAGGTTTGAAATGTCGGCAACACTTATCCAGTCCTTTGCATTTGCCAGCTCATACAGAAAGGGAAGTGTCGCAAGACCTCCTCCCACAGAAAAGAGTCCTATCTTAAAAAATTCAAAAAACAGTTCTAAAAGTAACATTATTATCCTCCGTTAATATTGTGTCATATGAAAATCATGCTGTTGTATATTAATTATTGCTTTTATTCTCTTTTGATAAAAATTTTTTAATTACAACACCGAGCATTCCCGATATTATAACCATTAAAGCTGTCGGAACATTTGTAAACAGCGATATAACAAAAACCAATGCGAAAATAATGTATGTCCATTTATCAACCAATGCGCTTTTTGCTATTTTTAAAACTGCATTAAGAATAAGAACGCATACGCAGACTCTTATTCCGTTAAAAGCATGAATCACAACGGGATAATCGGCAAAACCCTGTATAAATGCCGCTATAATCGTAATAATTACTACTGACGGAAAGATAACCCCGAGAGTTGCAAATATTCCTCCCAAAATTCCCTTATTTTTAAATCCGATAAAGGTTGCCGTATTTACGGCAATAACTCCGGGTGTGCACTGACCTATTGCAAAATAGTCCAAAAGCTCATCGTCTGTTGCCCAGTGATATTTTTCCACAATTTCTCTTTGTAGAATAGGAAGCATTGCATAGCCGCCTCCGAAGGTTACCGAGCCTATTTTTGCAAAGATTAGAAATAATTTTAATAATTCCTTCATATTTCCCTCCGTAATTTAATATATATAAATGATATGCCTGTTTGTTTAAATATAAAGTGTACGTTAAAAAATTTTCGGTAGATTATATTTTACCTTATATTTAAGATAACCGCATAGCATTGTTACAGAATCATTCCGTCACACTGTAGTATTATACCATTATTTACAGCATTTATCAACCTTATAGAGGTAACTAATTATATTTTTATTTATTTTAACATATAAAATTTATATTTCAAAAGTAATTATATACAAATTTCGAGCTTATTTTTGTACATTTTACCCTTTAATTTTAAAAAAATTTTTGTTTACAATGCTGAAATTAATAGAAAATGATAAATTAAAGATTAACAAATCGGAAACATGCGTATATAATACAGTATGTGCAATAAATAAATGCATTATTTGGAGTTTGCCGCAAGGCAGATTTCAATAGGCAAAATATTATTTTAAGAAAAAGAGGTAATTTAAAATGAAAAAAATTTTAGCATTAATTTTTGCGGGTGTAATTGCTTGCAGCATGGCAGGATGCGGAAACACAGAAACAGCTACAACTCCGGACGAATCGGCAACACCTGCTGCTACACAATCAGCTGAAACAGAAACAGCAGAACCTGAAGCAACAGAAGAGGCAGAAACAACAGGAACAGAAGAGACAGAAACAACAGGAACAGAAGAAACAAAAGCTCCCGAAACAGAAGCAGAAGCTGAATAATAAAAAGACAGTACATAAAAAAGAGCTGCGGTGAATGATTTTTGCCGCAGTTTTTCTTTTGAAAAAACAAGTTATAATTCAGTTATTAAATTATAGTTTATCACTATGTGTTAGCAGCATTATTTTCATAAAAGCTAAACAATTACAACTAAACTTCCTTGACTGTTGTCTAAAAAAGAACGCAAAACTTGAACCGCCCAATCAAAGAGCATAGTCTAAAGGGGGCA
>JAXEIW010000064.1:0-23413 GCA_034101885.1 Clostridia bacterium | reverse complement strand
GAATACTGATACGGGTGTGAAACCCAAAAGGGGATACATAAGGGGAACACCTTATGTGCCTTTTGGTACTTTTGGGCAAACAAAAGTACAACGGTTTCAACATCGGAAATTACAGATAACAAAAATCAGCAAACATATACTTGTTATCCTAAATAATAAAACATATAAACAATAATTTATCCGCATAGGTGAATAGTAACAGAAAAATCATAAAATCCGGAAATTAAGAATTTGATGAATACCGATAATTTTGGAGTTTATACAAAAATTCAAGATATTTCGGCAAAAGCTTATGTAATTGATACAAGCATATGTTTTTCGTATTTTGAAGGCGAAATGCCAACATGTTTTTTAAACGTTCTTGAAAAATCATAAATATTTAAATACCCCAAGGATTCTGCTATATCAGTAATGCTGCCGTAATCACTTTTCAGCATTTCCTTTGCTTTTTTAATACGCAGTTCATTTAAATAAGCAATCGGAGAAATACCGAAAACTTCAGTAAATAGTTTTCTGAAATATACAGTAGAAAGCCCTGTGAGCTGAGCAAGCTCATCGTTCTTGATATTCTTGTTATAGTTTTTAGCAATATAATTAATGGCAGGACTGATTTTTTTGAGCTTTTCGGTAGGCGAATACTTTTTTTGCATTGATTGTGCCAACATCAAAATAATAGAATAGGCATCTCGAATGCTTTCTGCCTCATACATTGGCTTTTTAAGGGTTCTTTTATATTCAAGCTCCTTAAAAAGATTTAAAATTTTTTCGCTGTTCTTTACAGAAAAGCTGAAAATTTTATCACATACACTTTCGCTTTCAAATTCAATAATTGAAAAATGCCCGGAATGTGTACAATGCCATTCATACGAACATCCTTTTGGTAAAATGACAAGATTGTTCATGTCAGAGAGATAGGATTTTCCTTTAGATACATACATGGTTTCACCTTCATATTTAATAACAACTGCCCAGTACGGACGGTTAGTTCTTTTGGCTTTTGTATTTTTCTCTGTATATATAGTAGTTGCTGAATATATTTTAGTAATAACCAAATTTGATAAAATATCTATATACATATATATCCCACCTTTTGTATTAATTATAAATTAAACACAATAATATGTCAATAATTTTGTATCAAATTTGATAAAAATATCATATTTGCTATTTTAATATATTTGTCTTTTTGTTAAAATGTAATCAAGAGGTGATTTTATGAAGGTATTATCAAATTTACCATCACCTGTTATTGCAGGTGTTGTTCGGGAAAAATCAGCAAAATCAGCAATTGCAGAAATTAAAAACTGTATGTATGACGGTGCCGGAATGATAGATTTGCATATGTCCTGTCTTGAGAGTACAGATACAAACCAATTAAGAGAAATTATAAATTCGTCAAAATTGCCTGTTCTTGCATTAAACTATAATAAAACTTATGATTGGCAGGATGCGGGATTTTCGGAAGAAGAAAGGGCGGAAAGCTTTATTCGTGCAGTGGAGGCAGGCGCTTCGGGTATTGATATGCAGGGTTATACATTTCATCTTCCGTCTAAGGATAATTTTTGTGATAATGATAAGTATTCCTTCACAAAGGGTAATCCGAAAGAAATTGTTACTGATGAAACCATTATTTCAAAGCAATGTGAGTTTATAGAAAAGATTCATGCAATGGGTGCAGAGGTTTTGCTGTCTTGCCATCCGGGTATATCAATGAACTGTCAGCAGGTGGTTGAGTTAGCACTGTTTCTTGAAAAACGCAATCCGGATATTATTAAGATTGTAACCGCTGCAACGAGCGAAGATGAGCTTGTTGAAAGTTTTAAAACAATGGCTGCATTGAAAAAGGAAATAAAAACTCCTGTAAGCTACCATGTAAATGGTAAGGCAGGAAGCTTATCAAGAATAATCAACCCGATTCTGGGCGGACACATAATATTCTGCGTTGACCGTTTTAATGAGGGGAGCACAATGGAACAGCTTGATCTCAAAACAGTTAGGACAGTGATTGATAATATAAAAAAAATAAAGTGAGGTGTTATGTGATATGTTAAACAAACAAATATTTTTTACAGATATTCATAAGGCGGAGCTTTTGGAAAATGAAGTCCGCAAAATAAAGGAAAATGAAGTGCTTGTGAGAATGGAATATACCGTTGTCAGCGGCGGCACAGAAAGAGCTTGTATTATGGGAATGAACAATACACCTCAAAAATTTCCTATGTCCTTAGGCTATTGCGGTGTCGGCTATGTCGAAGAAGTCGGTTCGGATGTAAAAAAGGTGTGCGTAGGTGATAGAGTTTTGGTTTATCACGGTTGCCATGCGAAATATAATATCCGACCGGAAGATGACTTAACAAAAGTTGAAAACAGTTCCGTTTCATCGCTTGAAGCTGCGTTTGTTATTATTGCCTCTATGGGGCTGGGCGGAGTAAGAAAACTTGAAATCGAGCTTGGAGAAAGCGCAATGGTTATGGGACAAGGCTTGCTTGGAATATTTGCAACGCAGTTTTTAAGAATTTCAGGAGCAAATCCTGTAATTGCAGCAGACCTTAATCCTGCAAGAAGAGAGCTTGCATTAAAACTCGGCGCTGACTATGTATTTGATCCATCGGACAAAGATTTTGTTCAAAAAGTAAAGGGGGTAACAAAGGGAAAAGGTGTAAACGGATGTGTTGAGGTTACAGGTATGGCACAGGCGCTGAATCAGGCTCTGGAATGTGCTTCTTGGATGGGTAGAATTTCCCTGCTCGGCTGTACAAGAGTTTCGGACAGCACAGTTGATTATTATCAACAGATACACCGTCCCGGAGTAAAACTTATCGGTGCGCATAATTTTGTGCGCCCAAAACACGAGTCTTATCCCCATCACTGGACACATCAAGATGATTGTAATGCAATACTTGATATGATAGTATCAAAGCGAATCGGGGTAGAGCCTATTGTTTCACGCATTGTATTACCCAAAAACGCAACACAGATTTATAATGAGCTTTGTGATGACAAAAATTTCCCTATTGGTACGGTATTTGATTGGAGAGATATATAATGAAGAAAATAAAAATCGGACAAATCGGTATAGGACATAACCACGGCGAAGGGAAAATGCTTGCTGTGCAAAAGTTTCCCGAACTTTTTGAGATTATCGGATATGCCGAAGAAAATACAGAATGGATTAAAAAGCGAGGAAGTCTTCCATGCTATAAGGATTTACCGAAATTGAGTGTTGAAGAAATAATAGAAAAATCTGACGCGGTTTTAGTTGAATGCGACGTTTGGAATCTGACTGAGATTGCACAAAGGTGTATAGATTCAGGAAAGCACATTCATATGGATAAGCCTGCAAGCGGTACACTCGAAGAATATAAACGCCTTTTGGATACAGCGAAGGATAAACGCTTAGTTGTTCAACTTGGATATATGTATCGCTATAATCCTGCAATAAAAAAATGTTTTGAAGCAATAAAAAACGGTGATTTGGGTGAAATTTATTCCATAAATGCGGAAATGAGTACATATCACGCCGTTGACTATAAGAAATGGCTTACCAATTTTAAAGGAGGAATAATGTACATATTGGGGAGTCATTTGGTTGACCTTATTGTTTATATACTCGGTGAGCCTGATAAGGTCACATCCTTTTTAAAGCACACCAACCTGGACGGAGTAGATTTTGAGGACAATAATCTTGCTGTTTTGGAATATGAAAAGGCTTTGGCAAGAGTTTATGTTTCCTCCGTGGAGGTAAACGGCTGGGGCAGAAGGCAGTTTATGGTTTCGGGAAGTAAGGGAACCGTTAATATTATGCCAATTGAAAATGAATGCACCATGACCTATGCGGATACCGAGATTTCAACAATGCCGTATGAAGATATGAAGAAAAATGTTGAGATAAAAGATATTCCCAAGAATTGCCGTTATGATGAAATGATGCAGGATTTCTATGATTACATTATAGGCACAAAGACAAATCCGTTTACCTACGAACATGATTATCTTGTACAAAAAGTACTTTCTGAAATTATAGGAAGTGTGGGTATAAACAGTAAAAATATCAATTAAGTGCGGCAAATTACGTAATAGTAAAGTATTGAAGGAGTGTAAAAGAATGAACAAGGTAGCTTTTATTACAGGTGCAGGTGGATATATAGGCGGTGAAACTGCGGTTACTCTCGCAAAACAGGGTATCAATATTGCAGTATGTGATATAAATCAAGAAAGCATCAAGAAAACAATTGAAAAAATTGAAGAAATCGGCGGAATTGCCAAAGGATATATTATAGATGTAACCGATTCAAAGAGTGTAGACGATGTTGCGGGAAATATTTTTAAAGATTTCGGAAGACTTGACATCATGGTTCATATTGCGGGCGGCAGTGCAAGAATTGCAGGCAAGGACGCAAAATACGTACCTCTTGTTGAACAGGAGGATTATGTTATTGATCGTGTTTTGAAAGTTAATTTATACGGAGCATTCTATGCAAGCAGAGCTGCTGCAAGGATTATGATAAAGCAGGGCGAGGGCGGAAAAATAATTAATTTCTCATCGGCAGTCGGCATAAACGGACTTAAAAACTGTTGTGATTATGCAGCGTCAAAGGGTGGTGTAATATCCTTTACAAAGTCCCTTGCAAAAGAACTTGGTCCGTATAAAATAAATGTAAATTCTGTTGCACCGGGTGTTGTTATGCGCCCTGAAGAACAAGGCGGTGATGAAAGAGCATTAAACACCAATCTTCTTGGCGAAAAATGTTATGCATCGGATATTGCAAACCTGGTTGAATTTCTAACATCTGATAAAGCAAGATTTATAACCGGTCAGACCTATGTATGCGACGGTGGAAGAACATTATCTATGAAAGGAACTGATTAAAATGAAAGCAATGCTGGTTGATGAAAACAAAAATTTAGTGTGGTCAGAGGTTGAAAAACCCATTATAAAGGATGATGAGGTGCTTGTAAAAATTTATGCAGCAGCACTTAACCGTGCAGATCTTTTGCAAAGACAGGGTAAATATCCCTCTCCTGCCGGCTGTCCTGAATGGATGGGCTTGGAGATAGCGGGCGTTATTGTTGAAATTGGTAAATCTGCTGCAAATTGGAAGATTGGGGACAAGGTTTGCGCACTTCTCGGCGGCGGAGGATATGCAGAATATGTTGCCGTAAAATACGATATGATTATGCCCATACCAAAGGGGCTTACTATGGAGGAGGCTTCGGCACTTCCCGAGGCTTATGCAACCTCATATCTCAATTTATTTATCGAGGGACATCTGGAAAAAGGTCAAACTGCATTTATTCCGGCAGGCGCAAGTGGCTTGGCATCAGTGGCTATTCCTATGGCAAAAGCGTTTGGCGCGAGGGTAATTACCTCTGTTTTATCTGATGAAATTGCAGAGAAAATTAAAGGTTTGGGTGCGGATCTGATTATAAATTCCACTACTCAGAATGTGGAAGAGGTATTAAAATCCGAAGAAGAAAACGGTACACCGGTTAATGTTTCTATGGACTGTTTAAGCGGAGAAACACTCGGAAAAAGCCTTCCGTATATGGCAAGAGGCGGTTACTGGATCGTAATCTCCACCCTTGCAGGGACAGAAACAAACATACTTTTAAGACCGCTTCTTACAAAAGGCTTGCACCTTGTAGGAAGTATGCTCCGCAACAGAACACCTGAATTTAAGGCATACATTTTAGCAGAACTTCTTAAGAATGTATGGCCTAAAATTGAAAGCGGTAAGATAAAACCGTCAATTTATAAGGTTTTGCCTATGAATCGGGCAGAGGAAGCTCATGCGATTTTAGAGAGAAATGAAAATATAGGAAAAGTGGTTTTGAGGATTTGTAATGAATAAAAACAAACTGATGTTATATGCGCTTTTGGTTATGCTTTTATGGGGAACGCTTTTTCCTATGGTAAAACTTGGCTATACCGTATACAATATTGTAACAACAGGAGATATTCTGTTTTTTGCCGGAGTTCGGTTTAGTGTATGTGGTGCGATAATATGTTTGTATTCTTTTATTACGGATAGGGAGGCATTCAAAGCTGTCATTCCGTCGCTTACACCGATTCTTTTATCAGGCTTTTTTGCTATTATTTTGCATTACGGCTTTACATATACTGCTTTGAAGCTGACAGACAGCTCAAAGACCGCAATATTAAAGCAAGTCGGTGTATTATTGTATGTTTGCTTTTCTTTTATGTTTTTCAAAGAAGATAAGCCTACCGTAAAAAAACTGATTGGTGTACTTATGGGATTTGTCGGAATTGTTGCAATAAATACAAGCTCAGACGGAATCAGCTTTAATATCGGTGATATATTGATCATTGCAGCTTCTTTTTGTACAGTTTTTTCAAATATAATAAGCAAAAAAGTGTTTCGTACCGTAAAACCGATTATATCAACAGGAATATCACAACTGTTTGGCGGTGTGATTTTACTGATTGCAGGCAGTCTTTTAGGTGGCGGTATGAGTTTGGCTTTCAACCAATCAGCACTTATTATGGTTTACATATGCTTTGCTTCCGTTTTTAGCTATTCAATTTGGTATACTGTTGTGAAAAACGGAGAGCTTTCAAAATTATTGATTATAAAATTTGCAGAATCTGTATTTGCGTGTGTGTTTGGTGCAATAATTTTAAACGAAAATATATTTAAAGTTCAATACGTTTTTGCGTTTTTACTCATTGCAACAGGAATATATATTTCCAACAAATAAATTATGTCTGTTAATTTAATAACTGCTGAACAATTCTGAAACGCAGCCGCATAGCGGCTTACAAGCGTTTCAGAATTGTTTGGGTGCAAGAGGTTTGTGCGTTTTTGCAAAAAAACCTGCACCATTAATAAATATTTTGCTCCCAAAATATTTATTTCAGCAGACTTTATCGATGTGAACTGTGTAAAATCTTCGATTTTACATGAAAAATTTTGACAATAGTCATAATTTTTCTAAATGCAATTGAAAATCGCATTTATTCAGTGAGCATTAATTCAGAAATAATGAAACATGATGAAAAAAGATTGCGGTTCAATAATTCCAAAATTTAATGATTATCCTCAAATATAACAAATACCCATAAATTTAACGACTATTGAAAAAAGAAGAGTGCCATCAAGGAAAGCAATCCGAGATGGCGCAATTTTTTTTGGTTATTTATTGAGAAAAAAATCGTTGTGTTGCAATTGTTAAGAGTTTTTTTGAAAAAAATATCCATATCCTTGAAATCATAATTTATCTATTTCTACATTCCGCATGATTTACAAACATTTTTGTTGCATTTTCAAATAATTACTATCAAAAGTAGATAAATGTTAATAATGTTGTAAAAAAATGTGATTGATAAAATTGTAAAATGGTGTATTATAATAATAGATGGTTATAGGCAGTTGAAAATTCTTTGAACTTTACAGCTGTCTGACAGATAATTGAATAACAAGGAGTGTGGCACAATGAAAAAAATTTTAGCCGTTATGTTATCGGTTTTGATCGGAATTAGCTCGATACATACCGGATATGCTGACGCACCGAGTTTTGTGGCGGCAGATTTTTCCGGATTAAGCACGATAAATGTGTCTTATATAGGAGGTTCCATAACAGAGGGTGTAGGTCCCTCGTCACGTGCAGCAACGTGGGTAGAGCAAGTGGACAGTCATATAAGAACAAAATTTTCGGAAAAAACGGTTAATTCAAATTTTAAAGGCATCGGAGGAACGGGTTCTGATTTGGGACTCTACAGATTAAAGAACGATGTTTTGGATACAAATCCGAATATTGTTTTTGTGGAGTTTGCCGTAAATGACTGCCCGACAGTGGGAGATGTGGACGAGGCTTTGAAGAACGGTGATATTACACAGACTGTTTATAATGAAAAAAAGTCTTATGTTCAAAAAAATATGGAGGGTATTGTAAGGCAAATACTTGATTATAACCCCAATACGGCAATAGTATTTGTCATGACTACAACTACATATAAGGCTTCCGTTAATTTGTGGCATCAAGAGGTTGCCGACTATTACGGAATACGTACAGTAGACCTAAAGGCAAAGTTCGGAGCGGCCGGATGTGTGGATTCCGTTCATCCAAACGATACTACAAGCGCTTCGTGGGCGAATTATATAAATACGGAAATGGATAACGACTCGACATTTTTCCGTACTGTGTCAAAACGTTCTGTTCCTATGAGCGGTTATGAATTCAGCAATCCTCACAGCATACCTGCGGCTGAAACCGGGAGAACAGGTACATGGAGTACGGAGCTGAAGGCAAGTGAAAAGAAAGCGGACGATGGTGACAGCTATGGATACAACTATGACAGCCTTGTAGACGATTGGACGCCTGCATATCAAGGTCAGACGGTTTATACAACAACTCAGGACTCTGCACTTACTGTTTCGTTTACGGGAAGAACATTTGGATTCCAATACCGTGAGCAGGCTTATAAATCGGAGTATGGACAAACACCGGCTAAGGTAAATATAAAGATTGACGGAGTCGATTACGGAGATTTTGACCTTTCATTTGCGGCAAAGCCGTATAACTATAAATTTGTAACCGATTCGCTGAGCGGAGGTTCTCATACTGCCGTAATTACAAATCTTGGTACAACAAGAGTTGTTTTGCATAGATTTTTCGTTGAAGACGGAAATGGAGAAATTAATCCGACACAGTCGCCTTCGACCGGCGAACCGACAGAGACCGAAGAGCCCTCGACAGATGACAGCGAGATGAGAATTGCTTATCTCGGAGGCTCTATAACGGTGGGCTGCAACGCAAAAGATGCAGAAGGTAATATAGATTATACTTTGGGCTATGCTTATAATGTTTCAAAATGGTTTGAACAAAAATATCCCGATAAAACCATCATAAATATAAATAAGGGGATAAGCGCTACAGGTACGGATTTGGGAGTATACAGAGTATATCAAGATATTATTTCGGAAAGACCCGATGTGGTATTCATAGAATTTGCGGTAAACGATGCGCTTAATCTTTCTTCTAATGCAGCACAGGATATGGAAGGCATTGTAAGACAGATAAAAAAGAATTTGCCGGATACCGTGATTATATTTTTATATACTCCGATGGTAAAAACAAGCAATACATCGGAGATATCGCCCGAGTGGCAGAGCTCGTATAAGCAGTATCATAAAACTATTGCCGAAGCATATAATATTCCGCAAATCGATATTGAGGAATATATTCATTCAAAAGTGAGTGAGTCGGTGTATATATGGCAGAAGGATTCAAGTGCGGCTAATTATAATGCGAAAAACAATTTGGCAACTGATTTTGTTCATCCGAGTACAGTCGGACATAAAGCCTATTCGGATTATGTGATAAGCGAGCTTGAGGCTCATCCCGAGTATTTGACAAATATACCTCAAATGCCGCAGGCAGTGAGTACTTATCAATACTACAGCCCACGGATAGCGGCAGCGTCGCAGCGTGTGAATACGAATACAGGATTTACAATAAACGGTGACAGAGTATCATCGTCAACAGCCGGTGACAGCATAAGCTTTTCGTTCAGCGGCAGAAGCTTTGGTTTTAAGTTTTCACAATTTTCAAATCCGCTTGCGGAGTATACACTAAGCATTGATAATGTCAGCTATGGTTCGTTTAAAAAGAATAATTATATGGTTATAACAAGAAGCTTAAGCGAGGGCAATCATACGGCGGTTCTTACGCACAACGATACATATCCGCTTGATATAGCGGGGATTTTGATAGATGAAGGCACTGTGGAAACACCGGAAGCGACCGCGACACCGACACCGACCGCAACACCGACACCGACCACGACGCCGACACCGACCGCAACACCTGTACCGGACAGCGAAGGCGTAAAGCTTGTAAAGGTGGATCCGCCAACAGGTTTTATGTGGAATACTGCATTTACCAATGCAGGAATTGAGAGAGAGTCCGAAACGTATTATTCTCCTTATGATATGGAGATAGTAAAGTTTGCTTATCAGGGATATGACGGAAACCTGTCCTGGGTAGAAACGCAGGGGAAGTATGATGCATACGTTAATAAATCTATGCTTATGATAAAGCGTAATACACCGGCTGATCAAGGAACAAATTCCCGTACGAGATATATAGCGGCAGCGCTGCCTGTAAAGCTCAATCCGAACAAGACATATACGGGTAAGATATATGCAATAATGGGAAACGATCAGTATAATTACGTTATGTCCAATGCAGAAACGTTTTATGCTTCGGGAAGTAAGCTTGCAGAAGGAAACGTAACAGGAAACTGGGCATATCAAACAATCAGCGCACAATTTACTACGACAGAGGAGATGGCTCAGATAATGCTTATAGATATGAATGCGGCATCTACGTCGGAAAACTTATTTGTAGACAAAATTGAAATAACAGATGATACAGGCAATGTCGTGTATACGGAGGATTTTGAAGGGACGGAAGAACCGACTGCAACCGAAACACCGACAGAGACTGAAACACCGACATCGACCGCAACGCCGATACCGACAGCGACACCGCAACCGACCGATACGCCGGTTATTGAGTCCTCGACATTAAAGCTTCCGGATCTTATCTCCGATAATATGCTGCTGCAGCAAGGTAAGCCGATAAAGCTTTGGGGAACGGCAGCTGCAAATTCCGAGGTAACTGTTGAAATTTCAGACGGCACGGAAATTTTAAGAACAGGCAGTGTCAACGCGGGAGCAGACGGTAAGTGGCAGATTGAATTGCCGATGCTCTTAGCGGGGGGCCCATATAAAATTACATTTACCGATGCAAACGGTTCAAAGATTGTTAATAATGTGTTGATAGGTGAAATGTGGGTTCAGAGCGGTCAGAGCAACATGGCGGTTTTGGGCTATAAATCTGACGTTTACTGTAAAATGGAGATTGACAAAATACGACTGTTTGTTAATACAGATATAATAAGTGCAAATGACAGAGCAGAGGACTTAACCGGAGAATGGAAGATAGCCAATCCTACGACTGCTTCGGCATATTCGGCAGTAGGCTTTGCCGCTTTGGAAGAAATGTACGACGAATTGCAGATACCTGTAGGAGGCATATGTAATGCTATAGGCGGCGCTTCAATGTCGCAGTTTATGGGACCTGCGTCGAAAGGCGGAACGGGCGGAGTTTATTACAACACAAAGACAGCTCCTCTGACCAATCTGAATATACGCGGTGTTATGTGGTATCAGGGAGAGGCTGACAGAGTAAAATCCATGGATGATTTTTATAACGAGCAAAAAAATCTTATAGACGCATGGAGAACAGATTGGGGAGAAGAAGTACCGTTTATAATAACGCAGCTTCCTCCAAGCCCTATGCTCTATAGGGCAGCATGGAAAGACGGATATGAGATTATTGATTATTCTACCGCAAGGCTCGCACAGCTGAAAAGCTATTATTGTGATAATAATATCGGCATAGCTGTTTCCATTGACTGTCCTCCGCTGAAGAAAGATACCGAAGATGCGCTTCATCCAAGCTCAAAGAGGGTGATAGGCTCAAGGCTGGGCAAATCGGCATTGGGACTCGTGTATGGGCGTGATACGGAGTATTCCGGCCCTTTGTATAAGGAAATGAAAACAGACGGCAATTCACTTATACTTACGTTTGATATGGTTGGAGACGGATTGAAAACTACAGACAATGCTGCTCCGAGATGTTTCTACATAGCGGGAAGTGACGGTGTATATTATGAAGCGGAAGCCGAAATAACAGGAACTGATAAGATAAAGCTGAGCAGTGCACAGGTAACGTCACCCGTTAAGGTTGCATATGCGAATGAAAAAATTATGTACCCTTACGATGAAGATGATCCGATGTCGGCAGTAATAAACGAATATGCGGATGTAAATGTTATAAATTCATCGGGAATGCCGTTGTCGCCGTTTAATACCGATGTAAATTACAGCTACAAGCGCATAGTTCCGGAATATAAATATACACAGATAAAAGAGACTGTTACAAAGGACAGTGAATATATACTGCCGACGCAGGTTGAGCTTGATGTGCCGGACGGCGGAACGGTTACGAAAAATGTAAATTGGGCGGTACAAAAGGCAGATACGTCCCAATATAAAACCTTAAAGTATTACGGACTGACGGAAGACAATGCTGTTATTATACCGGCAATAATAGATGTTGTTCCCGGAGAAGCGGGTGCAAGCTATGTAAACTTTGACGATAAGAGCAATATTAACGTATCATACATAGGAGGCAGTTGTACCTCAGGCTCAGGTGCTTTGAACGGATCGTTTGACAATTCATGGCCGGCAAAGGTTACGGAATACTTAAGAAATAGCTTTTCCGGAAAAACTATAACACAAAATTATGCAGGTTTGGAAAATACCGGATCCGACCTTGGAGTTTATCGTGTATACGATGATGTGATTGCATCGAATCCCGATATAGTATTTATTGATTTTGCAATTGATGATTTATACAGCGCCGGAGTGGGACGTCTGAATGATACAAAGCAGGACGTTCAAAAAACGCTTGAGGGTATAATTCGCAGAATCCTGGCGGCAAACGAGAATACCGTTATAATTATGGTGTGTACAACAAACGAGAACGGTACAGCTGTAAGTGAATGTCATAAGGAGGTAGCCGAGTATTACAATATACCGGTTATAGATTTGCAGGAAATGCTTGCTGAGGAAATAAAAGCGGGAACCGTAAGCGACCGGAGCGACATATTTGCCGACAACGGACACACTTTCTTTGCAGAGGGTATTATATCATCGCTTACAGAGCGGCCGGAACGATACTATAAATATGCGGATAAGAAAGAAATACCTATGAGTGGATATGAGTATATTGAGCCTGATTATACTTCTGCGCAGGAAGCAGAGCTGAGCGAAGGTTGGACAGCATGTTCGGGCGGATCAATAGATAACTATACAAAGGCATACCCGGGCAAAACCATATATACATCTGACAGCGGAGAAACAATAACATTCAAATTTACCGGTTCTTCCTTTGGATTTCATACGACGTTTCAAAGCTCCGATTCTAAAATAAGCGTTAAAATAGATAACAAAGAAGCGACATCCTATACGTTGGATCATACGGGCAGACCGAGGAACTTTTATTTGATAAATACCGAGCTTTCGTCAGGGGAACATACGGCAGTGATAACAACGACCGGAACGGGACGTGTGATAATGCACGGATTTGTAACGGAAACGGGAAATACGAGCGGAGAAACGGAAAATACGGAGGACTCACTTGCGTATAAAAAGGTAACCGGAAAGTTTGTAGGACAGACGGCATTTGATAATGTAGGCGAGGTCAGAGTGCCGGGAACAATCTATTCGCCGTATGACGCCGGCGTAGTACAGTTTAACTATGAAGGGTTCCCATCCTTTGCAAAGGATCAGAATAAATATGAGGGATATGAAGGACAGTATATGCTGAAAATAGACAGAAAGACTCCGGAGGATCATAATAACGGCACTGATCAAGGCAAATACAGAGCGCTGTCAATTCCGATTGAGGTTACGCCCGAGAAAGAATATACGGTAAAGGTTTCTCATATTATAGGCGCCGATAAATATATATTGCTTGCAGGCGATGAAGGAAAGTATTATGTGGGCGCGTCGCCTTTGGTTGAAGTAAAGGGCGGATGGGCATATGCAGAAGCAAGTGCTGTTTTCAAACCGACTGCGGAAATTGCCGATATATCACTTTTGGATTGGAATGAAGCCAACTCTGAGGGTGTAATGTATATAGACAAAATAGAGGTTGTTGAGAATGCATCCGGCGAGACTGTTTATTATGAAGATTTTACTCCGAAGAGTATAAGCACTGTGGAAAATCTCACAATAACAAAAGACGGCGCAGTGATAACGGCGCAGGCAGATTTCACAAATACATCTGCTGAACAGACAACGTATGATATTATTTTGGCAGTATACGATAATGAAGGCAAAACGCTGCGTCGTGTAGCATCTAACAAGGTAACAATAGCTCAAAATACCCAATCACAAAAGCAAAGCGTAAGCATAACGGGAGAGGAGGGAGAGTTTGACGGATGTAAGATAAAGGCTTTTGTTTGGGATCAGAATTTAAAGCCTCAATGTAATAGCGAGGAAATATAAGTAAATAAGGAGGATATGAAAAATGAATATTAAAAGTAAGCTTATGAGTGGAATGGTGGGAGCGGCTATGCTGCTGGCAAATTTCAACTGCGCTTTTGCAGCTGACGCTGTCACGCTGCCGTTTATAAAGGTAGCGGAAAATTTTGTAAGTGCTACTGCTTTTACAAATGCAGGTGTAGAGAGAACTGTGGGTACATATTATTCAGCCTACGACGGAGAAGCAGTAAAATTTGACGGTGACGGGCTGCCGGCATTTACTCTTACTGATGATTATTTCGGTTTATATAAAGGCAAGGGGATGCTTAAGATAAGCGGTACCACGCCGGCTGCAAATAAAGTACATACCGTACGAAACAGGGCGTTATCATTACCGTTGACACTCAATTCCGGAACAGGGTATAACGTTAAAATATCTTACATAACAGCATACGGTAATGCGTTTAGGCTTGTTGCGGCAGACTCGGGACAATATTTTATGGGTTCAACCGGACTGATTGAGGTGACACCGGCAGGATGGACGCGGTCAACCGCGGAGGGAAGCTTTACTCCTACATCAAACGATGTGGACATATCTCTTTTGGATTGGAATGACAATGAAAAAAGCTTTATACTGTATATCGACGAGATTAAGATTTCGGATAATAGCGGCAATGTAGTTTATTCAGACGATTTTGAAAATTATGCCGTTGCAGGCGAAGAAAATCCGGGGGGAGGATCATCGGAAGAAGAGCCGGATCAGCCGCAGCCTGTTACATTCGGCATTGAAAAAGTATCAGGAGCATTTAAAGGACAGAAGGCATTTGAAAATACAAAAACAACACGAACAATAGGAACATATTATTCGCCGTACGATGCGGAGGTTGTACAGTTTAATTACCAAGGATATGACGGTAGCTTATCGTGGGTAAAGGATCAGGGGAAATATGATGATTATGTCGGACGATATATGCTTAAAGTAGACAGGCAAACTCCCTCTGATAATGTTTGCGGTAATGTACATAATATGTACAGAGTATTAGCCCTTCCTTTGGAGCTGACACCGAATGAGACTTATACGGTAAATATATCTCATTTGATCAATGCAGATAAATATGATGTTTTTGCCGCTAATGCAGGGGGATATTATGTGGGAACAAGCAATCAAATAAAAATTACAGGTATTCATACCTATGCAACGACATCTTTTACATTCACTCCGACTGATAAAACTGTGGATATATCGTTTCTTGACAACAATGATCCTTCTTCAACCGGTGTAATGTATATAGACAAGATAGAGGTTTTGGACAGTAACGGAAACAGCGTATACTGTGAGGACTTTGCCCCCAAGGGTGAGCATTGCGTAGGAAATCTTGTTATAACGGATGCAGCCGGAAATAATATAGATAATTTAAGCGAAGCTGCCGGGATAAAGGCAAAAGCCGAGTTTACAAACACTTCACAGGCAGAAGCAAAATATATGCTTATGGCAGCAATATATAATGCAGACAAAAGGCTGGTAAAAGTCAGTGTACAAAATGTAACAGTTCCGGCAGGCTCTGTTTCGGAGATATTTGATGTAACCGTAAGCGGCACTGTGGGTGAATTTAGCGGATGTACGGCAAAGGCGTTCGTTTGGAATGAGTCTCTGTCGCCAAAGTGCGCTGCGGTAACAAAATAAGATTAAGTATAATTTGGTTGATTGCGGAATTTTAACTCCGCAATCAATCGCTGTATTAATTTTGAACAGGAGGATTTATAAAAAGTGGGTGCAGCAATAAAGGATTATATATCCACAGGATCACATAAGAGAAAATCACACAGAAACAGAAATAATACCATACAGCTATGGCTCATGTGCGCGGTGCCTATGATTTTGGTGTTTATATTTTGTTATCTTCCGATGTTTGGGCTTGTAATAGCCTTTAAGGATTATAGATTTGATTTGGGTATTTTGGGAAGCAAGTGGATAGGGCTTGACAATTTTAAGTTTTTCATAGGCTCAAACGATTTTTATAGGGTAACAAGAAATACATTGGGTTTAAATGCCATATTTATATTTACGGGATTGGCGGCTCAGGTAATTGTTGCACTTATGCTTTTTGAAATAAAACAAAGAACAGCGGTAAAAACGTATCAGACGATACTTATTATGCCCAGTTATTTATCATGGGTTGTTGTAGGTTATATGGCTTATGCATTTTTAAATCCGAATGTAGGATACATCAATTCACTGCTTAAGTCGATTGGGCTTGAGCCCATAGATTGGTATTCCAATGCCGGTTATTGGCCGTATGTGCTTGCAATATTCAATTTGTGGAAGGGAGTAGGTCTGGGAAGTGTTCAGTATTATGCTTGTCTTATGAGCATAAACACCGAATATTTTGAAGCGGCAGCGCTTGACGGAGCGAGCAAGTTTAAAATAATTTGGTATATAGTACTGCCTCATTTAAGAACACTTATGATAATACTTACCACATTGAATATCGGCGGAATTTTCAGGTGTGATTTCGGAATGTTTTACCAGTTGACAAGAGATGTGGGTGCGTTGTATTCTACTACCGATGTCATAGATACATATATTTTCAGAGTAATGCGTTCTGTCGGGGATATGTCCCTTTCTACGGCAGTAGGCTTTCTTCAGTCTGTTGTGGGATTTGTAATGATAGTGGGTACAAATCTTATAGTAAGAAAAATAGACCCCGACAGTGCGCTGTTTTAAAAAGCAAGAAAGGAATTAATGATTGTAACATGGGAAAGATGAATAAATCAACTATTGCGGAAAAAATAATTTTAAATACAGTATTCATAATAATGTGTGTTGCGGTTTTGCTGCCTTTTCTTTTAATAATATCAGTTTCATTTTCAAATGAAATTGATGTAGGTATGTACGGTTATCGATTTATACCGAAAAGGATAGATCTTACCGCATACAGATTTGTGTTTTCGGATCCGTCTTCGGTTATAAATGCATATAAGGTAACAACATTTTCTACGGTTTTCGGTACAATTTTAAGCTTGTTTCTGATGTCCTTGATTTCCTATCCGCTATCAAGAAAAAGCTTCGGAGGCAGAAATTTTGTGTCGTTTTATCTGTTTATTACCATGCTTTTTTCGGGAGGAATGGTTCCGAGCTATATTTTAAATACACAGTATCTGCATTTGGACGATACAATTTGGATATATATTATTCCGTCGCTGATAAATGCATGGAACATATTTCTGATCCGAACATTTTTCAGCGGATTGCCGGAGAGCATAATTGAATCTGCATACATAGACGGTGCAAGCGAATTTCGGATATTGCTTACCATTGTTATGCCGTTGTCAAAGCCTGTTTTGGCTACGGTTGCATTATTGGTATCACTGGGACGGTGGAACGAGTGGCTTATACCGACCTTGTATATTACAAGAAACGATTTGGTTTCTTTGCAATATTTGCTTCAAAAAATTTTGCTTAATGTACAGCTGTTGCAGCAAAATTCAAAGGTGATTTCTCAATTGGGATTTGAGATGCAGACAATCCCTTCGGAAACAGTTCGTATGGCAATGGCTATTATTGTTGCCGGTCCTATGCTGGTGGTATTTCCATTTTTTCAAAAATACTTTGTTAGAGGGTTGACAATAGGATCTGTTAAGGGATAAAATAAGATTATGAAAGCTTTGAAGTGAAACAATAAAAATAAGTAGTTCAACTTGCCATTTATCGGAGTTTAAGGGATAAACAAATCGGCTTATCAAAATGGCAGACCGCCTGCTTCTTTTCAATATTAAAATATGCGCCGCAATGCGGCAGAATGGAGATTAAAATGAAAGAAAAAAAATTAAAAACAATATCATTGCTTGCGGCGATGTCTATACTTTTTACAGCGTCGGCATGCAAACCTAAGAATAAAGAAGAAAAAGCCGGAGAAATTCCTACTCTTACGTGGTATCTCTACGGAACAGAGCAAAAGACAAAGGATGTTGTGCTTGATAAGGTTAATGAGATACTGCCTGAGAAGATTGGTGCAAAGCTTGATATACAAATTATAGACGCCGGCTCATATGATGATAAGATGCGTATGATTTTGTCATCCGGAAAGGATTTTGATTTATGCTATACGGCAGATTGGACAAATGATTTTATCACAAATGTTCAAAAGGGTGGATATATGGCTCTCGATGATTTAATTAAGGAAAATGCACCGAAGCTCATGGAGGCTGTGCCCGATACGCTTTTTAATGCTGCGAGAGTAGACGGTAAAATATATGCCATTCCGAATCTGCAGGTGCTTTTCAGACAGATATGTTTGGTATTTGACAAGGAACTGACCGAAAAATATAACTTTGATACAAGTACGGTAAAAAGCGTTAAGGATATTGAACCGTATCTTGAAATATTAAAGAAGAATGAGCCGAATATGTACGGCTTCAGACCGGAGGGCTGGGAAACCGATTTGTTTACCGATCCGGTGTATGAGGAAATACTGCCGAGTACGGGATGTCTGATTAAAAAGGATGGAAGCGATACAAACGTAGTAGTTAATTTTGAAACACCCGAGTTTGAGGATTGTATAAAAACCTATAGAGATTGGTATCAAAAGGGTTACATCAGACCGGATATTGACAGCGTAATGGACGAGAGCTCTGAGATGAAGGCAGGGAAATTCGGCGTTACTATAAGTACATATAAGCCCGGTGCGGAGCAGGAGTATAAAAAGCAGTATAAGAGAGACTGTATAATGGTTCCGATAGAGGATACATATCTTAATGCCAATGCAGGAATGGCAACAATGACAGCAATAAGCAGAACAAGCAAGAATGCCGATAAGGCAATTAAGCTTATAGAGCTTATGTATACCGATCCCGAAATGTTGAATCTGCTTTCCTTTGGTATAGAGGGAGTACATTATACCAAGGTTGACGGAGGAAAGGTTAAGATAAACTGGGATGCAGGCTACAACGTAGCTGCGTGGATGATAGGTAATCAATTTAATGCAATGCTTACCGAAACACAGGAAGATGATATATGGAAAAAAACGGAGCAGATGAACAGCGAAGCAAGGGTTTCTCCGATATCGGGCTTTACGCTTAATACACAGCCGATAAAAACTCAGCTGTCGGCAATGTCAACCGTTCAGGCGGAGTATAAGTCCATATATTTCGGAAGTCAGGATTTAAATGGATTTTTTGATGATTATAAGGCAAAGATGAAGGAAGCGGGTATTTATACCGTAAGAGACGAAATTCAAAAACAGATTAATGAATATCTATCAAAGAAATAAGATGTAAATAATGCTCACTGAATAAATGCGATTTTCAATCGCATTTAGAAAAATTATGACTATTGTCAAAATTTTTCGTGTAAAATCAAAGATTTTACACAGTTCGCATTGATAAAGCCTGCTGAAATAAATATTTTGGAAGCAAAATATTTATTAATGGCGCAAGGTTTTTTGCAAAAATGCACAAGACCCTTGCACCCAAACAATTCTGAAACGCTTGTAAGCCGCTATGCGGCTGCGTTTCATAATTGTTCAGCAGTCATTAAATAATTTATTGCAGAATAATTTATGGAGGAGTTTTGTAATGAAGAAACGTGTTTTATGCTTGTTGACAGCTGCGGCTTTTATAATGCCGCAGCTGTCGGGAAAAGCGACCTTTTTGGATAATGATTCGGCCGGACAAGCCTTGACTGTTGATTTAAGAGAAGGGGAAGAGGTTGTTTTGACCGAGGCTATGTGCGCAGAGGCGGAAACAGAAATAGATGCTGTCGGAGAACTGTTCGGCACGCCGTCATTGAACAGCTTTGAGCTTGCGTTCAGCAGGGTTGAAAGCGGATTTAAGGGTGGCAATGCATTTGAAAATGCAGGGATTGAGCCTGAAAATGCAAGACTGTATTCATCTTATGACGCAGAGGTGGTTTCGTTTAATTATGAGGGACTCCCGGCGTTCACGAAGGATCAAGGGAGGTTCGATGACTATGTAGGAGTACCTATGCTCAAAATAGACAGAACAACACCATCCGACCAGGCAAACATATACAATAACGCATACAGAACACTATCGCTGCCTTTGGTTCTTAAAGCAGGAAAAACATATAATGTAAGTGTTGAGTGTATATTGAGCGCATCTGAATATAAGATGAGAGCATCGAATGCAAAAAACTATTATTTGGGCGCATCGAGCGAAATACCGATAACCACTTCGTGGACATATGATGTGAAAAATACAAGCTTTACTCCTACCGTAAACGATACAGAGCTTAATATTTTGGATTGGAATGCTGCAGGCAGCAGCGGTGTGCTCTATATTGCGGCAATAAACATTATTGAGGCTGACACGAATACCGTTATATATTCAAATGATTTTACAAAAGAGGCTTTTTACAATGAGGAATATTTGAATACGGACGAGCCGGAGGTTGAGGAGCCTGCCGGAGAGCAGTTTTTCGATACCTTTGACAATGGTCTGGGAACGTGGAAAAAGAACAGCGATGATTCGGTATCTGTATACGAAATTGTAGATGACGGAGGGAATAACGTATTGCGTATGGTGCCGAAAAAGCTTCAGCAGAATGGGGCATATGCCGGATATTTGTCAAACAGAATACCTGTTGATGCAAACTCCGAATATACGCTTACATGGCGCGCCAAAGCTGTTGGAAACAACGGTACTGTAGTAATGTGCGGTATTACCGTTACTCAAAATAATGCTACCGGAGATTGGCAGTATTATTCAAATAAGATGAAATCGGATGCAAACGGATATTTAACCCTTACGCTTTTCGCAGCAAATTTTGATGAAATATTTTTTGATGATTTCTATCTGTTTAAAAATACTGCGGCAAAGGAGGGTAAAGTACAGAACGGAGCTTTTGATAATAATCTTGCAAACTGGATCTCCACCGGTGAGGTTCGCGTATTTAATGAAAATGAAAACAACTTCCTCGTTCCGGGACAAAACAGTGAAGTGCAGCAGAGCATTACGCTTGCACCGAACAGCGAATACATATTAAGAGCAAAATATAAAATTACAAATAATACATCGGGACAGAATTTCGGCGTCTATTTAAAGAACGGAAATGCTGCGGTATTCGGTTCTAAAAACATTGCCTCAGAAGTTACCGATGCATGGAACGGATATGCCTTGGAATTTAACAGCGGAAGTTACACGGAGTTGACCCTGTGTATATTTGCACCGACCGGAGTAACAGTATATGTTGATGATGTTTCTCTCAAAAACAAGAACGAGGCACCGAAATGTATATTACCGTCATGTTATCCGAACGACGGTGAGGAGAATTTGAGTGTAAATGACATAATTATACTTAAATTTGATGATTTAATGGATAAGGAATCATTGACAAATATAGAATTTATATGCGAAAATGATAACTATAAAGTGGATTTTGATGTTGAAGAGGCAGACGGATACAAGTATTATTTGAAACCAAAGTCACATTTTTCCTATAATTCCGATTATAGGATTACAATGGACGAGAGAGTTGTTTCTGCCTTTGGAATATCTCTTGATGAACCCATATCGTTGAAATTCAGGACTGAAGCACGTGATTTTGAAGTGTCTGAATTTAAAATTACAGATGAAACGGGAAACAAAATTTCAGAGCTTGTAGGAGGCTCTGTTGTAAGAGCTGAATGCAATGTGGCAAATGCTACTGCGAAGGAAAGAAATATATCGGTAATATTGGCTCTTTACAAGGATTCGTCAATGATTGATGCAGTGATTACAAATGCAAGCATTTCTCCGAACAGAAGCAGCTCTGTGGCTAAGGCGGAGCTTGTTCTTCCGCAAAATACAAATGGCTGTAAGGTAAAGGCGTTTGTTTTGAGCGACGAGGGTGAGCTTGTTGCCTTGTATTCAAATGCCGGTCTTGAAAAAACAATACCCGTTTCGTATACTGTCAAAGAAAGTGGAACAGGAATACTGAGCACAGAAGGAAACAGAGTAACGGATGAGCTGAGCATAGAAGGAAGGTCGGAGGACAGAGGTGATTATATCGTATTGGCTGTCTTAAGACCGGGAAAAAGCCTTGCCGATATTCCGAGCGGCGAGTGCAGCTCCGTATCTTTATCTGATATTCTTGAATATATAGACCAGGGTAAAACAGACGGTGAGGGTGGTTTTGCATTCACATTGGGTTTTGCACACTCCTCCGGAGTTTACACATTGTATGCAGGCTCAAGATCATCGGAAAAAGCCTACAGTAAAGAATATGAATTTTTTTCATCGACAGATACACAGGCTTTCTTAAACGTGCTTTTGGGACAAGAGAGTTCGTCGGCAATGCTTGCCTTATTGGAGGCTGACGAAAGCAAAATGAAGATGCTTGACATCGATAAAACGGTATTTGATAAGCTGAATAAGGCTCGTGTTATGGATATTGTGTATTCCGGCAAGAAAGATATAAAAGATCCAAATCAATTCAAAGAAAGGTTTGAATATGCCATTGCAATGAGAAGTCTGAGTGAGGCGGCAAACGTAACCGTATTTACCGAAACGCTTGAAAAATATGATAAATATATAAAAATCAGAGAAGCAAAGAGCTATCCGACATACGAGAGCAGCGAATATAAGCAGCTTATGCTTGAAAGGCTGCTTGGCGGAGATTATGATAACAGAGAAGAATTTTTGCAGGCGTTTAATGACAAGGTTATATGCAGCGCAGTGGAAAAGGTATCGAATAAAATTGAGGCTGTGCCGATTTTAAAGAGCAATAATGAAATACTAAAAATTAACTTTGACAACTATGATAAACTGAAAAACAAAGAGCCTGTGGACAGCGCTGTTGCCGGAAAGACATTCACAGACATTACAGGCCTTATCAAGACGTTTAATGCGGCAGTGGAGAAACAAAGGCTTGCGGAAAGCGAGAGCGGACGCGTATCGAGCGGAGGAACAGGTTCGGGAGCAGTCTCGGGTTGGAGCGGTAATAATGCTCTTACTCAGAATACAAACATAACAAACGATGTAAAATACGACAGTGAGACAATGCAAAATCAGCCGTTTACAGATATTTTGTCAGTGCATTGGGCTGTTGACAGCATATACTATCTGTACGAGAAAAACTATATAAGCGGAAAAGGCGACAAGCTTTTTGCTCCGAATGACAGCATAAAAAGAGAGGAATTTATAAAAATATTGGTAAATGTTTTTGATTTGTATGACGAAAACGCAGTATGCAATTTTACAGATGTTGATGAAAGTAGCTGGGAGTATCCTTATATAGCTTCTGCCGTGGCAGCCGGTGTTACAAGCGGCATAGGGGATAATATGTTCGGTACGGGTATGGATATTACCAGGCAGGATATGGCAGTGCTTATTTA
>JAXEIW010000063.1:0-37447 GCA_034101885.1 Clostridia bacterium | reverse complement strand
TATGACTGTTGTCAAAATTTTTCATGTAAAATCGAAGATTTTACACAGTTCGCATTGATAAAGTCTGCTGAAATAAATATTTTGGGAGCAAAATATTTATTCATGGTGCAAGGTTTTTTTGCAAAAACGCACAAAACCCTTTCACCTAAACAATTCTGAAACGCTTGTAAGCCGCTATGCGGCTGCGTTTCATAATTGTTCAGCAGTCATTATTTAAAATACAGTAAAACCATACACTTTTCCATATCCGTTCCACCGATTTGTTATCTTATTAAAGCATAAAAACAGAACAAATTTGTGTAGCATCCGTTAAAATTAATTATCAAATAATCATATACGAAAACACAAAAATGCTCTGTTTAAATTGTTTAAATTTCTTATTCTTAAAAATCACCGTTATTTCGGTGAATTTAAAATTCCGTTGAAATTAATGTTACTGTCTTTTTTCAACAGCTATCCATATTTCGCAGGTATAATCCTCGTTTTTTACATCAGCCGAAGGATAGACCTCTATTTCCGGTCCGCAAGGCTGATATTCGCTTGCCGGAAAAAATTCTGTACATATGTATTTATACACCTTCTGAAATGCGTCAGGCATTTTACCGATACATTTAAATACCACATAAGTATGCGCCGGAATTTTTTCAACCGTTAAATAGTCCTCCAAAATCTCATCGCCGTTATAATGCGCTCCTATTCCGTAAGGAAAATCCTCCGATGAAGCTTCTGTTCCAAAGCTGATACCGATAATACACTTATCAAAAATATTGTCTTTCGGTATGTACCTGCAAATTGACCGAATAGTTCCGTCCTCGGAACATTCCCCCCAAAACTTTGATATTTCTCTTGACGTAACCTCTTGCTGTTTTAGAAAACGCTTTTTCCTTACAACAACCTCAAATGCTTCCTTTTTTTCAATTCTGTAATCCATAGCAGTTCCTCCATGCAAAATTAATTTTACGGAAAGTCTTGAGAACGATTTAAGATTTGCTCCCCGTTTTGCCACAGAAGGCGCCACACCGTGAAATCGTGTAAATGCACGCGAAAAGCTTTCGGGTGAATCATATCCGTATTTCAATGCAATATCAATAACCTTTGCATCTGTAGCGGCAAGCTCACTGCCGGCAAGCGAAAGCCGCCTGAAACGAATATAATCTCCCAAAGTATATCCGCATATTGTACTGAATACTCGCTGAAAATGAAAGCTTGATGAAAAAGCTCTTTTTGCAGCCTCCTCATAATCAATATTTTCAGTTATATTTTCTTCAACATAATCTATTGCACGCTGCAATCCGGAAACCCAATCCATGCTGTGCTCCTCCCTTCCGATATTCTTATTATACAGAATTTATAAATACTTATCTTGACTTTTTATGCTTTAAAGTGTTAGGAAAACATAAAAAACACTTATAATTTTCCCTATTGCAATTTAAAGTGTTCTTTATGCTCTATGACCGCCTATTTGCTTATTTCGATTTATTGTCGTTGCACCCTCCTGAAGGTTTGTTCCTTTAAGAATTGCATTTTTCCCGAATTTTTTTCTTATTTCAATTGTTACTTCCTGTATTGCACGTTCTTTCTTTAATTCTTTTTCTTCTTTTTCGCGCCTTTTTTGAGGTTCTTCATAATCGGTGAATAAATCAAGCTGTTCGTATTTCTTCTTATTTTCAACTTCATTTTCGGAAATAACATGATTTACCGAAATATTTATCCTTCTTACCAAAAGCTCAGGATTTACAATTCTGTCAAAAAGTTCTGTAACCGCTCGCATAATAAGTGCGGTCGAAGAAGTGGATTTTTCGAGATTTGCGGTGCCGTGCGCATGCTTGGGAACTTTTCTGCCGTAAAAATCAGTCGTGACCTCACCCTTATATTTCTCTTTAATTTCACTGTTTATAAGATTTTCTATGTCGTATCCAACTGTCAGAACAACCTGATCGGTAACAAGTTTTTTTTCAACCAAATCAAGCACAAGAAGCTCGGTCATTTCACGAACAACAATTTTCGCCTTTTCAAAATTATACGGACAATGAAGCACCTGTCCCGAACCTATGCTCTTATTTTCCGGCTTATATGCTCTTATATCTTCAATGGTACATGGCTCCCATCCCCACGCATGGTCTATCAAAAGCTCCGCATTTACTCCGAAAAGCTTATAAAGCTTATACTCTCCGTATTCGCACAAAGAAAGCTCCGCTATATCCCCCATTGTGTATAATCTGTTTTCCTCAAGCTTTTTTGCATACCCTCGTCCCACTCTCCAAAAATCCGTAAGCGGTCTGTGATTCCATAGCTGACGGCGGTATGACATTACATCAAGCTCGGCAATTCTTACTCCGTTTTTATCTGCCGGCATCTTCTTTGCGACTATATCCATTGCTACCTTTGCAAGATACATATTTGTTCCTATGCCGGCTGTCGCCGTTATACCTGTTGTTTTCAACACGTCACGAATCATTTTCATCGCAAGCTCCCGTGCCGAAAGCTTATAGGTATTTAAGTAGTTTGTAATATCTATAAAAACCTCATCGATTGAATATACATGAATATCCTCGCAAGATACATATTTAAGATAAATATTATATATTCGGGTGCTGTATTTCATGTAATACGCCATTCTCGGCACAGCGGTTATATATGTCAGTTCAAGTGACGGATTGCTTCTCAGCTCTTTATAATCGTATGATTCCCCCGTAAATTTTTTCCCCGGAGCATTGCGTTTTCGATAATTGTTTATTTCTTTCGTTTTCTGTACCACCTCAAAAAGCCTCGGTCTACCCGGAATGCCTAAGGATTTAAGAGCTGGCGAAACGGCAAGGCATATTGTTTTTTCAGTCCTTGAAGCGTCCGCAACAACAAGATTAGTCGTCATGGGATCAAGATTTCTTTCCACACATTCCACCGAAGCATAAAAAGATTTCAAATCAATGCAAAGATAGATTTTGTTATCCATTTTATCGCAATGTCCCCCTTTGAAAAGCTTTTTGAGAATATTACTATCGTTTCGCCGATAAATACGAACATTTGTTCTGTTTTTATTATACCATATTTATTTTATTAAATCAATAGTTTTTTGCAATTTTTAAAAAAAAATGACTCCTCACCTTTTGGGGCAATGAGCCATTTATTTTTTTCATTATTTTTTCTCTTTTTCAAGCTTTGCAAAGTTTGCCATAAGCTGTTTTGTTCCGACGCTGTCAAAAGCAATTTCAACCAATGTATCCTTACCGTATTTTTTAGCGTTTATAACCATTCCTCTGCCGAATTTTTTGTGATATACAATATCACCCGAACTAAAGTCAGACGCCGCTTTCATGTTTTCCGACGGCGAAACGACAACAGGCTTCATGCCCAATATTGATTTTGATTTTTCTGCCGTTCTGTTCATGAAATCATTTATAGACACACGCTTTGATTTTGACGTATCGGTTAAATTGCCTTCGTTAAGCTCCTTAATAAATCTGCTCGGTCTTTGAAAGGTTGTTTTTCCGAAAATAGTTCTCATTTGAGCATTGGATATGTAAAGCTTCTTTTTAGCCCTTGTTATGGCAACATAGCACAGACGTCTTTCTTCTTCAAGATCCTCTTTATCCTGTGCCTCGGAAATACCCTTTAATGACGGGAAAAGTCCTTCCTCAAGACCTATCAGAAATACATTTTCAAATTCCAGTCCCTTTGCGCTGTGAATTGTCATCAAAACAACATAGTCCTGTTCCTCCTCATAAAAATCGATACCGGACACAAGAGAAATATTTTCCAAAAAGCTTTCAAAGGAATTATCCTCTTCATTTTTTTCAAATTCTGCCGCAACAGAAATAAATTCCTTTATATTTTCAATTCTTGTTTGAGATTCTTCGGTATTTTCAAGCTCCAGTGCGGTAGAATATCCCGTAACCGTCAGAGTTCTTTCTATCAGCTTTACAATTGACATACTGTCTTTTAAACGCCTTAATTCCATTATCATATCGCAAAAGCTCAAAAGCTTTGAACTTGATTTGATAATATCGGGATACTTATCAGGCTCTGAAATTATTTGGAAAATACTTTTGTTGTGATAATTTCCCAAAAATACAGCCTTATCCGTTGTGGTTTTACCTATTCCCCGTTTCGGCTCGTTTATTATTCTTAACAGGCTTACATCATCATCGGGATTTAAAATCACACGCAGATATGCTATAATATCCTTTATTTCCTTTCGGTCGTAGAAACGAAGACCTGACAAAACCCTGTAAGGAACAACGTTTTTCACAAATTCATCTTCAATCACACGGGACTGGGCATTGGTTCTGTACAATACCGCAAAATCGGAATACTTTGCCCCCTGCTCAACAGCTTTATTTATTTCTTTTGCAACGAATAAAGCTTCGTTTCTTTCATCATATCCGGTATAAACCGTTATCTTTTCTCCCTTTTCATTGCTTGTCCAAAGAGCCTTTGCCTTTCTTTCTCTGTTGTTTTTAATTACGGAGTTTGCGGCATTCAATATACTTTGCGAGGAACGATAATTCTGTTCAAGCTTTATAACCTTGGCATCACTGAATTCCTTTTCAAAGTCAAGGATATTTCTTATATTTGCCCCTCTGAATTTATATATGCTCTGATCGTCATCTCCCACAACACATATATTCCTTGTTTCTTTTGCAAGCATACTGATTAACATATACTGTGCCGTGCTTGTATCCTGATACTCGTCCACCATAATATATTCAAAACGTTTTTGATATGCTTTCAGAACTTCTTCATGCTCTTTGAATATTTTCACAGTGAAAAATATTATATCATCAAAATCAAGAGCATTGTTTTTTAAAAGCTTTTTCTGATACAACTCATACACCGACGCAATTTTTGAAAGCCGATAATCCTTAAGATTTACGGCCTTGTATTCCTCCCATGAAACAAGCTCGTCCTTGGCTCTGCTGATTTGAGCCGCAACAGCCCTCGGATTGAAAACCTTATCATCAAGATTCAGCTCCTTTAAACATTCCTTGATAACCGATTTTGAATCGTCGGAATCATATATGACAAAGTTACTTGAAAATCCCATATAGTCTATGCAGCTTCTGAGAATTTTTACACAGCATGAGTGAAATGTGCTTATCCACATTCCGCTTGCCGCACCGCCTATAAGATTTTCAACCCTTGTTTTCATTTCACTTGCCGCTTTATTTGTGAAAGTAATTGCAAGTATATTATACGGAGAAACACCTTCGTGTTCAAGAATATAAGCTATTCTGTTTACCAAAACCGTTGTTTTTCCGCTTCCGGCACCCGCAAGAATCAAAACAGGTCCGTTTGTGGTTTTTACGGCTTCAATTTGCATTTCATTCAGTCTGTCAAAATCCATTTAACTCTCCATTCCGCCGCCCCATATATGCGGCATACACTTTTAATCCTACGTTATATTTATTGAAATCGGCGCTCATTCGAAAAGCGACAGAATTTCTTCTCTTGTAAGTCCCGAAATTGTTTTTTCGTTTTTTTGTATTACCGCAGAGGCAAGATTTCTCTTTTTTTCCTGTAATTCAAGTATTCTTTCCTCGATAGAGCCTTTAACCGCAAGCTTTATAACCTGTACTGCCTTTTTCTGCCCTATTCTGTATGCTCTGTCCGATGCCTGTTCCATAACGGCAGGATTCCACCACGGATCAAAATGTATAACCGTATCCGCACCGGTAAGGTTAAGTCCCGTTCCTCCCGCCTTTAATGAAATTAAAAATATATTTTTTTCTCCGTCATTAAATTTCTGTGCAAGCTCGGTTCTTATTTTTGCCGGCGTTTTACCGTCAATATAAAAACAATCATATCCGTTTTTGTATAATCGTTTTTTTATAACATCAAGCATTGATGTGAACTGTGAAAAAATCAAAAGCCTGTGCCCCTGAGAGGTTGCGGAGTCAACAAGCTCGTCCAATAGTATGAGCTTTCCGCTGTCCTTTTCATATGAGGTATCAAACAATCCCGGATAACAGCATATTTGTCGCAGTCTTAACAAAATAGTAAGAATTTTCATTTGAGAATCGCCTTTTTCAAGCAGTCCTCCTATTTCATTTTTTGCATATGCAAGGTATGCTTCATACATTCTCTTTTGTTCCGGGATAAAATCGGAATATATTGTATTTTCTATTTTTTCCGGCAGTTCTTCAAGCACGTCCGCTTTCATTCGTCTTAATATAAAAGGAGTGACCTTTTTACGAAGCTCCTCCAATGCATCATCATGCTCCGGTGAGTTTTGAGCATATTCATAATTTTGAGAAAATTCCTTCCTTGTATGCAAATATCCTTTCATCGCAAAATCAAACACACTCCACAGCTCGGATAAACGATTTTCTATGGGTGTTCCCGAAAGTGCAAATTTTCTTTCGGCTTTTACTTTTTTTACCGTTTTCGCATTCATGGTATCGGGATTCTTAATATGCTGTGACTCATCGATGAAAAGATAAGAAAATTCAAGCTCCGAATACATTTCAATATCACGTCTTAAGAGCGGATAGGAGGTAATTATAAAATCATAACCGTAAATATCTTCAAGGGATTTTTTTCTTTCCTCTTTTGTACCGTCTATTATTTTTTTCTTTGCATCGGGCGTAAACTTGTTTATTTCATTAAGCCAGTTATACACCAATGCGCTCGGAGCAACAACAAGAGCAGGCTTTTTCTTCTTTTCGCTCATTACAAAGGCAATAACCTCAAGAGTTTTTCCCAAGCCCATATCATCGGCAAGTATTCCTCCGAATCCAAGCTCGGACATCTGCTTTAACCAGTTTACGCCTTCCTTTTGATATTCTCTCAAAACCTTTTGAAGGTATAAAGGGATATCCGCCTTTATGTTTTTTATGCTGCTTATCAGCGAATCAAAGGCAGAATCCGACTCAACCTTTCCCTCATGCTTCAAAGCTTCTATATACAGCATATGATACTTTGAAAGAATTTTTTCTTTATTTTTAATATCCTTATCGGTAAAGCCGAAATTATCGAGGAGCTTGAATTTTTCAGTATTTTTACCGTTCAAATCCATAAAGCTTCCGTCTTTAAAACGATAATACTTTTCTTTTAGCTTTATGGCTCTTAATATTCCGGCAAGCTCTTCCGATGACAGTTCTGTTTTAAAATCAACCTTCAACAAATCGGTTGTTTTTTCGTAATTTACATTAACCTCAATATTATCGGTTTCTTTTTTATATATATTATCAAAGCTTTTATCGGTGTAAACATCTGCATATTTTTTTAATTCGTTTATGCTCTCCGATGCAAACTCATATATTATTTTATTATCATTGGCAGTAAATGTGTCCTCTTCCCGTGAAAACTGTGAAAAAAACGATAATACCTTGCTTTCTGCCTGCAAATCTCTTATGACTATTTTTTTACTGTCCCGTATTTCTTTCATGGGACGGACATTTATATTTCCATATGCGGCCTTTACCACGGCCGATAATGTAAACTTCTTATAATCAAGATACACCGAAAAAACAGGCTTCTCATTTATAACAATAGAATCCAAACCTGTGGTTGCAACGCCCCGTTTATTTCTTATTTTCGGATAAACATAGGTTGCAAATTCTATTCTTGAATTTCCCTTAAAATCAATCTGAGTTCTTGACTCTGACATAAGCGAATTATAAATCGGCATAAACCACCCTCTCCATTCAGGAGTTGTATGATACAGGCAATTTTCATATATAAACCAGCTTCCGTCAGGAAAAAGAGCCGTTCCGCTTTCAAACACATTAAGAGTTATTTCATCGTCCGTTGCGTTTATATCGATAACAATATCGGGATCCTCCTCCATAACCTGCAACCCTAATATGTTAATTCCGTTAAGGTTCACGGAGCACTCCGAATTAATCAGCAGCGGCATAAGTCTTTTTGCTGTTGCGGGAGCAATCATTGACTGGAAAACTCTGCGCACATACATTCCCGAATTCAACTTATTCTGATATGCCTCTGCCAGTATATCCATGATTTTTTCGTCATTTTCCGAAAGTGAATATTTTGCCGAATTTACCGCAGTGTGCTTTGAAATTTTAAAATCGGTTCCGTTTATATAGCTTTCTATAAAGCTGTCAACTCCGTTTACCGGCTTTAATTCCGAAAAGCCGCATGAAATATCTATATAAAAGCTGCACCTGCGCTTCTGATCGGTATTAATATTTAACTCGTAACCCAAATTTAATCTTTCCTTTTCAAACAGGCTGTTTGCAAATTCCATACACAAGTTTTGAGCCAATTTATCATTTTCATCCTTATAATTTTCTCCGTCGTTTATTTCTGTCTGTCTTTTCTTTAAAACGGCGACAATATGCTTGCAGTTTGTCCCCATAGTCTGATAATACGGACAGGTACACATACAGTCGTGAATTGCTTTGTCTTGAAAATTAATTCTTATATTATATATTTCCTCATCATCTACAATAGCGGTAATCGCCGATTCCTCTCTTGATTTTATATGCACTCTGCCATCTTTGAAATACTCCATGCCTCGCTTGTATATAGTCGGCGAGCAAATGCTTTTTATCATATCATCTGTTATTTTCAAAGCTTTCACCTCCGTTCATCTCATAAAGCAAACGCTTTTGTATCTTATTATTATAACATATCAACTCCAATATATCAAGTATTTAATGCAAGTATTTTTTTCTAATTTGATTTTTTGTTAAAATTCAGTTTTTAAAATATAGTTTAGATGATTGATTATTGAAAATAACAATTGTTAAGTTGCCGGTTTTTTGTTGCCCGCAATTTCAACCGTTATTTTAATATAGTACCTTTGATTGTCCGAAAATACCAAAGCACATAAATCAATCATTTGTATTAACTCCCATTATACCTCCCAACATTCCGCTTGCCAATGCCGAAATAAGAGAAACAAACAATTTGGTATTTGCCGTAACCTGCTTTTTGAAAACAGCGGAAAGGATAAATATTACCATAAAATATCCCAAACCCAAAATCAATCCGTGAAGCATACCTTTTGTTGTAATGCTCTTTGCAAGAAACAGAGAGCTTGTAAAAACACTTACCGCACCGACAACATAAAGCATTATAGCTATTACACCGTCCGAAATGTCGGCAAAATAGCAAATCAGCGCAATTATAATCACAAAAACAACCGTTATTGCAAGTGCAATAAGTACACCCTTCAGTATTCCCCTGATATTCAGTTTTTTATCATCAGACATAAAAAAACCTCCGTAACATATATTTTTATAATTAATATATATTACGAAGATTTTGATATTATTCTTCAATTTGCTTTTCTACGCTTTCAATTGCATTCTTCTTAAATTTAATATAAGATTTTTCATCGGGTGCTCCCGGCATACTCGATTCAATATATACAAAATCGTCCTTAATCTTTGCAACCTTGCCGCAAATGCCGCCGATTGTTACAACCTTATCTCCAACCTTTAATGCAGCTCTCATAGCCTGCTGCTGTTTTTGCTGTTTTTTCTGCGGTCTGATCATCATCCAGTATAAAAGAACGAAAATCAAAATCATAGGCAAAAAGCTTATAAGCAATCCCGCAACTCCGCCTTCCTGTGGTGTTCCTGCCGCCGCATTAGCCGCTTCATCCGCATATGCTGTAATAAATCCTAACATTTCTTTCTTCCTTTCTGTTTTACATTATATTTGTTTGTATTAAAATATTATATAATATTTTTAAAATAAATGCAAGCATTATTTTTCTTTTCATTTATTATAGTTGTTTTTCATAACTCAGAATAAAATCGGATTTATTTTTTTGTGTTTTATTACCACTCAAATTCAGTATTTAAATTTACATCCATGCATACTGCACTCACTGCATTTCTTTTCTTTGGGGCAATCCTTATCCGACACTCCGAATATTGCCGTTACCGACTTTGACGGGACCATTGCAAGATTTTGCGTTAAAGTTATTCCTATATTTTTTGGAAGCTCTAAGGTATTGAAAATATCCTTCTGTATTTCCAAAGACAAATCACCGTATCCGGGTGAAAATCTGTTTGTTGTGTTTCTTCCGAGATTACTCTTAACATAGGCGCACAACTCATCGCAGAAGCACTCCAAAACTTCAGTTCCGATAGCATTAAAGGTCAGTGCCTTTACAGGACTGATAACCGAATATTTTTTTATTATCCTGTCAATATCAATTCCGACGGTGGCACCAAACAGTACACATTCATCCGATTCATTCAAAAGCTTTGCCAATCCGTCCGATTTTACGGAAAATGCCGAAAGATTAATATTGTTTTCTTTAATCTTTACCGGAAGCCTTAAATACACACCTCTCGGACTGAAACTGTTTTCACATTCACGAAGACACTCCGATATAAGTCCTTTAAGCTCCTCCTGCTTGTTATAGGAATACATATATCTGGCTATTTCCGAATATCTGAAATTTAAATCCTTAAAATCCATACTGAACCGTTCCGGTACAAATTTCTTATTCATTTATTGCCTCACCGTTAAAATATCTGTCAAATTACCCTTTATCTGTTCTGCCACATCGGGTTTATTCATGGAATAAATATGTATGTTGTTTACTCCGTTTGCAAGCAAATCAATTATCTGCTCGGTTGCATAGGCAATTCCGGCCTGTTTCATAGCCTCCGGAAAATCCCCGAATTTATCAACTATCGATTTAAAGCGCTGAGGCAGATATGTTCCCGAAAGCTTGCATATTCTTGCTATTTGCTTTCCGTTCGTAACAGGCATAATTCCTGCAACAACAGGCACTCTTATTCCGGCTTCCCTTATTTTGTACAAAAAATTATAAAGTATGTTATTATCGAAAAACATCTGTGTTGTTAAAAACTCACATCCGGCTTCAACCTTTGTTTTCAAGGCACATATATCCTCTTTCTGATTCGCCGATTCAACGTGTCCCTCGGGATAACAGGCTCCTCCTATACAAAAATCTCCGAAGCTTTTTATATCCTTTATCAAATCGCTTGCATATTTATAATCAAAGTCACTGTAATCTATTCCCCGGGGAATATCTCCTCTTAATGCGAGTATATTTTCAATTCCGTTTTCCGATAAAAGCTTGAGCTGATTTTGTATCATTTCTTTTGTTGACGAAACACAGGTTAAATGCGCAAGGGGTGTGACATTGTATTTATTTTTTAGATTTTTTGCAATCGCAAGCGTATGCTTGCTCGTTCCTCCCCCCGCTCCGTAGGTAACACTCATAAAGTCCGGATTTATTTTAGCAATTTCCTCCGTTGCGTACTTTACGCTGTCAAAGGCATCATCTGTTTTCGGCGGAAAAACCTCAAAAGATAATGTCGGTATTTTTTTTTCAAACAATTCTGAAATTCTCATGTATATCTCCATTCCAAAGCCTTACGACGGCACAAATAATAATGTAATGTCTGCTGAACAAACGGTTTTGCGAAACCATGCTGTATTTTACTCATCGCACTTTTTATCAAATATAACAATTTCGCTGTCAAAATCCTGCTGATTTTTGAAAAGTATACCGCAGTTCATAAGAACGCTGCCGCTGTATATTTCACCGTTATCACGTCTTACATATAATGCGTTCTCTTCCAAACCCTCAAATTTTTCTTTAACCGATCTGTATGCCGGCAACGATTCGGTTGTAAATCTGAAAAGAACAACTGTGTTCTTATCCTCAGAAACGTATTCCCAAACAGTATTTCTTCCTTCAAACGGTGACTCTAATCTGTACATATCACCTTTATGCACAACCTCTCTGATTTCCTTATACTCCTTAATCTGTTGTGCAATTTCCGAAAGCTCTTCATCGGTCATTTGGGTAACGTCAAGCTCATATCCGAACTGACCGCACATTGCTACCGCACCCCTTGTCTTTAACGAGCTTGTTCTTCCCGTCTGATGATTGGGTACAGCCGAAACGTGCGAACCCATTGTTGATGACGGCATAACCATGCTTGTTCCGTGCTGAATATACATTCTCATACCCGCATCGGTATCATCGCTTGTCCAATACTGCACAAAATACGGCAGCATTCCGGCATCAAATCTTCCGCCGCCTCCCGAACATCCTTCAAACAATACGTCGGGAAATTCAGAAGTAAGCTTTTCAAGAATCTTATAAAGTCCAAGCATATATCTGTGAGCCGTTTCCTCCTGCCTTTCGGGCGGCAAAAGTGCCGAACCGATTTCCGTCATATTTCTGTTCATATCCCATTTGATATATGAAATCGGCGCATTTTTTAAATAATCGGTCATAAAATCGATAATATAATCACATACATCCTCTCTTGAAAGGTCTAAAATAAGCTGATTTCTTCCCTCGCTTCTTTCTCTTCCCTCAACGTGCAGACACCAGTCGGGATGTTCTCTGTACAAATCACTGTCCGGTGAAATCATTTCAGGCTCAAACCACAATCCGAACATCATTCCCAAATCATTTATTTTTTTAGCCAATCCGCCGATTCCGTTGGGGAGCTTTTCCTTGTTAACATACCAGTCACCGAGAGAGCTTCTGTCGTCATTACGCTTTCCGAACCATCCGTCATCAAGAACCATAAGCTCAACCCCGGCTTTTTTAGCTGTCTTTGCTATATTTAAAATTTTTTCTTCATTGAAATCGAAATATGTACCCTCCCAGTTATTTATTAATATCGGTCTTTCAATATCTCTGTATTTTCCTCTGCAAAGACGTGTTCTGTATAATTTATGATAAGTTCTTGACATTTCACCCAAGCCGTGTGCGGAATAAACCATTACGGTTTCAGGTGCGTTAAATTCCTCTCCCGGCTTTAAAAGCCAGTTAAAATCAAAGGAATTAATACCCATGTATACTCTTGCAAAATCATAGGTATCGACCTCCGCTCCTGCCTCAAAATTACCGCTGTAAACAAGACTGAAGCCGTATACACTTCCTTGCTTTTCATCGGCATTTTTTCCGCAAGTGCTATAAAAGGACTGTGGTGGTGCGAGCTTGACCCCCTTCTGCTTTCAATCTGTATTCTGTTCTCATTCAAAGGTACACGTTTAACAAAACGTTCTCTTGCCCATGCGCCGCTCAAATGAATCAAATCATAATCCGAATTGTCAAAATCAATACTCATGCTCATTATTGCTTTTATGTTTATATCGGTATTTCCCTCATTAACAGCCGTTACACTTCTTGTTATGGCATCAATCTCCGAATATACGCTGTATCGGTATATAAGCACAAGTCCCGTTAAGGAATCCTTCATTTTAATTTCAAGAGTTTTTGCCTCATCGTCCGTTTCCACATAGGTTGACGGCAATCCCTTTAATTTTGGTTTACCGTCTATAATTTTATGACTTACATACTTCATTCTCGTTATTCTGCTTCCGTCCACATACTGTGCATGAAAAGCCGGCTTTCTTAAATCGCTGCTGCCGTAGAAGCTGTATTCCTGAGGTATGCAGTCCGAAGAAATTCCGTTTTCTTTATTCACTGCCGAAAAAGCCCTGTCCGAAATAAATGTATTTTTTTCTATGCCCTCTAAATTATCAAGCTTTTTTCCGTAATAAAGATGCATCAGAATCTCGTTTTCCAAAATCATAAAAACATATGATGTTTTTAAAGTTGATAAATGAAATAATTTTCTTGTTTCATCAAAAATAATAGGCATTTAAATTTCTCCTTTTGTTTTCACCTTCATCCAACCGTTTTTCGACGGTATCGTAAATACATTTTTTTTCAATCTATTTTATTTTACCTCAAAACAAACCGTTTGTCCAATATATTTATACTATTACGAGATATAAATATTATCTTTACCGTTCGGCGGAATATTTTTCTTTCAGTGTGTTTTTCATTGAAAGAGCGTCCTCAATCTGCGTTCCTGCCGATTCGCATATAATTGTCGGCGCAAGATTCTTTTTATATATTATTTCGGCAACATAATCAAAGAAAGGTCCGTAAACCTTATCCTCAAAGGTCAAATGCTTTTTTTCTCCTCCCTTTGTATACTCAATGTGACTGAAATGACAGTGAAAAATCTTAAGTCTGTCCGAACCGAGCTTGTTTTCAATAGTATCAAAAACATGAAGGAAATCCTCATATGTCGAAAGACCTCCCAAAGTTCTTGCATTCAGATGACCGAAATCTATTGTAGGCAATAACCTTTCATCTATTGAGCAAAGCTCCATAACCTCGTCAAGGCTTCCCAACTGATTAATTTTCCCCATTGTTTCAAGACACATATGAATATCGAAAAATCCGTTTTCATCTGCGGCTTTTACAGCCTCTCTTACGGTAACGCAGGCATTTGCAAGAGCCTCCTCTCTTGTCATCTTCATTAATGCTCCGCTGTGAACAACAACACGATTTCCCCCCATTGCCTTAACCGCCGCCATACTCTGCATAATATAATCTATGCTCTTTGCACGTTTTTCTTCATCGGGATTTGCAAGGCTTATATAATACGGTGAATGAAGACTCATTACAATATTATGCTTTTTTGCTTCCTCCCCTATTTTTTTTGCGGTTGCTTCTCCGATTCTTACTCCGTTTCCGCATTGGTACTCATAAGCGTCAAGACCGTAGTCCTCCAAAAATGCAGGCATTTCCTCCGACGCTTTGTGTCCTTTATCATAGAATAATTCACCGTTTCCGGCAGGTCCGAAAAGTGCTTTCATAATTTCATTTCCTTTCCTTGTTTAAAAAATTTTTATATGCTTCAATTACCTTTTCGCAAACATATTCCGCACTGTCCGTTTCATTTATCAAAACGGCGGCGTCGCAGTTTGCATAAAATTCTTTTCTGTCGTTGAATCTTTTTAAAATTGCGTCTATATTTTCATTCTTAATAAGCGGCCGTGTAGCCTGAGCCTCTGCATATCTTTTTTTTACCGTATTATCAGATACCGCAAGATTTATTATTACACCACAGCTTCTTAAATTTTCAATATTTTCTTTATTTAACACAAATCCGCCGCCTGTGGAAATAATTGAATCGGTAACGCTCATAAGCTTTTTTGACAGCTCATTTTCCGCCTTTCTGAAATATGCCTCACCGTATTTTTCAAAGATTTCATTTATGCTCATATCCTCATTTTCGGATATTATTTCATCGGTATCCAAAAAATTCATATCAAGCCTTTTTGACAGCAGCTTACCTGTAGTTGTTTTTCCGCTTGCCATGTATCCGGTTAAAACTATATTTTTCACGTTAATCCTCCATTTCGCCGTCTTATGTCACTAATAATTCAATGTTAAAAATTTCTAATATTACTTTATTTCCGTTTTATGAAATACTTCTTTCAGAATATCTTTATATATGGAATCGTCAAGCTTTGTATCGGTAAACAGTTCAAAAGCAATTATTCCCTGGAAAATAAGCATACCAAGACCGTTTACAATTTTTGCTCCCTTTTCTTCCGCTTTTTGAAGAAACAAGGTTTTTTCCGGATTGTATATCATATCGGCAACAGCAGTATCGGAATCGATAAAATCGATATTATCTATGGGAAGAAGATTTTCCTGAGGATGCATTCCGCAGGTTGTTGTGTTTATAACAACATCGTAATGTCTGTTTTCGATTCCGACTTTAACATCATAGCCTGTTACCGATTTGGTATAATCGGCAATTTTTTGTGCTTTTTCAGCTGTTCTGTTCTGTATTGTAATACTTCTTGCACCCTCCTGCGCAAACAAAATCATAACAGGCTGTGTAGCACCGCCGGCACCTATAAAAAGTATATCCCTATCCTTAACCCGGATATTATTATATAAAAGGGAACGATAAAATCCGTCCGCATCGGTATTATATCCGTACAAAACTCCGTCACGATTTACGCAGGTATTTACCGAACCGAATTTTTTTGCCTTATCCGAAAGAACATCCATAAGCTTATACGCCTGAAATTTGAAAGGAGATGTAATATTTACCCCTCTGAAATTCATTGCTCTTAAACCCTTTACAGCGTTTTCAAATTCATTTTCATTAACCTCAAGCGCCGTATATACGCAATCAATTCCTGTCTTTTCCGCCATAAAATTCTGCATTTGCGGCGAAAAGCTGTGGGAAACAGGATTCCCCAAAATAGCCAGCTGTTTAGTTTTACCCGTTACCTCTTGCATTTTTTTCTCCATTCCGCCGCAAAAGCGGCACAAATTTAATTAAATATATTTTCTTACAAAGACTTGCTTTTATATTTGTCGTAGCTGTTTATTACCTTTTTTTCATAGTATCTTTTAAATTTAAAAAACAATGTGTCAACCTCTTTTATGGGCTGAACCAAGAAAGTAGTAACTCCCGCTCTTCTTCCTCCCCATATATCGGTAAATATCTGATCACCTATAAGCGCGGTTTCGTCTTTTGTGACGCCATGCTCCTTAATCATTTTATTTATTCCGTACAAAAGCGGTTTTTTCGCTTTGTAAACATATCTTGCTCCGATGTTTTTATTAAACCTTTCGACTCTGTTCTTTTTGTTATTGGAAACAAAAGAAAATTCTATTTGATTATCCTTTAAGCTGTTTAAAAAAGAAAGCGCATTATCATCGGGATCGGGACTGGTATACGGCACAAGCGTGTTATCTATATCCAATAAAACCAGTTTGATTCCATTCTTCTTCAGCTTTTGCACGTCAATATCCGCAACGCTTTTAAAGCTGTATTCCGGATAAAAATATTTATATAAACTCATATTCAGCCTCACCTTAAAATAACAGCACTTCAAAATGAAGCGCTGTAAAAATTATTTTCTTTTATTCCCTGCTTTGTAAATCAAAACGGAATTATATATAATCATTCCGACCAAATAAATACCTCCAAGCCATGAAACGAGCATAACCTCGTATCTGCTGTTCACAAGCATCTTAAAGAAATATGACGAATTAATCAGCTCCATAAATTTTTCTATACCCAACACAGTTCCGAAAATTCTCGAAAGACTTGTAAATAACATACAAAGCGTAAAGGCGATAAACATATGAGCATAATTTTTGACATCGGCTATTTTTTTCGCCGATAATATATATCCTGCAACAGCAAGTATAAAAAATACAGCTGCAAATATTAATGACGGCATCATATAAAACTTTGCATACATTATATATAGAAATATGTATGCTAAAATCCCTATACCAATATTTATGAGAATCCTGTTTAACAGCTGTTCCTGATTTTTCTTTTTAATAGACATTTCGGTAAAATCCTTTCAAATTATTTGTAAAACAATTAAATCCTTAGTGTGGTAAATTAATATCGCCTATTTCATACATTACCATAGACAATACCGCTTCTCCGGCCGTTTCTGTTCGTAGAATACGTTTTCCCAGGGTGACTGGAGGAATATTATACTGCTTTAATTGTTCGGCTTCATTCGCCGCATAACCGCCCTCCGGACCTATCATAAAGGAAACGCTTAAAGGGTTATCGCATAATGACAGCGTATTCTTTAATGTGTTTGTTTCCTCACATTCATAAGGCGCAAAACAAATATCATCTTGTTTCATCATCTGCACCGCCTCCGAAAAGGTACAAGGCATACAAACTTCGGGAATAATTCCTCTGCCCGACTGCTTTGCCGCCTCCTCCGCTATCTTCTGCCAACGGCTCTGTTTTTTCAATGCGTCCTTTTCCGATTCGATTTTGACAACGCACCTTGACATAATACACGGTACTATTTTTGTAATTCCCAGCTCCGTTGTCTTTTGAATTATATAATCCATTTTTGAGCCTTTGGGAATACCCTGATATATTGTAACCTTAATATTAGGCTCGGTATCAGACTTTCTTTCCGATATTATGCCGCAAGTAATTTCTTTATCCTCAATACTGTGTATTTTCGCCGAATAATCCCTTCCGACGCCGTCACACATGGTAATCTCATCGCCTATTCCCAAACGTAAAACCTTTTTTATATGCGCAACATCTTCTCCGTTGATTATAATTTTATCATCACGAATATTTTCTCTCGGCACAAAAAACTTAGGCATGAAAATATTCCTCACTTTCAAACTTGTTAATATAGCAGACTTTTTTCTCCACACATAAAGAAGATCCGATACTTCTTTTTTTATACATTCTATAGTATAATATTTTTTGTAAAAAAAGTCAAGCGTATATCACAAGTTCATTACTTTTTCATAAAAACCGTTTAAGTACACGTCAAACTCATCGTAAGTTTCGTTATCAGGTGCAAATAAAAATTTAAACGGCTGATTATATGTTGTAAAATGTCTTGCTTTCAAAACCGAATAAATTAGCTTTGGCGCTTCGCCGCTCCAACCGTAAGAACCGAATGAGGCAAATAATTTATTTCTGATTTTAAAATGATTCATTTTAAATAATATATTCGCAACGGAATCATGCATATTTCTGTTTATTGTCGGCGAGGCAAAGATAACTCCCGCTGAAGCGTATATACGCTCAAGTATGTTTTCTTCGTCCTCCTTCTGTGCGTCAATCACCGTAAATTTTATATTATTTTTATCTTCGAAAAATTTTTTTGCATATTCAGCCGCTTTTTTTGTATTTCCAGACTCTGACGCATATATCAAGGTAATCTTTTTCTTTCTTCCCTTATGTGGCCTGCTCCAGCTGCAATATGCCTCAATTGCGTCGTCTGCGTTAATGATTATACTTCCGCTTCCCGGATATATTTTCTTTATTTTATATTGTTTAAGCAGCTTTGCGGCATTATAAACATACTCATTTAAAGGACTTAAATGCTTCTTATAATATTCATATAATCCGTTCTCACGGTTTTCCTTTGAAAAACCGTCACATGAAAAGAGTATTCCTTCCCTTTCATAATACGTCATCATGGAATCGGGCCAGTTCATATTATGAGTAATAATAAATTTAAGGCTGTTTTGCGAATCTATTTTTAACTCCGAATTATTTTTTATAAGCAGACTTTTGAAATCGCAATTAATCTGTTCCTCTATATTTTTAAGGCCTGCCAAGGTGGCGGCAACAACTGCGTTCTTATTCAGCTTTAGCAGCTTTTTCAATGCGCCGCTTCTGTCCTGTTCGGTGTGATTCAATATAAAATAATCGATATTTTCCGTCTTTGCAATTTTCTGAATATTATTTATAAGCTTATCCGCATAAGCCTCAGGAACGGTATCAATCAATATGTTTTTTTCACCTGTAATCAAATATGAATTATAGGAAACAGCACCGTCGGACACACCCACATTGTGTATGGTTATATTACTCCCGACACCGTTTTTTTTAACAGTACAAACCATGCACACCCAGTCTTTGCGCTTTTTAATTTCCTTTACCGCAAAGCCGTTTTCCTTAAGAGCCTTTTTAACATCGTCAACTCTGTCCTCAATTATTCCCGATGTAATAAATATTCCGTCATCGGCAATACATTTTTTTACAAGAGGAAGAATACCGATAATTACGTCAGCAACAATATTTGCATAAATAAGCGGATATTTATTTTTTGCTATGTAATTTTGCAGCTTCTCGTCGGTTATTATATTGCCTGACAAAACTTCAATTTTGTCCTTATCTATATTATTTTTCTCCGCATTACTCTTGACCACGCTTGCGCAGTTTGGATCGATATCTGCAGCCAATGCGGATTTTGCTCCCAACATAATCGATATAAGAGAAAGTATGCCGCTTCCGCAGCCTAAATCAAGAACATTTTTTGTTTCATCAACATACTTTTCCAATTCTTCAATACACAACTGTGTCGTATAGTGAGAACCTGTTCCGAAGGTCATACCCGGATCTATATTGAATACCGTTCTGTCGGTTTCTTCGGTAAGCTCCTCCCATTCCGGCTTAATAAGTATTTTTTTGCCGACCTTAATGGGATGAAAAAACTTCTTCCAGTTGTTTGCCCAATCCTCTTCCGACATATTCCCCACGGAAATTTCCAAGCGTCCGAAAGCGTTATCCTTATCAAATTCTTTCAAAGCTCTCATAGCTTCTCTTATTGACAAAAGCACTTCATTGCCCGACGCATTATCGCTTACATAAGCTTTTACGCAGGTCTCTTTTTCCTTTTCCTTAACAAGCTCATCATCAACATAATCCCAATATTGATGATTTTCCTCCAAAAAATTCTTAAAATCAGCCTCGTCCTCTATCTCAACTCCGGTTATCCCCAGCTGATACAAATTTCCGCAGACAGGCTCTATCCCTTCTGCCGATGTAAATATTGTAACTTCCAACCAATCCATATATCCTCCGATTTTTCAAAACAAATAGTATTTTATCTGTTTTGAAAATAATTATTTTACATAATATGTATGCACTAAGGATAATCAATTAATCAAGATAATCCTTAAGCTTTTTGCTTCTGCTCGGATGACGGAGTTTTCTCAAAGCCTTTGCTTCAATTTGTCTGATTCTCTCACGGGTAACATTAAATTCCTTGCCCACTTCTTCAAGGGTTCTCTGTCTGCCGTCCTCCAATCCGAAACGAAGCTTCAATACCTTTGCTTCACGAGGCGTAAGGGTTTTCAAAACCTCTACAAGCTGTTCCTTCAATAATACAAAGCTTGCCGCATCCGACGGTGCGGGAGCATCATCATCGGGAATAAAATCTCCCAAATGGCTGTCCTCTTCCTCACCGATAGGTGTTTCCAAGGAAACAGGCTCCTGAGAAATTTTTGAAATTTCTCTTACCTTGTCAATAGACATATTAAGTTCTTTTGAAAGCTCCTCCATAGTCGGCTCTCTGCCCAGCTCCTGCACAAGCTGTCTTGATACTCTTACAAGCTTATTTATTGTTTCAACCATATGAACGGGTATTCTTATCGTCCTTGCCTGATCCGCAATCGCCCTTGTTATGGCTTGTCTTATCCACCAGGTTGCGTAGGTGCTGAATTTATAGCCCTTTGTATAATCAAACTTATCTACAGCCTTAATAAGTCCCAAATTTCCCTCCTGAATAAGGTCAAGGAAAAGCATACCTCTGCCCACATATCTTTTTGCAATGCTGACAACAAGTCTTAGATTTGCTTCGGCAAGCTTTTTCTTCGCTTCCTCGTCGCCGTCAGCCATTTTTCGTGCAAGCTCCGCTTCCTGATTTGAGTCGAGAAGATTAACCTTTCCAATTTCTTTAAGATACATTTTTACATGATCATCAAGACTTACACCCTCCGGAATGGATAAATCCTCCAATTCTTCCTTTGAAACTTCTATTTCTTCAAGTTCCTTTTCAAGATCTTCAACAACTTCAACGCTTTCCTTTTCCAACAAATCATAGATTGCTTCCATTTCTTCGGGCGAAATGTCAAATTCCTCCAAAGCGGTCGCAATTTCGTTATGCGTCAATAATCCTTTTTTCTTTCCCTTATCAAGCAGTCCTTTAATCACGCTTTTCTTGTTTTCTATATTCGCCATTCCCAATATCCATTCCTTTCCGAATTAAGCGATAACATTTATATATTTTACAAAACCGTCGTTTTTTATTATCGGCAAAAATCTACAATAATAGTATTCTTACACAGGATTGCCTGCCGCATTGTTTTTCCGATAAAGTAAACCGTTTTGTTTTTTTCACGTTGACCGGTTTTCCGATTTCAGCTCGGACAGTTGTTTTATAAGCTCCGAGATAATCTCCGGATTCTTTTCATTAACCATTCGGCTTTTGATTTTTTCGGTTTTTATATTATAAATAAGCTCCGATACCGTTCCGTTCAAATCCTTATATTCTTCAAGATTATAGAAAATATCGGAAACATAATTCACCTCTTTTCCCTCAAAGCCGTTTACAAGCATGGAAGGCTCTATCTTCTTATTTTCATCTTTCAGTTCATAAATCATTTTAACAAGCTTTCGGTGTATGTCTGTTGAAAAGTCATCACTTGAAAAGGCCTTTTGAACCTCGCCGACAACTTTTTTATTTTCAACCATAAGAAAAATCAATTTCTTTTCAGCGCCTACAATCATTGGTGGTATTTCAACAGGTACAGTCAATTCTTCGTTCTTTTTCCATTTCCCTCGGTCTATCCTTTCCTCATCGGCAATACGTCTTGCGTCGGAAGCCTTCTTCTTTCTGAATTCGCTGTAAATTGCGTCCCTGTTTACCTGTGTTTCATCGGCAATCTGATTTATATACGCATCCACCTCAACAGCGTCTTGAACGCTTTGCAAAACCTCAACCGCTTCTTTTACAAAAAGGGCTTTTCCCTCCGGGGAATCAAGAGAATACTTTGTCCTCAAAAGCCCCAGACGAAATTGAGTGGATGCTGCGGCATCCGAAACAGCCTTTAAAAACTGTGCCGCCCCGTTTGCCTTTATGTATTCGTCAGGATCCTTTGCACCCTTAAGCTTTATGACTCTTGAGCGTCCTCCGACGGAATTTATTATTTCTATAGCTCTGATTGTCGCTTTCTGCCCCGGTCCGTCCGAATCGTAGCATATTAATATCTCATTACAGTATTTCATCAATAATTTTGCCTGATTCTCTGTAAGAGCCGTTCCCAAAGTTGCGACAACGTTTGTTATGCCTGCCTGATATACGGTTATAACATCCATATATCCCTCAACAAGTATTATGGAATAGGGGCTTGACTTTTTTGCAAAATTCAGCGAAAATAAATTTCTGCCCTTATTAAAAACAGGCGTTTCCGCCGAATTTAAATATTTCGGTATCTTGTATTCTCCCTGTTCGGGAGCATTTCCCATTATTCTTCCCCCGAATCCGATTATGTTTCCTCGTAAATCTATAATGGGAAACATTACTCTGTTTCTGAATTTGTCATATATTTTATCATCACGTTTAACGGCAAGTCCCGCATTTATTATCTCATCATCACCGTATCCCGATTTCTTTAACAATCGGTATAAAGCATTCCCGCTCTCAGGAGCAAAACCCAAGCCGTAAGCGGTTATCGTTTTCGGCGTTATCTTTCTTTGAGCAAAATATGCGTATCCTGTCTTTCCCTCAGGAGATTTTGTCAATGTATCATAATAAAAACGTGCCGTAATTTTATTCATTTCGTAAACTTTCTTTTTAAGCTCATATGAAGAGTCAAAACCCTCATTTGCATTTTCGGGAAGATTAATACCGGCGCGCTCCGCAAGCAGCTTTACCGCCTCGACAAAATCCAGTCCCTCGCTTCTCATAACAAACTGTACAAGATTTCCGCTCGCTCCGCATCCGAAGCAATGGAAAAGCTGTTTTTCACGGCTTACATGAAAAGACGGTGATTTTTCTTTGTGAAACGGGCACAGACCGCTGTAATCCTTGCCTGTTTTCTTTAGTTTAACATATCTCGACACATAATCGATTATATCGTTTTCCGCAAATACTTCGTTTATAACATCATCGGGATAATACGGCACCAAAATCACCTCTTTAAAAACGCATCATTTACCGTAATTTTTAACCTGAGTTTTATACTTTAACACTTCACATAAATATATGCGGTTATAATATTTTATTCGACATTTTTTTATAAAACCCTTTTTATTTCAAAATATTTGTTGTTTTCTATTATTTCAACTTTAAAATTATTTATACATTGTGTTGTTTTATTGACAAATTCTATAAAAAGCAATACTATCCGCATTATGAATATTCTAACACAAATCATGCAAAAAGTCTACATTTTTATATTATTATTGTCTAAAATGCACCCTATTAACTCATCTTCCGACATTATTTTTGTCACCTTTTGATTTTCGTTTGTAAATATAATAAAGTAATTATCCGACATATTAATTTTTTTTGCAATCTCGGGGTAGCTTGATTCTTCTGCCGCACCTATAATTTTAGCATTGTATATATTCGTATTTCTCTTATTTTTGCAGTAAAGCAGCTCCTTTAAGAAGTTCCGATTGTACTTTTCCTTCGAAAAAATTATGTTTCCCGCAACAAATGCGGTAAATATACATAAAGATGCGTTAAATTCTCCAATCATCAGTACTTTACAGCACAAAAAAACAAGAAAGAAAACGAAAACTACGGAAATAAATTTTGTACATCCGATTCCTCTCTCGTATCCAAGCTTGTGACAAAATAATTTTTTTGCAATCATTCCGCCGTCTAAGGGACTTACGGGCAAAAGATTTATAACAAAAAAAACGATATTCCTGTAATAAAAGTCAACGGCACACGGAACTTTTCCCGACAGTGCAATCGCCGATACAGCCATCAGAGCATTGGAAAGAGGTCCGCTCAAATATAAAATCACCTCATCGGAAATACTGTAAAGAAGATCGTTTTTAAGCTTCATGTTTAATCCGAACGGATAAAAAATAATATGAGAAATTGTCAGTCCGAGATATTTTGCAGCCGCAAGATGTGAAAGCTCGTGAATTGTAATTATTGCATAGCTCATAAAAAAACTTTCCAAAGTTCTGTTTATAAACGCGGCAAACCAAACAACAATAAAAAGCCAATGAATATATAAATGCTTAGAAATTTTAATCATGTTAATCCTCCATTTCGCCGCCATTTCGCAACATAAATCATAGTTGTATCTTTTACCGATACGGCAATAATATATTATTCATTACATTTATATTCTATGATTAAGCATTTTTACCGAATTCCTCCGTTTAACGGCAAAACGGAAAAAAGGCAAAAAACCTCCCCGCTTTAATACGTTTTTTACCTAAAGAAATAATTATATTTACCGCTGTTCACAGCTTGTTAATATAATTCACAAAACTTTTACTCATACAAAAACCATGATATTACCTGTCATACGCTTGACAAAAACACGTAATTGTAATATAATATTCTTAACAAGGTAAAAAGAGTGCAGAGTGTAATGTTTATGGACTTTTGGACAGCCTTATATGTAATAAAAAAAATGAAAGCGTGATATATATGATGACTGCCGTCAGGGATAGTATTGTAACAGAAGAATATGCACTTTTTTCTGAATTTAAAGAAACACAGGACAGCGAATTAAGGAAAAAACTGATTGAAAAATATCTATATATAGCGCAGATACTTTCAAAAAAGTTTGTAAACCGAGGAATAGAATACGACGATATTTACCAGGTAGCGTCAATGGGGATCATGTATGCCGTTGACCGTTTTGATCCGGACAGAGGCGTACGTTTTGCAACCTATGCAACTCCGACGGTTTTAGGTGAAATAAGAAAATATTTCAGAGATAAGGGAAGCTTTATAAGGGTCCCCAGAGCCTTGTACGAAATATTTTATAAAGCTGAAAAAATCAGAAGACAAGGCGACTTGGAAGAAGGCGGATTGCCCGAAATTGCAAGAGTCTTAAATATACCCGTTTCCGATTTGGAAAAAGCGTATAAGGCAGGTGATTCCGCTTTTATTAAATCATTGGAATATGAGGCATATGCAGACGGACAGCTGAGTCTTTCAAACGTACTCGGAGTTGAGGACAATAATTTTATAATGATAGAAGACTTGGATTTTATCGAATCCTCTCTTAAAAGACTTAACGAAAAGGAAAGACAGTTTATCAAGTTAAGATATTATGAAGACAAAACACAAACGGAAATAGCACAGGTTTTAAATGTATCTCAAATGCAGGTTTCAAGGATAGAAAAAACCGTTTTGAAAAAACTTCGCGATTTGTATTTCCGTGATTAATAATACAATAACAGTAAGAAGGAATGATAATTAATGGATAACAAAATTGATAGCGGAATCAAATGCGAAAATTGCAAGTTCAATGTTAATATTCTGGATATGCTGAAAAATCAGTTACCCGACGCCGAAACAATAAACAAGCTGTCGGATGTTTTCAAGGTTTTCGGAGATGCAACACGCATTAAAATTTTATGGGTGCTTTTTGACAGTGAAAAATGCGTTTATGATATATCGGACGCACTTAAAATGAGTCAGTCGGCAATCAGCCACCAACTGAGAGTATTGAAGCAGGCACGGCTTGTAAGATCAAGAAGAGACGGTAAAAATACCTTTTATTCTCTTGATGATGAACATGTGGAACGGATAATAGAACAGGTTCTTATTCATACAATGGAATAGCATTCAACTTTAATTATATACTTTTTTCATAAAGTTGTAAAGCGACAAATTATGATTTTGCGACTTATGTTGCTTTCTGCAGAATCTTTCGGAGTAAAAATTAACATATTTCTTCCTTTCTTTTCATATAATATAATAAGAACGAAATGAAACGAAAGGAAGTTAATACATATGAAAAAAATAATTACAATACTGTGTTCCGTTATTATGGCAATTGCTCTTTCGGGTAATTATTTAATACGGGATAACGAAAAAAATTTTAATACACAAATTTATTATGTTGATCACTCAATGTTAAGACTTATACCCGTTGATTATGAAATAAAAAGCTCAACAAAACAAAAGGCATGTGAGCAGATAATAAATAAAATAACAGAGGGCGAAGATTACAACCGTAAAATAATGAGGGTAGTACCGGATATTAAAAACGGAATGAAGATAAATATTTCGAACAAAACGGCATATGTTGATTTCAGCAAGGAATTTACCGAAAACATACCCGAAAACAAAATTCATGAGATATTAATGATATATTCGATAGTAAACTCTCTCACCTCCGTTGAAGGCGTCGATATGGTAAAATTCCGTTTTCAGGGTGATGAGCGGAAAGAATATATCGGCGGAATGGACATGAGAGAGTCGTTTATACCCGATTATAATATTTAAAGCGGCAATACGTTTTTGTTTTTATAGACACAGAAAGAAAATTTATAACCGCCGTCTTCCAAAATCTGTGATTTATCCGACAAATACCAATCGGATTCTTTGTCAAGATTAACCATGAATTTTTCGCATTCACAGCTGTCATACACCTTTGTTATAAAGGCCTCTTCACAATAAGGCATCAGCAATTTGTATATTTTTTCGCCGCCGCAAAGATAAATTTCTTTGCCGGCGTATTTTTTTACCTCTGCGGCAATTTCTTCAATGGAATGAACCGTAACGGCTTCTTCGCATTTATAATTCAAATCACGAGTCATAACAATGTTTACTCTGTTTTTTAACGGTTTTCCCCCCGGAAAAGACTCCAGTGTTTTTCTGCCGATTATTATAATATTATCTTTTGTTTTAGCTCTGAAAAACTTCATATCCTCCGGTATATGATACAAAAGATCATTATTCTTTCCTATACCCCATTCATTGTTTACAGCAGCAATTAATTTCATATATATTCCCTTTCTTCTTTTTAATATTATCCTCCAATATGTGTACGGATAAAGTATAAGTGTGTTTTTATCAGATTGCAATCGGAATTTTTTTGTCAAATTCATGATATTTGTAATTTTCAAGCTTAAAGCTGTCTTTTGTAAACTTATAGAAATCATCAATACTTGTATCTGCAACAAGCTTTGGTGCATCATATGGGGTTTTGGAGATTATTTCTTCAATAACGGGAATATGTCTGTCATAAATATGCGCATCGGCAATTACATGAACAAGCTCTCCTGCCTCCAACCCACATACCTGTGCAAACATCATAAGCAAAACAGAATACTGGCATACATTCCAGTTGTTCGCCGCAAGCATATCCTGTGAACGCTGATTTAAAATGCCGTTAAGAGTATTTCCGCTTACATTGAATGTCATACTGTAAGCGCAAGGGTATAAATTCATTTCATGCAAATCCTCAAAATTATAAATATTTGTCATAATTCTTCTGCTTAGAGGATTGTTTTTTAAATCGTACAATACTCTGTCAACCTGATCAAATTCACCCTCTTTGTATTTATGTTTTATTCCCAGCTGATAACCGTAGGCTTTTCCGATTGAGCCGTTTTCGTCTGCCCATTGATCCCATATATGTGATGAAAGATCATGAATATTATTGGACTTTTTCTGCCATATCCATAGAATTTCATCTATTGCGCTTTTTAGGAATGTTCTTCTTACGGTAAGTATAGGAAATTCCTCTTTCAAATTGTATCTGTTTACAATTCCGAATTTTTTTATGGTGTGCGCCGGTGTTCCGTCCTCCCACTTCGGACGAACGTCAAAGTCCTTATCCCAAACACCGTTTTTTAATATATCTTTGCAGTTTTCTATAAAAATCAAATCTGCCTTGCTCAAAAAAATCAACTCCCGATTTATTTAGTAAAATTTATAAACTGATTATATCACATTTTCAAAATATAATCAAGCAAAAAATTACCATAGCCGTCAATTTATGAACGATTATGGTAATAATCTCGCCACATCCTATATTTTCAGTTTTGATACATTTCGTAAAGTCCTGCATAAATGCCGTGTTTTTCCATAAGCTCTTTATGAGATCCCTGTTCCTCTATTCCGTTTTCGGTAAGAACGATAATAGTCTTTGCATTCTTTATTGTTGTAAGCCTGTGAGCTATTGTAAATACTGTTCTTCCCTTTGCAAGCTTTTCAAGAGATTTTTGAACAATTTTCTCACTTTCGTTATCGAGCGCCGACGTTGCTTCATCAAGGATAAGTATAGGAGGATTTTTTAAAAACACCCTTGCAATTGAAATACGCTGTTTTTGTCCTCCCGAAAGTTTAATTCCTCTTTCTCCCACATAAGCATCATATCCGTTTTCAAGCTTTTCTATAAATTCATCGGCACCTGCCATTTTGGCAGCCTCTTTTATTTCTTCTATTGATGCCTCCGGCTTTCCGTATGCAATGTTTTCGGCTATTGTGCCGCAGAAAAGATATACGTCCTGCTGTACAACTCCGATTTGAGAACGAAGACTTTTTAAAGTTGCATTTTTAATGTTAATACCGTCAATCAGTATTTCGCCGGAGGTAACATCGTAAAATCTTGGAATAAGATTGCACATAGTGGTCTTTCCGCCTCCCGACGAGCCTACGATTGCAATATTATCTCCTTTATGAACATCCAGGTTGATTTTAGTCAATACATTTTTATTTCCGTCCTCATAGGAAAAATCAACGTTTTTAAATTGAATATTACCCTCTATCGGAGGCAAATCAAATGCATTTTCATTGTCTTTAATAGAAACGGGAGAATCCATAATTTCCGTAAATCTTTCTATTCCCGTTATTCCTCGCTGAAACTGTTCTGTATACTCCACAAGCTTTCTGATTGATGTAATAAGCGTTGATATATAAAATAAGTACGCAGTAAAATCCGCTGTTGTTATTTTGCCGTACATAAGAAACACAGAACCAACGCAAATTCCCGTAATATACATAAGTCCGTCAAAAAATCTTGTCATGCATTGAAATAATCCCATATATTTATAGGACAGTCTTTTAAGGGACAAAAATTTTATGTTTCCCTCATCAAATTTTTTCTTTTCGAGTTCTTCGTTTGTAAAGGATTTTACGACACGTATTCCCAACAGAGAATCCTCTGCCTGCGCATTTATCACACCTGCCTGTTCACGGTTTTTCTTAAATACATAACGCATTTTTTTGTTGAGAATCCTGCAAAAAACAAGCATAACAGGGAGAATTGCAAACATTATAAGCGTAAGCATAAGATTAAATCTTGATAAAATTATAAAGGAAACTATAATCTTAATACCCGCAATAAAAAACTCCTCTGGACAATGATGTGCAAATTCGGCAATATCAAACAAATCGTTTGTAATTCTCGACATCAGCTGTCCTACCTTGTTGTTTGAAAAATACGAAAAGGTTTGCTCCTGAAGCTTAGCAAACAAGTCACGGCGCATATCTGTTTCTATCTTTGCTCCCATAACATGACCTCTGTTTGCCATATAATAATATGCCAGCACGTCAATCAGCCTGAGAAAAATATAAAAAACACTGATTTTTCCTATAAGCCCCGGAGTAAGGATTTTTATATCGGTTATTGCCGCATTTGTAATATAACGCACTATTAAAGGAAATATTACCTCTCCCAAAGCCGTCAAAGACGCGCAAAACAAATCAAAAATCAAAGTTCCGAAATATTTTTTGAAATACGGAGCAAAACGTTTTATTAAATATGTTGTTTTCATAGTCCAAACCTTTCTTTATAGCCGTTTATTAAATAATGCTCACTGAATAAATGCGATTTTCAATCGCATTTAGAAAAATTATGACTTTTGTCAAAATTTTTTTATAAATCCAAAAAGACCGCCGCATTTTTAATATGCGACAGTCTTTTCGAATTTACAATATTCAACAGAAGTAATTTTTTTAAATTATCATTCTTCTGCGGCAAGCTTTACAAGGTGTTCATACTTAGCTTTAGCATCAGCCTGAGCTTTAGCAAACAATTCCTTAGCTCTTTCAGGATTTGAACGAGCAAGAGAATTATAACGAACTTCTCCCATGATAAAGTCCTCATAGTTAGCTTTAGGTTCTTTTGAATCAAGCTGGAACGGATTCTTTCCTTCCAAAGCACGTCTCGGATCATATCTGAACAAGTGCCAGTAACCTGCTTCAACAGCCTTTTTCTCTTCTGTTTGAGCAATGCTCATTCCGCCCTTAATACCATGGTTGATACATGGAGCATAAGCAATGATGATTGACGGACCGTTATAGCTTTCAGCTTCTATCATAGCTTTCAGACATTGATTGTAATCAGCGCCTTGAGCAATTTGTGCTACATATACATAGCCATAGCTCATAGCGATTGCAGCCAAATCCTTCTTTTTAACAACCTTACCTGCTGCTGCAAATTGGGCGATAGCACCGGTAGGAGTTGATTTTGAAGACTGACCGCCTGTATTTGAATAAACTTCAGTATCGAATACCATGATATTTACATCTTCACCCGAAGCCAATACATGGTCAACACCGCCGAAGCCTATATCATAAGCCCAGCCATCTCCTCCGAATATCCATACTGACTTTTTAGCAAGATATTCTTTGTCGGCAAGAACGTTCTTAGCTTCTTCTGAATTTACATTTGCAATTGCCTTTAACAATTCGTCTGCAGCAACCTTATTTTCAACGCCGCAGTCCTTTGTTTCAAGGAACTTTTCAATAGCTGATTTTGTTTCGGGAGCATCTTCGGCAATCTTTTCAAGCTTTGAAATATTCTTTTCTCTTATAGCCTTTTGACCGAGATACATACCATATCCGTATTCAGCATTATCTTCAAACAATGAGTTAGCCCATGCAGGACCTCTGCCCTCAGCGTTAGCCGTATAAGGTGTTGAAGGTGATGAACCTCCCCAGATTGAAGAACATCCTGTAGCATTTGCAATATACATTCTGTCACCGAACAACTGTGTTATCAATTTAGCATATGGTGTTTCACCGCAGCCTGCACAAGCGCCGGAGAATTCAAGATAAGGCATTCTGAACTGTGAACCCTTAACTGTATTAATACCGAACTTATCCAATACCGATGGCTTTGTAGCAAGCTTAATGCCGTAATTGAAGGAATCCTGAACATCCAATTGAGTATCAAGACTCTGCATTGACAATGCTTTTGTTCCCTTAACTTCAGGACATACGTTCACACAAGAGCCGCAGCCTGTACAGTCAAGAACAGAAACAGCTATACCGAAGTACAAACCGTCCATTTGCTTCATCTTTGTATATTTAATTCCCTCAGGAGCATTCTTAAGCTCTTCTTCTGTCAATACAACAGGTCTGATACATCCGTGAGGACATACATATGAACAAAGTCCGCACTGCAAACAAGCGTCTTTATTCCATACGGGTACGTCGATAGCAATACCTCTCTTCTCAAATGCCGATGATCCTAACGGAACTTCACCGTTTGCGTAAGGTTCAAAGGTTGAAACAGGCAATTGCATACCTTTGAATTGGTTGATAGGAACAAGTACATTGTTAACGTAATCGATAAGCTTGCCTTCTCCTTCATGTTTAATGCCCAATTCTTCGGGTTCTGCGTTCTTCCATGATTCGGGAACTTCAACCTTAACAACCTGATTAGCACCCGCATCGATTGCATCGTGGTTCATCTTAACAACAGCGTCACCCTTCTTGGAATAAGAAGCTGTAGCTGCGTCTTTCATATATTTAATTGCATCTTCCGAAGGAATGATGTCTGCAAGCTTAAAGAATGCGGATTGCAATACAGTGTTGATTCTGTTTCCGAGTCCAATTTCCTTACCGATTTTAACACCGTCAATTGTATAGAACTGAATGTTATTGTCAGCAATATATTTCTTAACCTGTCCCGGTAATTGTTTTTCAAGCTCTTCTGCGTCCCATGAGCAGTTCAAAAGGAATACGCCGCCCGGCTTAATATCCGATACCATATCATATTGTCTGATATATGATGCCTTATGACAAGCAACAAAGTCAGCCTTGTTGATAAGGTATGTAGACGTAATCTTTGATTTACCGAATCTCAAGTGTGATACGGTCAGACCGCCCGACTTCTTTGAGTCATAGTCAAAGTATGCCTGAACATTCATATCTGTATGGTCACCGATGATTTTAACGGAGTTCTTGTTTGCTCCGACAGTACCGTCAGCACCCAAGCCCCAGAATTTACAGCTTGTAATATCAGCGGGTGTTGTGTCGGGATTCTCACCGATAGGCAATGACAGATTTGTTACATCGTCAACAATACCGATTGTAAATCTTCTCTTATCTGTGTTATTGTATACTGCAATAATCTGAGCAGGAGTTGTATCCTTTGAACCCAAACCGTAACGGCCGGTATAAATATCGCAGTTTTGGAATTTAGATCCCTGTAATGCGGCAACAACGTCAAGATACAACGGCTCGCCTACAGAACCCGATTCCTTTGTTCTGTCAAGAACAGAAATCTTCTTTACTGTATCAGGGATTGCTTCAATCAAGTGCTTAGCGGAGAACGGTCTGTAAAGTCTTACCTTAACCAAACCAACCTTTTGTCCCTTTGAAACCAAATAATCTATTGTTTCATCGATTGTATCGCAAACCGAACCCATAGCAATTATAATCTGTTCCGCATCGGGAGCACCGTAATAGTTAAACAGCTTATAATCTGTACCTATTTCTGCATTTACCTTATCCATGTATTCCTGAGTAAGCTCCGGAATTGCGTCATAGTATTTGTTTGCTGCTTCTTTTGCCTGGAAGAATATATCCGGATTCTGAGCAGTACCTCTTTGAGCCGGATGTTCAGGATTCAGAGAACCTCTTCTGAATTCATTCAAAGCGTCCCAGTCAACCATTTTTGCCAAAGTGTCGTAATCCCAGCAAGCAACCTTCTGATATTCGTGAGATGTTCTGAAACCGTCAAAGAAGTGCAGGAAAGGAACCTTACCCTTAATTGTTGTCAAGTGTGCAACCGCACCCAAATCCATAGCTTCCTGCGGATTTGAAGAAGCAAGCATTGCAAAACCTGTCTGACGGCAAGCCATAACGTCCTGATGATCGCCGAAGATTGACAATGCGTGTGATGCCAAAGCTCTTGCGGAAACGTTAAATACGCAAGGCAATAATTCACCTGCAATTTTATACATATTAGGTATCATTAATAATAAACCCTGTGAAGCTGTATATGTTGTGGTTAAAGCACCGGCTGCCAAAGAACCGTGAACCGCACCAGCAGCACCTGCTTCTGATTGCATTTCCGTTACCTTTACAGTTTGTCCGAAAATGTTTTTTTGTCCGGCTGCAGCCCATTTGTCTGTAACTTCAGCCATTGTTGATGATGGTGTGATAGGATAGATAGCAGCAACATCGGTGAACGCATATGAAACATAAGCGGCGGCATTGTTACCATCCATAGTTTTCATTTTTCTAGCCATCGGATTCTCCTCCTTAATCTATTTCGATTATCTATATTATATGTTCTATAATATACACCATATATAATATCACTTTTTATGCATAAAATCAATATGTAAATATAATATTTTTGTAATATTTCTGTATTTTTTATTTTATTTTATCAAATTTTATTAAAAACTACCATAACAAAAAAATCGTTATTATACAAGACTGTAAAATTCAACAAAATTTTAATAATAATATAAGATTTTTAGACAAAAAGGGGCTGTTGCGTTAAAAAGCACATAGGGGCTGATTGATTTTAGATGCAGAACGGACAGAATACACCCGACGGCGTACTTTGTGTACTCCGAGTGGTGTGTTCTGTTCGTAGACGTATGGTTTTATGCCATACGTCGATCTGCGCTAAAAGCAACAGCCCCATTATGAATAATCTATCATCAATTACCTTTTACAAAATAATTTTAAACTTATTGTTACCATGCTTTGAGAAGTTAAAGGTTTTTGTATACTTCTTTCCGTCATACTCAAATTCAAGCTCATACTCACCGTAAAAGCCTTTAAATCTTCCTATTCCGTTTTTATACGAAACAATTTCGGTATTTGTTCTCCATTCCTTTTCAAACAGATCCTTTATTACATAATATGCCGGCTTAGGTGTAAAATCAAAGCGGAACAGACCTCCTCTGTAATAGTTTTCCCCCGACTGCATATCTCCCTGAGGTGCAAAAGCCGCATAACCGTCCACAAGATTCCAATATATAATATGCTCCACATTTTCATGAGAGAACCACAACGAATAAAGCTTTTTTATAATTTCTGCCTGAATCTGCTCGTCCTCTTCGCTGTCGGAATATGCCGGAATTGTTATCTCGGTTATTTCTATGGGCAAGCCAAAATCGGAATATCTGTCAAGAATTTTATACAGATGCGAAGGATTATAAAATTTTCTTGTAGCATTATACTCGTCTTCGCTACGGAAAAACATATGATACTGCATACCGACAGCATCAATTCTCGCACCGTTTTTTAAAGCTCTTTCTATCTGCATATAATATTTATCTCTGTTTCTTCCCTGTTCCTCCCAAATTCCGGCCCATTCATTTATTCCAAGCATATTTTTCGGGAAGTATTTTTCGGCAAGCTTAAAGCAATATTCCACAAAATCATTTTCATTATATAAAGCGTTTAAATAAGAATCCCACCAGGTTTCGTTTGTTACCTCTATTGTAGGAATTTTATCGGCGTATCTTTCCGCAATTTCCTTGTATCTTTTTTCCAAGTCTCTTTTTATTGATTCGCTATTGTCCGCATCAATCCATGACGGGAAAAACGAACAATAAGCCAGCGCGTGTTCTCTCGGCTCGATTCCGTTCTTTTTGCAATATTCTATACACAAATCGGGTGCCGGACGTCTGTAAACCTTAGGACTGTTTTTATCATATCTCGCCTTTCCCCTCTCCGGCTCCAAATCGCTCCAATAAAACGGGAGCGTTGCCATATTAAAGGCTTCGGCAAAATATTTTTTGTATTTCTCGTTTTTTTCTTCATTTTCAAATTCATCAAGCATAAACAGATTTGCGCCGTACTTAAATTCATGATTCTTCTGCTTTACCGTAATATGTAAGTTTCCACAGTTTTTTCTGTTTTTTTCATCATAAATTTCAAATTCGCACCATCCTTTTCTGTTATTTTCTATACCGTTTTTTACTCTGTCCTCATAATAATCTTTTTGTTCCTCAAATAATTCCAATACTTTTCTTCTTTCCGACATATTAAATTCTCCGTTCCGCTGTTTTAAATCAGCATTTTTTTGCCGCTTTATTAACGGCTGTGTTTATTATATCATTCTTTATTCCTTTTTTCGTCCTTTATATTCTGTTTTTTGTCCAGTATATTTTGTTTTTTTCTTAAGCCTTTTCGCCTTTAGTATAAATGTATAATTTTTCCGCCTTATATCTGCTATTTTGGAAATTTAAGTAAAATAATTAACATATTTCATGGAATTTATTGACAAAAATCCAATTTATGATATAATTATTTTATTAAATATTTAGGAGGATTTTTTTATGAAGTTAAAAAAAATTATACCGGCGCTTGTAGTTTGTGCCGCAACACTTATTTCAACAGCAACCGGAGTCTTTGCTCGCTCAAACGTTTATGACGTTCCGACTCTATGCTATCAAATGACTATTCCGAACGCCTATTATGCAATGGATGAAGCATCCGATATAGACAACGGTCAGATTGCCGCTATCGTGGGTGCTCCCGGGGCAAATTTTACAACCTTGTTAAAAAACAAAATAATGCTCATTGATTCGGCTTCATATGCGGCTCAGAACGAACTGCTTCTTGTAATCGCAAAAAGTGACTTCACAAACCGCGTACAGAATTTCTACAACAAAACCGAAGAATATCTGAACCGTGAATGGTTCTTGGCTCTCGGCGATAAAAAATACTATGATTTTGAATTTTATCCCACAAAAGAAGCATTATTTGTACATACCAGATCGGATTATAACGGTGATATGTTTGAAAACTATATAACCGTTAAAAACGGGCTGTATTATATGTTGTCCGCAAGAATAAGTGGTAATTACACAGCCGCTTCAAGCGTTCCTGTTCTTAAAACAATTGTCGATTCGATTCATTTTACATCACATGATACAATCGTACGCTTAAACGGTGTCGGTCTTGACTTCTCTCAGCGTCCGATGATGTATAAGGACAGAACCCTTGTTCCTTTGAGAACAATATTTGAAGCAATGGGTGCAACGGTAAACTGGGACGATGCAACAAAAACAGTTACCGCCGAAAAGGATAACACAAAAATATCGCTTACAATAAACAGCAATATTTTGATCAAAGACGGAACGGAAATTCCGCTTGATGTTTCTGCTGTTCTCTACAACGGCACAACACTTGTTCCCGTAAAAGCGGTTGCCGAATCTTTCGGTGCAACGGTTACATGGAATCCTGATGCCCGTATAGTTGATATTAAATATTAATAATAACAGATTTCCTATGCCGCTGCATTGCAGCGGCATAATTTTTTTAAAATTTCAAAACAGCATATTATCTTCAATTGCCAATTTAACACAAAATAAAATCAATCATACCGTTTTTTTTAACGCATTCGTACTTTGTTTTCAACAAAGTGTAAAATGCACGCTTTTCTTTGTTTCAATTACAGTATCATAAAGAATGTTCCGACAGTTATCAATACTGTTCCTATTATTGATTTAATGCCTATCTTTTCATGCAGAAACAACACCGCAAACAAAATGGTAATTACTATACTGAATTTATCTACCGGAACAACCTTTGACGCATCTCCTATTTGCAAAGCCTTGTAATAGCAAAGCCATGACGCACCCGTTGCAATTCCCGAAAGAATCAAAAAAATCCAGCTTTTTTTGCCGATTTCCGTTATTCCTCCCTGTGCTCCGGTAATATAAACCATTCCCCATGCCATTATTACCACGACTACCGTCCTTATTGCCGTGGCAAGATTGGAATTAACATCGGATATTCCCATCTTTGCAAGTATCGATGTTGCCGCAGCAAAAACCGATGACAGTAAAGCCAAAATAAACCACATATAAACCACCTCACTTTTCTTTAGCGTATCATATTTTACAAAAATTGTCAATTCTTATTTGTTATTTTAAATAAATAATTTTTGTTTTTTGTTATTTAATATGTAAATGTAAACATATTTAACTTTCTTCCTTGAATAAAAAGCAAAAATATGTTATAATATATTGGAAATTTATACATATGTCATGGTTAATCTACAGATTTGCTCATAAATAATGCTCACTGAATAAATGCGATTTTCAATCGCATTTAGAAAAATTATGACTATTGTCAAAATTTTTCGTGTAAAATCAAAGATTTTACACAGTTCGCATTGATAAAGTCTGCTGAAATAAATATTTTGGTAGCA
>JAXEIW010000062.1:0-9042 GCA_034101885.1 Clostridia bacterium | reverse complement strand
TGCCCCCTTTAGACTATGCTCTTTGATTGGGCGGTTCAAGTTTTGCGTTCTTTTTTAGACAACAGTCAAGGAAGTTTAGTTGTAATTGTTTAGCTTTTATGAAAATAATGCTGCTAACACATAGTGATAAACTATAATTTATACCTGAATAGTAACTTCTGTATTAATCATTTGTTGTAATGTAAACCGTTCTTTCGCTGTTATTCCATTTAACATCCGCACCGAATGCTTCACATATTGCCCTTGCCGGCACAAGAGTTCTGGAGTTTTCTATTACAGCCGGAACGTCTATTGTTATCGGTACGTCATTTTTATACATGATAGTATTGTCTATCCCTATTTTAATTATAGTAGAATTGCGTTCGGCAACTACCGTTCTTGTTTCGCTGTCCCATCCGACAACTGCACCCATTGCCTCAAATATTGCTCTTACCGGAACAAGTGTTCTTCCGTCCCTTATTATCGGCTGCTGATCAAAATTTACTCTGCGATTATTTACATACAAGGGTATAATACTTTTCTTATCATATATATATGTATGGTCGCTGCTGAATATATTTTTTTCCTTCCATTGAGCCGAATATGACTTATTAAAATAAACCATATAATCTTCATCTATATTTGCAATCATATATGAACCGATTTTTTCGGGAACATTACCCTCAAAATATATACCTTTTAAAGAGGAGCATCCAAAAAATGCCCATTTCCCTATTTCCTCGGTATACTCCGGTATTTCAACGGCAGTCAGTTCGGGCAAATTCATAAAAGCCGAATTTCCTATCTTTTTAAGACTTTGCGGCAAATCGACTCTTACAGCATTTATACAGCTGTTAAAAGCCCCGTCCTCTATGACTTCCACGCCATAGGGAAGATTTATATAGCTTATTGACCCGCAATTATAAAAGGCACGTTCACCGATTGTTTTTAAGGTTTGGGGCATATCTGTCTGTACCAAACCCGAAAAATCAGAAAATGCCCAATCGCCAATTTCCGTAATACCGTCTTCAATAACTATTTTGGTTACATTCTGTGAAAACTCTTCCCAAGGTCTGTCCTGTCCCCCTTCAAAATCCGAAATTTTTCCTTTTCCCGAAATTATAAGAGTTCCGTCCTCATAATTCCACTGCGCATTTTCTCCGCAGGAATTACTCTGTGCATATACATATACAAACTGCGAAGCCGCCAAAGCAAACACCGATATTAATGCAGTTATTCTTTTTATCATATAATCCTCCGTTCCGCCGCCATTCGGCAGCACAAATAATAACATGAAAAGTCGGCAAATTACACTTTACAATAAGGACACATTAAAAGTACAAAAAACAGTTATTTGCGCCGATTCTTTTCCGAGCTGATGATACTATTATACTATTAATTAAGTCAAAAATCAATAAATTTTTTATGAATTTTAATAATTGGAATAAAAAGAAAAAAAATTATTTCTCATGTACCGTTAAGTATAAAATTTTATTATTATCTATTGACATTATGTCAAAAATTAACTATAATAAGGATAAACTTTAAAAATAATAATTTAAAGGAAATGACTTAAATGATACTTGAAACAAAACGGCTTGTTCTGAGATCGTGGCGTGAATCCGATGCGGAAGAATTATATAAATACGCCTCCGATTCTGATATAGGTCCCATAGCAGGCTGGCCTGTACATACAAGCGTTGAAAACAGCCGCGAAATAATTAAAAATGTCCTGTCTGCCGAAAATACATTTGCGGTTATACTCAAGGATACGGGTTTACCCATAGGCAGTATCGGTATTATGAAAAACGCAAATATTCCGACAGCGGAAAACGAATCGGAAATAGGATATTGGCTTGGTAAGCCTTATTGGGGACAAGGTCTTATTCCGGAGGCTGTTAACGAATGTCTGCGTTACTGTTTTGTTGACTTAAATTGCACAAAAGTATGGTGCGGTTATTATGACGGCAATGAAAAATCACGTCGGGTTCAGGAAAAATGCGGTTTCAAATATCATCATACCGAAAAGGACAAGCTTTGTCCTCTTATGAATGATATTCGCACCGAACATATCTCTGTTATCACAAAAGAGGAATGGCACGCAAATAAAAAATCCGTAAAGAAAAATCTTTATATGATAGGCGGCACAATGGGTGTCGGCAAAACAACAACCTGTCAGATACTAAAAAACAAACTTAACAACAGCGTATTCCTTGACGGCGACTGGTGCTGGGATATGAACCCATTTAAAGTCACGGAAGAAACAAAGTCTATGGTAATGAATAATATCGGTTATATGCTTAACAGCTTTATTCGCTGTTCCGAATATGATAATATAATTTTTTGTTGGGTTATGCATGAACAGTCTATTATAGACAACATTATCAACAGGCTTGAAATAAAAAACGTAAACACTTATCTTATTTCACTTATGTGCAGCGAAAATTCACTCAAAGACAGACTCGAAAAGGATATTAATAACGGTATTCGCACTTATGATGTGACAGAAAAAAGTGTATCAAGAATACCGTTATACGATAAGCTTAATACCATAAAAATAGATGTATCCGAAATAAGTGCCGAAGATGCCGCCGAAAAAATAAAAGAAATATCGTTTAAACAGACTTTATCAATGCGAACTGTGTAAAATCTTTGATTTTACACGAAAAATTTTGACAATAGTCATAATTTTTCTAAATGCGATTGAAAATCGCATTTATTCAGTGAGCATTATATACAGGATTACTAACAAAAATACCATTACTCTCCGTATAATAAAAAATATTATTCGGGAATAATAAAATACAAATTAATTACAAACATAATCAATACCGCCTAAGTGCGGAGAATGGAGAATTAATATGTGTACAGCAATAACATACAAAACGAAAAATCATTATTTCGGCAGAAATCTCGACCTTGATTATTCATATCATGAATCTGTAACGGTAACGCCGAGAAATTACAGCTTTAAATTCCGAAAAACCGAAGAAATGAAAACTCATTATGCCATAATAGGAATGGCGAATGTTGAAGATAATTTCCCTTTATACTATGACGCAATTAATGAAAAGGGTTTGGGAATGGCCGCACTGAGCTATTTCAGAAATGTGGATTTTAAAGAATGTACCCAAGGCAAATTTAATATTGCGCCTTTTGAATTTATACCATGGATTTTAGGTCAGTGCGCTGATTTGGAAGACGCAAAAAAACTGCTTGCCAACATAAATCTCGCTAAAATATGCTTTAATGAAAAGTTTCCGATTTCACCCGTTCACTGGATTATTTCCGATAAAAACAGTTCAGTTACCGTTGAGGCGGTAAAGGAAGGAGTTATGGTTTACGATAATCCCGTAGGCGTTCTTACAAACGATCCGTCCTTCGATATGCAGCTGTTTAACCTTAATAATTACATGAATTTAACTCCCGAAACACCCGAAAACACATTCTCTGATAAGATAGATCTCTTCCCATACTGTAAAGGCATGGGCGCCGTCGGTCTGCCGGGAGATTTATCCTCTCCGTCAAGATTTGTAAAAGCAACATTCACAAAGCTTAATTCTGTCTGCGAAGAAAGCGAATCGGAAAGTATAAGCCAATTTTTCCATATCCTTGGTTCTGTTTATCAGCAAAGAGGAAGCGTGCGCACAGGGAAAGATAAGTATGAGATAACCTATTATTCTTCCTGCTGCAATCAGGACACCGGAATCTACTATTATACAACCTACGAAAACAGTCAAATTACCGCCGTAAACATGAATAATGAGAATTTAGACGGAAAAGAACTCGCTGTCTACCCACTTATAAGAAGCCAGCAAATAAACTATATTAATGGCTGATGAATAATCAAAAAAATGCTGTCGCTATACGACACATATAAACATTTTTTTGATTATTATGTTGCAAGGTTTTTGTGCATTTTTCAAAAAAAACTTGCACTTTGTGTTGAGTGTCGTCTCCCGACATCCAACACAAACAATCAGTCAATCAATGTCGTGAACCTGAAAACTTCACACAAATTGTTTCGCAAAACCATTTGCTCAGCAGACATTATATTAATTAATATCCGATAAATAATAATCGGATTCAAAATCAATACAGGAAAGGTAATCTTATGAAAATACATGAATCTGCCGAAAATTATCTTGAAGCAATATTAATACTCAAAAATCAAAACGGATATGTGAGAAGCATTGATGTTGCAAATTATCTTCACTTCACAAAGGCAAGCGTATCGGTAGCTATGAAATCTTTTCGCATCGATGGTTATATTACCGTTGACAATGACGGCTATCTGATGCTTACGGAAAAAGGTCTTGAAATTGCCGAAAAGGTGTATGAGCGGCATCGCGTTATAACCTGCGCTTTGGTAGCTCTCGGAGTTGATAAAGAAACTGCCTCAAAGGATAGCTGTAAAATCGAACATGATATAAGCGATATTAGCTTTGAAAAAATAAAAGAACATCTTAATGCGCATGGGCTTTTGAAATATTAATAATTCATATATCCGATACAATAATCTCCGTGCTTTTCTATAATTTTAGATATAGTTTCTTTTTGACAGTGTTCGGCATCAGTGGTTATTATTTTATTTTCTATATTTATTAAATCAAGTAATCGCTCATAGATTGATAAAAACTACACTTAATATTTGTGGACATATTATATTGCAATTTATAAAAAATTGTATTATTTTGAAAAAAACAATAGACAAATGACAGAAAAAGGTGTATAATACTCTAAATGAATATTATTAACCCCCCGGGGAGATAGGAGATTTTTATAAATGGACAAGATGGTAAATATATTGACACATCCGCTTATCGCTCACAAGTTAACTATTATGCGCGATAAAAACACTTCGGTAAAGGATTTCAGAGAATGTGCTCATGAGGTGGCTCTGCTGATCGGATATGAAGCAACCAAGGACTTGGTTTTGGCAGATTACGAAATTGAAACACCTATTACAAAAACGATAGGAAAAACAATAGAAAAACAGGTTGCTTTGGTACCCATATTAAGAGCCGGTCTGGGAATGGTCGACGCTATGATGGATTTGATTCCCGCAGCAAAAATCGGACATATAGGCTTATACAGAAATGAAGAAACCTTAGAGCCGGTTGAATATTACTGCAAGCTTCCGACAGATATTGCAAAAAGACAGGTTCTTGTTTTGGATCCCATGCTTGCAACGGGCGGAAGTGCTGTTGCGGCAATTGATTTTATCAAGAAAAGAAACGCTCAGAATATTAAATTCTGCTGTATTATCGCCGCTCCGGAGGGTATAAAGGTTTTGCGCGAAGCACACCCCGATGTTGAAATTTTCTGCGGTGCTCTTGATGAAAAGCTGAATGAACACGGATATATCGTACCCGGTTTGGGAGATGCAGGTGACAGATTGTTCGGAACACTCTGATTTATACCGCTATGTAATGCTCGCTGAATAAATGCGATTTTCAATCGCATTTAGAAAAAGCAATCGCCTTGATGCGGATAACCGAAACAGCTTAATGTTTCAGTTCCGCATCAGGGCTTTTTAATGTTTTTTCTAAACTGAGTAGGAGTCATATTATAGCGCTTCATAAACATACGGTTAAAGTATGTAACATTTGAAAACCCACAGTCGATAGAAATATTTATAATCGTTCTGTCGGTATAAGAAAGATATTTTGCCGCATTATCCAGCCGTACTTTATTGAGATATTCACGAAACGTCATCCCTGTTTTTGATTTAAACAAACATCCCAAATATTTTTCATTAATAAAGTAAAGCTTTGAAAGCTTCTTCAGGGAAATATTTTTATCAAAATTTAAATCTATATATTCAATTACCGACTCTACTTTTTGTGCACATCTTTGCTCATAATTATTATTTTGTATAAAATTATTTTTTTCGGCTGCAAATTTTATATACGCCTCTATAATACCGGCAATATTACCGTATATTTCATTTTTAACATACGGCTCGGAATTTTCCAGTTCTTTTATGAGCATATCGCTTTTAACCTTTGTCTTTTCCGATGTTTTTATTATTTTATCCGTTGATATATACTTATCCTTTAAAATGTTTCCTATATATATGATACAAACCGGAATATTATTTATTAATACCGGTTTTACAAATTCAAACAAACCGTAAGAACAATATCCCGAAAAGGATTTTTTTTCATTTACCGCCTTATCATTTGCCGATGTTTTACAATGAATGCAAACATCAAACCCCAATTGTGTACTCTTGGCTATATCGCAAAACGTTTTTGAGTGTATTTTATTTTTTATATCAATAGACAGATTTTCTAAATTGAGAATACCGGAAATGTCATGTATGCACACATGCAGATTTGTTCTATAGCATAGCGTATCTATTATTTTTTTCAGATCTAAGTTTTCCAAGCACATACAATCACCTACATATTTTTTTTAATTATATCATATATATTTCATTTGTTCAAGATTTTCTTTCTTTTATATAAGATATTTGTATAATTATTTTATATAATAAAGAAAAAAAGAAAGGTGATGTTTTCATGTTAAAAAACAAATATGATTTAATTGTTGCGGGGAGCGGTTTATCCGGAGTGGCTGCTGCATTGAGCGCCGCAAGGGAAGGGCTCAGCGTTCTTATTTTTGATAAAAGCAACTGTGCCGGAGGCGCTGCGGTAAATTGTCTTGTAAATCCGTTCATGCCCTATTGGACAAAAGAAAATAATACAAAAAAATATCTTTCGGCAGGTATATTCAAGACTATTGTTGAAAATCTAAAGAAAACAAACGTAATGTCCGATGATCAGAATTTTAACGAAGAATATCTTAAGTTGATTCTGAACAGAATGTTAATTGAAGCAGGAGTGGATATATTGTTTCATTCCTATCTGATTGACGCAGAAACCGAAAACGAACTTGTAAAAAGCGTAACGGTTGCAAACAAATCGGGCAAACAGGTTTATTATGCCGATTACTTTGTTGACGCAACGGGGGACGGCGACTTAAGCGTTCTATGCGGATGCCCATATCATTTAGGGCGTGAAAAAGATAATTTATGTCAGCCCATGACGCTTTGTTTCAGACTGGTAAATGTAGATTTGGATTTGTATTCCAAGGAAAAGCCCAAAATACAGGCACTGTATAAGGAATACAAAGAACAGGGAAAAATCAAAAATATAAGAGAAGACGTTTTATCCTTTAGGTTAACCGTTGATAATGTTTTGCATTTCAACTCAACAAGGATTGTGAAATTAAATCCTACCGACGCGATTGATATAACCCACGCGGAAATAGAAGCGCGAGAACAGGTTTTTGAACTGTATGATTTTCTACGCAAAAACTTTGAATCGTGCAAAAACAGTGAAATTATTATGACTGCACCCGAAATAGGCGTCCGCGAAAGCAGAATGATAGAAGGCGAATATATTTTAACGAAAGTGGATCTTATTGAGTGCAAAAAATTTGAGGACTCAATTGCCGCAGCAAATTATGATATTGATATACATAATCCGGAGGGCAGCGGAACAAGTCATCATTATTTTAAGCCCGGAGAATATTATACCATTCCTTACAGATGTCTTACGCCGAAAAGAACAAAAAATCTGCTTGTTGCCGGAAGGTGTATTTCTTCAACCCACGAAGCGCAGGCTTCTTACCGCGTCATGCCCATATGCTGCTGTCTCGGTGAGGCGGCAGGAATGGCGGCGGCACAGGCATTTAAAGAACACACAGACGTTAAAAGCATTAACATAAAAATCTTGCAAAAAAATCTTAAAGAAAACGGGGCATTTATATAATTCTCACTGAATAAATGCGATTTTCAATCGTATTTAGAAAAATTATGACTATTGTCAAAATTTTTCATGTAAAATCAAAGATTTTACACAGTTCGCATTTGTCTTTGACTACAGTTGATTGATTATTTGCTGTTATTTTTGATTTTGTTTGATTACTTTAAATGTAAAGAAAAACCGCATAAATGCTGTAAAAACAAGCAATTATGCGGTTTTTTGGTTTGGCGGAGATGGTGGGATTTGAACCCAAAAAAAAGACCGTTAAATTGCGACTTATCAGTTACTGACTACAGTCTGACTACACACAGACAAGGCATTAATTTTTTTTCGCGCTTCATCTAATTTATTATCCGTTACCTGAGTATAAATATTTTGTGTGGTTTTAATATCGGCATGACCCATTAATTCCTGAGCGGTTTTAACATCAATACCGGAATCGTGTAACAGATAGCTTGCATATGCATGCCTTAATTGATGAGGGTGAACATTGATATTTAATGTGTTTATATACTCATTCCATTGGCTTTCAAAGTAATGCTGAGCCATAGGCTTGCCGTCTTTACCCGGAAAAACTAAACCTTTTTTATTACGAGGCAGGTTGTCGGCAAGAATGTCCGGCAAAATCACAGTACGTATTCCTGCTTCTGTTTTTGGCTGTTTAATATACGGTTTATTTCCGACATAATATACAGATTTATTAACATTAATAATTTTGTTTTTAAAATCAATATCAGACCAACACAAAGCTAATAATTCTCCACGCCGTAAACCTGTATATAAAATAAAGCATGCTGCAAGACCAAATTTCATATTAATGTTTTCAACTATTATTTGTATTATGTCGCTATCCGGAATAGTACGCTTATGCTTAGGTAAATTTGGTGGCACATGTATGTATTGACATGGGTTATTTATAATATATCTGTTAACACACGCAAACTCAAAAATCATTTTCACAACAGATAATTGATGAGTAACGGTTTTTGCCGCTCGCCCGTCTTTTATACGAGATTGCAATAAACCTTTTATGTCGTTAGGTATAATGTCTTGTATGAGTTTACCGTCAAAATGTTTTATTGCATATTGCACATGAGGTTTGTAACGCGAAGATGTATTGTATTCAAGTTTTGGATAATGCTCCTCCTCCCACTCATCGGCAACCTCTTGAAAGGTTTTTCCTTTGGCTTTTTCTTGTTGCTTGGCTTCAAACTCTACCATTTGGCGCATTATATCCCTTTCGGCTTTCTTTTCGGTTAGCTCGGAGGAATAAAACATTTTGCGCTTT
>JAXEIW010000061.1:0-7520 GCA_034101885.1 Clostridia bacterium | reverse complement strand
GGCGGCTATTGTACTTTTATTTGAAATATTATCATAGAGATGATAATAATCAAAACTGCGCAAAGCAGTTTTTTCTTCATATGTACAATGCTTACTTTTCATAAGCATTCCCCCTTTCATAGACTCGGACATATTGCCTGTGAATACAAAAGTGGGCATAACCGCCGGTGAAACCACCGTTAAGAGATCTTGCCTTATCGGATTTATCCGACAAGTATATTATATACTATTTTCAGATATTTTTCAAGTAAATTTGCAAAATTTTTGTTTTTTTATTTTAAAAATACCTGTAGACAAATAAGCTTTTATGATGTATAATATAAATAGAAAAAGGCAAGACCTCAAACGGTTATGCCAATTATACGATTATCTTATTAAGAGTAATCGCCACGGCAATGGCGGTTACTCTGCTTTTATGGAGAATAGTATCAAAACAATGATTACTACAATAACTGTAATAAACAGTTTTTTTCTCATATAATATTACGATATTTTGATGGTGAAATGCCGTATTTTTTTGTAAAAATCTTTGAAAAAGCAAACCTATCATCATATCCTACCGACGCAGCAATATCTGCCACAGAAAGCTCTGTTGTTTTCAAAAGCTTTTCGGCACGTTTCATCTTATAATCAATAATATATTCCATAGGCGACTGTCCGATCTCGTTTATAAAAAGCCTGTACAAGTATGAATGTTCAAGCCTTACAAAGCTGCAAAGCTCGTCAACCCTTATTTTTCTGAAATAATTCATATGTATATAATTCTTGCACATATTGACATATTCAATATTCTGTTTCCTGTTATTATTGACCTCATTCAAATTGTATTTTATCATATCTCCCAAAATTGACAGCATAGCTCCGCAGTTCAGAAATTCGTTATTTTCGAAGCGACTGTCAATCAAAGCTTCAAGATGTTCCGATATTATTTTAGGATTATTTGTTGTATAAATAGGATTATTTCTTGACAGACCGGTGCTTTTGAGAAAATTGTTTGCCATGTTTCCCGAAATGTTGAACCATATGTAATACCACGGATCGTCATGATCCGCTTCATAGTATCCTCCTTTTTCTCCTGCAATCAAAAATGCATTCCCCTCTTTCAGCTCGTATGTAATTCCGTCACATATAAATTTTCCTTTGCCGCTTACGATGTAGTGTATAAGATACCTGTCGCAAAAGCCTGTAGAATAGCTGTGCCCCGGCGGACAGTGCTGGCTTCCCATATAAAAAACGGAGATGTTTTCGCATATCATATTTAAATCTCTTTCCATATTGACTCTCCCCTCTGTAAAACAGTATCAATAATCGAAATACACGTCTGTCACGTTATTAATATCCTTTTAAATCAAGCAATATTATTACATAAAAAAACAATAAAATTACATTTACTTTTACAATAATAACATATATAATTTAAGATGTCAAGAAAAAATAATTTAAATTTTTATTAGACAAGATTATTGCATATTTCGGTACATTGGATTTATATAATGACTGCTGAAAAATTTTGACAATAGTCATAATTTTTCTAAATGCGATTGAAAATCGCATTTATTCAGTGAGCATTATATACTGTCATAAACCGAAAGAAGGAGGATTTTTATGTTAGCAAACAGACCACCCATGGGATGGAATTCATGGAACACGTTCGGAGAAAAAATTGATGAAAAGTTGATTATGGAAACTGCTGATATTATAGTTGAAAAAGGCTATAAAGACAAAGGCTATGAGTATGTAATTATTGATGACTGCTGGGCATTGAGAGAAAGAGATAAGGACGGACATCTTGTCCCCGATCCGGAAAAATTCCCCCACGGAATGAAATATCTTGCCGATTACATTCATTCAAAAGGATTGAAATTCGGAATGTATTCATGCGCCGGAATTTTGACCTGTGCCGGATACCCGTCAAGCTACGGTCATGAGTATGAGGACGCAAAAACCTTTGCTCAATGGGAGATTGATTATCTTAAGTACGATTTTTGTAATTTCCCTAAGGACGGAAACGGCAAAAACGCATATCTCACAATGAGTATGGCTCTGCGTTCCTGCGGAAGAGAAATTTTGTTCGCTGCCTGTAACTGGGGGACAGATGATCCTTGGTTCTGGATGCGTTCGATAGGCGTTCATACATACCGTTCAACAGGTGATATTCATGACAATTTTAATTCGTTCAGAGATATTATTTTTAAGCAGGAAAATAATTTTTCAATGTCCGCTCCGGGCTGCTACAACGATATAGATATGCTTACCGTGGGAATGTACGGAAAAGGACTTGTGGGCATGGAAGAAAACGTATGCACAGATGACGAATATCTTATGCAATTCTCATCGTGGTGTCTTTACGGCGCACCCCTTATTATGGGCGGCGATATAAGAAAAATTGACGGATACTGCAAGGATTTAATGCAAAATAAGGAGCTTATTGCAATTAATCAGGATCCCGAATGCAGACCTCCTGTAATTCTCGTTGCATGGGAGGGGATCAGAGTATTGCTTAAGATTATTTCCGATAATGAATATGTTCTTGCATTTTATAATTACGGAGATAAAAAGACTAAATTAACCATATCTTTTGTAGACTTGGGAATACCGTATTATTCAGGCAAGGGACTTGATATGTATAACATTATAACAGGTGAAAAACTTGGTATTCTGAGAGATTTTTACACCACCGAATTGGAAAAGCACACCTGCAAAATTTTAAAAGGAAAGCTTGTCAATGTGTAATTGTATGAAATGTAACAGGGAGCTTACAAAGGATGAAATAGGTCTTTTTAAAAAACTCGTCAACAGAGGTGCACAAAAATATATGTGTCTTTCATGTATGTCGGAATATTTCGATGTGTCGGAGACGGCGTTGTCAAAAAAAATAGAACAATACAAAGAAATCGGCTGTACTCTTTTTTTATGAGTACAGCCCGGGGTGCGGACATATCAACGGACTGTTTCAGCAGACTTTATCAATGCGAACGGTGTAAAATTTTGACAATAGTCATGATTTTTCTAAATGCGATTGAAAATCGCATTTATTCAGTGAGCATTATTTATGATGTTAAACTAAAAATATGCCCGAACCCCATTTTTTACTTTCAATTTAAATTGCATTGCCTGTGACAGCACTATATTGATTTTATATCATTAATCTATTTCTATAACCGAAACACTCTGTTGTGATATGGTTTGTTTATATATGTTTACAGAAGTGTCGGAGTCGTTCCATACAGTCATTATTTTTTTGCCTTCAAAAGAATATTCGGCAGCTTTTATATTCGGAGGTAAAGAAATCGTAGGCAAATTTATTCTGCCGTTTGTGAAGAACGGTAGATATTTTTTTCGTATATTTATTAATTCTCCAACGTATTTAGCATATTCCGGAACGACTTCTACAGACTCAGCCCTTCCGCGGTATATAGATACGTCAAAGATCAAACCAAAGGTAAAGGCATAATTAAGATGACGTTTCCAGTCCTTTTTTTCATCATGCAGAAGCCTGTTCGAAATTAAATTTCCGGGAAAAGTATATAAGAATATATAAGGGTATGCGTCCTCGGAAAAAATCTGTCCAAAACCACAACCGTGTATAAAATCCATTTGTTGGCAAATCCTGTCATTTACCCATTCTGTTCCAAAAAATTCATTGTTTCCTAAAATTTTTCGCATTTCTTTTATTGTCTTTAACCTGAACTCGGGATCTTCATCAATTCGATTTCCATGTTCGTGAGTATCGTCAAAGCAAAAATTAAAGCATATACCCAGCTGATCAAAAAATGTTCCGTTTGAATCAAGTGACAGATGTTTCCTTTCTGTTTCCAATATTTTTTCACGCCATTGTTTTGTTCCGAAGCAACCTGTTGCAAAGGTTTTGTGTCCGTATTTTAATAAAGTACCATTATTGGAAAATTTGTAAAATTCTCTGTATTCGTTCTTTTCAATATCCTTCATTGTATATTTTATGCCTGCTTTTTTATAAAAATCTGTAGAAACATCAATTAAATGCCCGTTTGCATATAATATAACAATACCGCCCAAAGAATTTATTTCCGTAATTGCTTTTTTCAGTTTTTCAGTACCGCCGAGTGCAGGATCCGGTTCATAATTAGGATAGCCGTTATCCATACCTTCTTTCCACCATGCAAAAAGTAAAATCATATTTATTCCGTATTTTGCACCCTCTTTGTAAATTTTCGGCAATTCATCGTATGTATGAAATATTTCCCCGTATTGATGTTTAAGAATAATTCTTTGCCAACCCATAATATTTTTTGCACCCTCTTTTTTGAGAGGATAATACCATGAATTTTCCGACCATGAACGATAAAAATCGGCACCGTTGCGCCAATCGCCTTTAAAACCTGCAAGTACAAAGCCGTCATAAATTATTTTTTCGCCCGGACGCACTGCCGGATATGAGGAAATAGAATATATTATATATTTTTCGTTGGATTGTCTGGGTTCTGTTCCTATTGTAAAAGATGTGATTCTGAATAAATTGCTGTGATTCCCTAAGTATAAAAAGTTATTGCCGCTTTGTATTCCAATCCATGGCATTGACAAACGTCCGGGATATGAATAAACCATCCATACATTTTTATAGTCAGCTGCCATATACTCAGAGTGTCTGTATGAAACGGCATTGTGTGGATCTTTTACAATTTTGCCTAAGCCGTCAGGAATAATGAGTTCATCATTATCCATATCTTCATTAATCTGATAAAATTCAAACAGCGGATATTGAAGTTCATTAATTCGTACATTACTGCAGTTATCCATCTCGGCAGAGAAATAAAGCGCTTCGTCTTTTTGTGTAATTTTAAGCTTGAGCGTTATATCGTGTACGCTGCCGTCCTCGGCAATAATATTATTATAAATTATGCTTATATCTTTTCCTTCTTTTGTGACAATCGGCGTATTTTGCTGATGCGAATATACTCCCAATTCATTGTTCATTCCGCTCTGACAATAATCAAGATGCATACGCCAAAAGTCACCGTTTTTGCGCAGCTTTAAGCAAAAATCATCTATATTCAGTTTCGGGTTGTCAATAAATTCAAAATTAATATTTTTTGACATTTAAGTCACCTCCGGATATTATTATATCAAAATGTATTTTCCAAAACAATTAATAAATATGTATATTTTTTGTGTTATTTTAACCTTTGTATTGACGGGATTGACGTTTGGTGATAAAATATATTAAAAAATATATAATGCTGATTATGTCGGTTATCGAAAGGAAACATATATATGTATTCATTAGATATTTCAAAAATAATATCTTGCTCTATGTTCGGCAGAATGAAACAAACAAACGGATGGGAAACGGAATTACCGAGAAAGGTAAATGCAAATATTTTTGTTTTTATTATTGGAGGAAACGCGTCATTTTGCATTGAAAATAATTATTATGATGTTTCAGCCGGAGATATTTTAATTATTCCCGCAAATATTTTATATTCCGCAAGGACAAATAATTTTTGCGAATATTACTTTTTTCATTTTTCGGGCGAAATAAAAAAAGCAGGTATTTTGCCGGATTTAAATGTGATAAATAATTCTTTTTCTTTTTACTTACAGAATTGCCGGCGTGAGCAAATTTATTTCGACTTAAAAAGCAGTGACAAAATTGCATTCGATAAAATTTATGCGGAAATTATTAATTGTATTGAATACCGTTCTTATTCAACATACTGCGGCAGATTACTTATTGATACGGAATTTTTGAAGATAATGCTCATTTTGGGAGAAATTGCGGAAAAGAAGCATATTTATATTCCGTATACACTTGAAAAAATGATTATATATATTAGAAAAAATCTCACAAAACCTATAGGATTATCAGACGTTAGCTCACAGTGCTCCGTATCCTCTCCGTATGCGGCGCGTTTGTTCAAAAAACATTTAAATATGACAGCAACGGAATATATCAACGGTGAAAAATTGTTTTATGCCTGTGAGCTTATTAAAAACACAAGTATGAATATAAGCGAAGTTGCAGATTACCTGGGATATTGCGATGTATTTTATTTTTCAAGATTATTTAAAAGAAAGTTCGGAAAATCTCCGTCAAAATATATTTCAAAATGAATAATATGCACTGCTGTATTTCATTTGGTACATAAAAAATTCTTGGATAAAAATATATTATAATATATTTTCCGTTTTAACCTGATAATTTTTCGGGAGGTGAAGAAATAAATTGCTTAGTGCCTTTCCGTAAGCAAGGGCGTCCGCTCTTTTTTCCTCTGCAATATATACTGTCATTTGTTCAAGGTTTATTTCGATTTTATCAAGCTCACTGTGATCTATACATGATTCAAGCAGAACCCTTTTGCTGTCCATAAACTCTCTCAATTCGCCGGCGCGTTTCTTAGCCTCGTTAAAGTCACCGTCCGTCACACCGGATAATATATCTGTGCATTTTTCCCCCAACTGCTCGGAGAGCTCGTCTAATTTTCGTGTGTAAAACAAACCTCCCGTGATAATTACCGCCGCAATTAAAAGTGCTGAAATCAAGCTTTTCATTCCTGTATGTCCTCCTCTCCCTTAAGCTGTATAAAAAGTCCGTCATTTATATCATATGAAGCAATAAACACATCCTTTATACTGTTTATGTTCCTTTTTTTTAATTCTTTGTCAAGCCACGCCTCGTCATATCCGCTGCGCCGTAGCTCGTTCTTAATCAGCTCTCCGTCCGAAATCAGCGTACAGGGCAGCTTTTCTACAACTGCGTCTTTGATTTTCATATCCCTCACCGTAACATTTCTGGCCTCTCGTTTCGGTATAATGCTTATCTGTCCGTTGGTTTCAAGCATTGCCACCTCAACATCGGAAATGTTCGGCACATTGTTTATCCTGAGCTGTTCAAGCAAATCATTAAGGTTAAATCGGAGCCTTTTAAGCTCACGCTCGTTTACATGACCGTCATAAATAATAACGCTTGGCTCTCCCGTTAAAATTTTTCTCAGAAAACGGCTTTTAAGTCCGATATATGACATTATTATTTCCGTTACTATTAATGAAAAAACAGGAATTACCCCCGATAAAAGCGGAACATCTATCGCCTGCATGGGAACGGAGGCAAGGTCGGAAATCATTATTGCAACAACCAATTCGGAGGGCTGCATTTCTCCTATCTGGCGTTTCCCCATTATACGCATTGAAATAACAACAATCAAGTATAAAATAACTGTTCGTATTACAAGTACTAACATAAAAAAATCCTCCAAAGTATGCAGACTGCCGACACCATATAATTTTACATGGTAAACGTTACTATTCACCTATGCGGATAAATTATTGTTTATATGTTTTATTATTTAGGATAACAAGTATATGTTTGCTGATTTTTGTTATCTGTAATTTCAGATGTTGAAACAGTTGTACTTTTGTTTGCCCAAAAGTACCAAAAGGCACATAAGGTGTTCCCCTTATGTATCCCCTTTTGGGTTTCACACCCGTATCAGTATTCCATAGCTCAAACACGCGCCAACTGCTTTGCAGTTGCGCAACTCGCA
>JAXEIW010000060.1:0-2293 GCA_034101885.1 Clostridia bacterium | reverse complement strand
CGTTATATCCCCTACCCTTCGTCCAAGCAAGGTTTGAAGCATTGCATTTAGCCAATGGTGGTATTTTTTATGGTCGTAAAACCAATCTAAGACAAGTTTTAAATCTTCAAATGAATGAAAAGGCTCTACCTCTGTTTCAATCCCCCTTTCCTTTGTTACTTTTCGTACTTTTTCCACCAAAATATCATTTTCTTCATCTCTCGTTACATCAATCCAAATTTGTGAACGATAATTTGAGTATTTTATAATATTTTCATCTTCATCGTCCTCAATGGGTAAATAATCGTATTCAGCCATTATATTATCAAGCTCGGTTTCCGAAAAAATCTTTCCTGACGTTCTTGCTTTTATTTCTTTAATAATATTTGCCATCGTATTTCCTCCGTTTCTTTGCAATAAAAAAGCACCTGGATATTTATTCTCCAAATGCTTTGCGTTTGTTTGATATTTAATTTTCCGGTGAATCTTAAATTCAATTTGCATTTTCATATAATAATTTTTCCAAATCGTCTATAATATCAGTATATATTTCATAATCAACACCATAAACACTCTGCGCTTTTCTTTTATATTCTTCTAACAATTCTTCCAGTTTATCACAAATCCATAAAGGGTTGTTGCGTTTTCCTTTCATAATCTCACCTCAATTCTACAGATAAAACCTATATTCAATTACTAAAAGAATACTTTTGTAATGATTCCGATTGCGTAATCGGCAAGTAACCTAGCTCTTAATTCTTTAATGTTGTCGCAACTTAAACCATAAATATAATTCCTATCATTTATGGCTACCAAATCCCAACTATCATCTTTATTTTTATAAACTTTATAACCTTCAGTATCTCCGTGTACTTCCATGTATATTTCCATATCAGGTTCTATACTTAATATATTCTGTTCATTTATATCTAAATTCAACATATATCATTCCTTTTTTCTTTTCTAAATAAAACTATTATTCAATAGTTACATATAATTAGATAGTTCTCTTGCTAACTCCATGTCACCCTTACCTTGTGCAACACCAATACAGGCGGCTCTAAGCATATTCAAAGATGCTTCTTCACTTTTAAGTCTTGCGTTTTCTTTTCGTAAGTATCTGTTTTCGTTTACAATATCAGCAAGTCCTAATACCAATTCGGATTTCCCATCCTACATCTACACAATTATACCACTTTTAGAAAAGTCACCAGACTATTTTCTGATGACTTACTTATACTTTCCGTTTCTCAAGTTTTTAACAAAATCCTTATCCTTCTGACAGTTTGATACGCCGTATTCATCTCTATCAAAAGCATGATTCCAATAGTCTGCCGGTATTGTCGGCTCGCTCTTCTCTTTAATAATGTCAATAATTACCCACATAATTCCAATAAAAATCAATAATCCCATATTTTCCACACTCCTTAATTGTGATAAATTCCTTCTTAAAAATTTCCTTACTTGTATTATACTACATTTAATAACAATTTGCAATACCTTTATAATAAATTTGTGATGCTCTTTGTCTGCTTTTACCTATATGTTTCCCTATTTCATCAAATGTTTTCCCGTCTTTTTTTAACCGTATTACAATTTCTACAGTCCCTTCTTTTACTGATTTGCTGTTGTATACATACGGCGTTTTGTGTCTTTTTGCCCAATCGCTCATACAGCAACCCTCTTTCCATTATTAACACATAAACTGTTATTTGCTTCCGACACCAGTATTTCTATTAATTCTTTTTCGCATTCATCCCAAGTATCTCCACTTATAACAAAATTTCCGCTTTCGTCATAAGCTTCATAATGTCCGTTTACGGCTACTATTTTATGTGCACCACTCATATTAACACTTCCTTTTCACACCAGTTTTCTATCATGTTTTTTACGGAAAATTCAATGTCATCTTCAGTATGAATCCATTCATCATACAGACATCCGATGGGATTTTGAAGCTTCGATAATTCTTTTTCCACGTTTTCCGTAAATGAATTATACAGCAAAACATTGCTTATTAGTTCCCTCGCAGATTGCTCATATGCTTTATTAATAATTTGAGGGTGTAAAATTAAGTGTGTAAGTTATTTTTTTATAACTTACACACTTAATTTTACACCCTCTACGAACAATGAGGCCCGCATTTATTCCACGGTTCACTTGACAAACCCGGCGTATGAAACTTTTTCTGTAAATTCACCTTTTGCAACAGAAAATTTTATGTTAAGGCAGAGGCATAAATGCCTCTGCCTTAATTACAATACAGCATAAAATCATCGTCATGGCATTCTATTCCAAGAATCCATAATCCGGC
>JAXEIW010000059.1:0-2274 GCA_034101885.1 Clostridia bacterium | reverse complement strand
GCCGGATTATGGATTCTTGGAATAGAATGCCATGACGATGATTTTATGCTGTATTGTAATTAAGGCAGAGGCATTTATGCCTCTGCCTTAACATAAAATTTTCTGTTGCAAAAGGTGAATTTACAGAAAAAGTTTCATACGTCCCCTCTTTTGCTTTCTTCTTTATTTTATCCTCTTTACCGAATCACGTTCCGAAATTCCGGGTGCAAAAATCTTTTTAATCGGTGATGTTCTTTCTATAATTGCCTTTGCCGCAAATTCTCCTATTTTTTCCTTAGCATGAGTTATTGATGTAAGCTTATATATTTTGGAAATAAGCGTATCGTCTACACTGATTAAAGATATATCATCCGGAATAGCCAGATTCAATTCACTTAACGCATCAACACATTCCTTTGAAACATAATCACTGTAACAGAAAAAGCCTGTCACACCGCTTTCGTATGCAGCTTTTATATTTTTTTTCAATTCGGAATTGAATTCAATTTCCGTTACATTTACAAACATTGTTTTGAAGTATTTCATTCTCATGTCCGATACTCTGTTGTCGGGCATATATATAATTGCAGTTTTACTGTGACCGTATCGCAGAAAATATTCTCCTGCAAAAATTCCTATTTTTTCTTCATCCATAATAACATAGGATTGTCCCGAAATCCCATAATCGGTATCTATTTGAATCAACGGAATGTGTTTTTCTTCAAATTGTCTGAATATGTTTTCGATTTGGTTTTTATCAAAATCTTTTTCAGGGCTTGCCTGAACTATTACACCGTCCGAGCCCTTTTGCAAAATCTTAGTTAAAAGCTTTACAATTTCTTTCCACGAATTTTTTGTGTCACCTACAATAAAATCAGCACCGTTTTTATCGAACACCCCACTTATAGACCTAATATAATAGGGAATAAAATAATAATCGGTCATATCAAGCAGAACATCTATTGAGAGCCCTTTTTGTGTGTTTTTGCAAAACGTTCCCTTTCCGTGTTTTTTCTCAATTAAACCTTCATTTACCAACACCGAAAGAGCTTCTCTTACTGTCAGACGAGCTACATTATACTCTCTCGTCATTTCACTTTCACTCATAAGCTTGTCTCCCGGCTTTATTATACCATTTGTAATCATGCCTCTGATTTCTTCTGCTAATTGAAGATATACAGGCACATCCTTGCTTCTGTCTATCATATATATACCTCCAAAGTAATACCATATTAAACATTATAAATCATTTTTTAAAAAAATGCAATATTTATACTTGACTAATTTTTATTTGTATTGTATAATTAACTTGTACAGATGAGTTGAAACTGAAAGTGACTGCATTTTATTCATAAACTGATTAAACGTTTAATGCTATGACTTTATTCTGTTACAATAAAACTTAAAGGAGAATATTTTATGATTCAATTAATGAAAAAACAGCTTTTTCCGGAAGAAATGGATGTTTTGTATAACAAACCTTTCAGTAAAGAATCGCTTGGGGAAGATTTTGAAATAAAAGCGGGCAAATGGTATGTAGAAGACGGATGGCTTATTGGTGAAAACAGAACAAATTTTGCTGCCATGGTAATTTCAAAAAGCGACTACTTTGGTCCTATTATGATGGAGTTTGATGCACAAACAATTCTTCCCTGCACACATGACATAAACGTTATGTGGCACGGCAGCTGGAATGAGGAAACCAACACCCGTGATATTGCATACGTTGCGGGGCTTCAAGGCTGGTGGGACGGTAAGGTAGGATTTGAAAAATCCCCGGAATACAAGCTAAATGTCGGCACACAGCTTTTCGATTTTGAGCCGGGGAAAATATATCATATGGCAGTGGGTGATATATATGGCCATATTTTCGTGGTGGTAAATGACAAATTGGTTCTTGAAGTAACCGATCCCAATCCCATTGACAATAACAAATACGGGAAAATCGGATTTGAAGCATATTGCAGTAAGCTTAAATTTAAAAATTTATGTATAAAACGTGTTACATGGAAAGATGATTCAAAAGTTTATATTCCCGAATTTTAAAACAAGAAAGTAAATAATGCTCACTGAATAAATGCGATTTTCAATCGCATTTAGAAAAATTATGACTATTGTCAAAATTTTTCGTGTAAAATCAAAGATTTTACACAGTTCGCATTGATAAAGCCTGCTGAAATAAATATTTTGAAGCCAAAATATTTATTAATGGTGCAAGGTTTTTTGCAAAAACGAACAAAACCCTTGCACCCAAACAATTAAGAAACGCTTGTAAGCCGCTATGCGGCTGCGTTT
>JAXEIW010000058.1:0-11812 GCA_034101885.1 Clostridia bacterium | reverse complement strand
TGCCCCCTTTAGACTATGCTCTTTGGTTGGGCGGTTCAAGTTTTGCGTTCTTTTTTAGACAACAGTCAAGGAAGTTTAGTTGAATTGTTTAGCTTTTATGAAAATAATGCTGCCAACACACAGTGATAAACAATAATTTATCCGCATAGGTGAATAATAACCGTTTTTCCTTGGAATTTTTTAATAAATTAGTCTATAAACATTGACTTTTTTCTGATTTTTATATATAATATATAGTTGGTTAGGTATGTAAATAGATTTACAGCAACATATAAATTCAGAAATTATTTAAAATATAAGGAGTAATACCAATGGAAAAAATGGGATTAAACGAAATACGTGAAAAATTTTTAAGCTTTTTTGAAAGCAAGGGTTGTTTAAGACTCGGAAGTTTTCCTCTTGTACCTCACAACGATGCAAGCCTTCTGTTAATTAATTCAGGCATGGCACCGATGAAAAAATGGTTTACCGGAGCCGAAACTCCTCCTCGAAAAAGGGTAACCACCTGTCAGAAGTGCATCAGGACTCCGGATATTGAGAGGGTAGGCAAAACCGCAAGACACGGAACATTTTTTGAAATGTTGGGCAACTTTTCTTTCGGTGACTATTTTAAGCGCGAGGCAATCACATGGGCATGGGAGTTTTTAACCGAGGTTATGGGTTTTAATCCCGATGATTTATGGATTACTGTTTACGAAGAGGATGACGAGGCCAAAGATATATGGATTAACGAAGTCGGCGTAAACCCCGAAAGAGTTGTTAAAATGGGTAAGGAAGACAACTTTTGGGAACACGGAACAGGACCCTGCGGACCTTGCTCCGAAATACACGTTGACAGAGGCGCGGAATTTGCCTGCGGTCCCGACTGTAAAATCGGCTGTGATTGTGACAGATTTATGGAAGTATGGAATCTTGTATTCACTCAGTTCGACAAGGATGAAGACGGCAACTATAACAGACTTGCCAATCCAAATATTGATACCGGTATGGGACTTGAAAGACTTGCGGCTGTTGTTCAGGGCGTTTCAAATCTCTTTGAAGTGGACACTGTAAAAAATGTTATGGAGCATATCAGTCGTATTGCCGGTGTAAAATATAAGGAAAACGAAAAAACAGACGTTTCATTAAGAGTAATAACAGACCATATCAGATCAACGGTTATGATGGTATCGGACGGCGTTATTCCCTCAAACGAAGGCAGAGGCTATGTTTTAAGACGTCTTTTAAGACGTGCGGCACGTCACGGAAAATTGTTGAATATAAAAGGACAGTTCCTATATACGGTTGCAGATACGGTCATTGATGAATCGGTGTCGGGATACCCCGAATTGGCAGAAAAAAGAGATTATATAAAGAAAATAATCAAAATAGAAGAGGAAAGATTTGATGCTACAATCGACAACGGCCTTGTTGTTTTAAACGGATATATAAAGGATGCAAAGGACAATAACGCATCAGGTCTTTCGGGAGAACAGGCATTTAAGTTGCACGACACCTATGGATTCCCTCTGGATTTAACAATTGAAATTGCAGCGGAAAATGCACTCGATGTTGACGTTGATTCATTTAATCGTTGTATGCAGGAACAGAAAGAAACCGCAAGAATGAACAGAAAGGACGGTTCCTCCTGGGACGGTACAGACAGTTATGAATTTAACGTTGATACCCCCACCGAATTTGTGGGCTACACAACACTTACATCGGAAGCTTCAATTCTTGCAATTGCCACAGAGGGCGAAGTTTCAAACATAATATCTAAAAACGAATCGGGTATTATTATAACCGATAAAACTCCTTTCTATGCCGAAATGGGCGGTCAGGTAGGCGATACCGGTTCTATAAAAACCGACAATGCAGAGCTTAAAGTTGTAAACACCACAAAGGACGGAAACGGTCTTTATTATCACCATGTTGAGGTAATAAACGGCGAGGTATCGGTAGGGCAAACCGTCACCATGCAGGTATGCAGGCAAAGAAGAATGGCAATCCAAAGAAATCATTCAACAACTCACCTTTTGCACAAGGCTCTGAAAGAAACCTTGGGAACGCACGTTGCACAGGCAGGTTCGCTGGTTACTCCGGACAGACTGCGTTTTGACTTTTCTCATTTCGAAGCAATGACAAGGGAACAGATTGCCGAGGTTGAAAAGAAGGTTAACGATGCTATAATGGAGGCTATGGATATAAGTATTCAAGAACTTCCTATAGATGAAGCAAAAAAACTCGGCGCAACAGCACAGTTCGGCGAAAAATACGGTGATATAGTAAGAGTTGTTTCTATGGGCGACTATTCCGTTGAATTTTGCGGCGGATGTCATCTTTCAAATACAGCTCAGGCAGGAATGTTTAAAATTCTTTCGGAGGGCGGCGTCGCGGCCGGGGTAAGAAGAATAGAAGCGGTTACGGGCAGCGGTGTTATGGAATATATAAATTCAAAGGACGAGCTTATATCCTCTCTTTCAAAAACACTTAAATCCTCCGAACATGACATTTTGAAAAAAGCCGAAACGGTTGTTGAAGAATTAAAAAATACTCAAAAAGAGCTTGAATCGTTAAAAGCTAAAATTGCAGCCGAAAAAGCCGGCGACGTAATGTCAAATGCCGTAAACATAGACGGCATTGATTTGGTTGTTTCCCGTCTTGACGGTCAATCGGTTGATTCGCTCAAAACGATGGCAGACGACATAAAAGCAAAAAATGAAAATGCAGTTATTGTATTTGCCGCTTTAACAGACGGAAAAATCACCTTTGTTGCCATGACCGGTAAAGGAGCATCCGGCAAGGGAGTTCACGCAGGAAAAATTATTAAAGAAATTACCGCAATTGCAGGCGGTTCAGGCGGCGGAAAGCCCGATATGGCTCAAGGCGGCGGAAAGGACGCTTCAAAAATCGATGAAGCCTTAAGCAGCGTCGAAAATATAATAAAAGGACAATTAAAGTAGACTTTAACGGGGGAATGGTTTTTAACATTGATTGATGTTGAAAACATCCCCTTAAAGCTATTGTGAAAAGTATGAATGGTGTAATTATTATAGATAAACCGAGAGGCAAAACCTCTCATGATATGGTAAGCTGTATAAGGCGTCTTTACAATACAAGAAAAGTAGGACATACAGGGACGCTGGATCCCGAGGCAACAGGCGTACTGCCTATATGCATCGGAAACGCCACAAAAGCCTGTGAACTGCTTACAAACGCCCGAAAGGAATATACCGCACAGCTTGTTTTAGGCATGACAACAGATACCCTTGACGCAGAGGGAGAGGTTCTGACCGAGCAGCCTGTAAATGTCACAGAGGAACAGATAAAAAAAGTAATTTCAGAATTTATAGGCGAAATTTATCAGATTCCACCCATGTACTCTGCCATAAAGCAAAACGGAAAAAAGCTGTATGAGCTTGCAAGACAAGGTATCAGTGTTGAAAGAGAAAAAAGAAAGATTACAATATTTAATATAGATATTCTCGATATTGATACCGAAAACGAAACCGTTACAATTCATGTTGTATGCTCAAAGGGAACATATATAAGAACACTGTGTGAAGATATAGGAATGAAGCTGGGCTGCGGCGCATACATGAATACTTTAAGAAGAACGGCAAGCGGGCAGTTTAGCATTGATGATGCATATACAATCGAGCAGTTGGAAAGCATAAGTGATACCGAAACTCTTGAAAAAATATTGATACCAACTGACAGTTTGTTTTTTATGTATGAAAAAATAACCGTAAACGAGCGTCAGAAAAATTTTATTCTGAACGGCGTCAGAGTAAGATACCGTGGGCTTTGCGAAAACCGGATTTACAGGGTGTATGATGAACAGGATAATTTTTTATGTATTTCTCAATGTGTTGAAGAAAGGCTTACCATAATAAAATTTTTCAAATCTTAAAATAAACTTATTATTATGATTTTTGCCGTCGGTAGGCGGCGGAATGGAGAATTAATATGCAGATTATAACAAATCCGCATGACATATCCGACTGCGCTTTGGCTTTGGGAAACTTTGACGGGCTGCATATTGCGCACATAAAAATATTGAACGAGTGTGTTTCTTATGGAAAAAAAAGCGGCTTGAAAAGCGGTGTTCTCTTATTTGACTTACACACCGAAGCGATAACCGAAAATAAGACTGTGAAGCTGCTTACCCCTTTAAAAGAAAAACTCGATATAATATCATCCGAAACAGATTTGGATTTTGTTTTTATCCAAAACTTTGACAAAGAATTTATGCGGCTGTCCCCAACGGAATTTTTTAAATATCTTACAGCAGAGTTAAATGTCTCGGCAATTTTTGCCGGGTTTGACTATACTTTCGGTTATAAGGCTTCCGGAAACAGCTCTCTTTTAAAGGAAATGGGAGCGGAAAACAACATATACGTTAATATTATAAATGAAATCGATGTTGATTCCGTTCCTGTTTCAAGCACATTAATCAGGAATATGATTATAAAAGGCGAGCTTTATGAGGTTCAAAAATACCTGGGCAGATTATATACTTTAAGCGGCGAGGTTGTATACGGAAAACAAAACGGAAGAAAAATAGGACTTCCCACGGCAAATGTTAGTTACGATAAAAATAAGCTTCTCCCTCCTGACGGAGTGTACGCAGGATATGTACTAATCGGAAACAAAAAATACAACAGTTTAATAAATATCGGGAAAAACCCTACATTTAATGCAGATACACGTACTGTAGAGGCTCACATAGCAGATTTCTCCGATAATATATACGGCCGCTTTATAACAATTCAGTTTGTCCGCAAAATAAGAGATGAAAAGAAATTCACATCCCCCAAAGAGTTAAAGCTTCAAATTGAAAGCGACCTTATATCTTCCGGAGTAAAAAAATAAATTCGATAAAATTATTTTGAAAGGAAAGTTTGACAATGAAAGAATTTACAAGTATTATATTGGCGGCAGGAATGGGAACGAGAATGAAATCTCAGCTGCCTAAGGTTCTGCATAAGGTGTGCGGAAAGGAACTGGTAAGCTGGGTTATTGATTCCTCAAAAAAAGCCGGTGCAAAAAAGGTTGTTGCCGTAATCGGTCACAAAGCGGATACTGTTAAGGAATTACTCGGCAACAAATGCGAATATGCGCTTCAGGCGGAGCAAAAGGGAACAGGTCACGCTCTTATGCAAGCCTCCTCCTTTATTGATGACGGATATATTATGGTTTTAACAGGTGACGCACCTCTTATCACCTCCGAAACCATGCAAAATGCCGTTGAATATCACGCTCAAAGCGGAAACAGTGCAACGGTCATCACCGCAATTCTTGACAATGCTGCGGGATACGGCAGAATTATAAGAGATACCAACGGGAATGTTTTAAAAATTGTGGAGCAAAAGGATGCAACAGAGGAAGAAAAAAAGATAAATGAAATAAACTCCGGTATGTATGTTTTTAACGGAAAAGATCTGTTAAATGCTTTGGATAAGTTATCTCCGAACAATGCTCAAGGGGAATATTATCTGACCGATACTCTTGAAATACTTCTGTCCGACGGCAAAAAAATCGGCGGTTATGCAATCTCCGATAATGACGAAATAAGAGGAATAAACGATCGTATACAGCTTGCTGAAGCAGAAAAAATTATGCAGGAAAGAATTATAAAAAATCATATGAAAAACGGAGTTACCTTTGTTCTTCCGGAAACAACCATAATTGAGGACGACGTCGAGATCGGAAACGATACAATTATTTATCCAAATGTTTATATAAAATCGGGCTCAAAAATCGGATGCAACTGTTCAATAGGCTCCGGCACACAAATAACTGCATCAAGTATTGCGGACAATGTAACGATTCAATGCTCGGTACTTTTGGAATGCAGCGTTGACGAGGGAACTGCCGTGGGACCTTTTGCCTACTTAAGACCCAACACCCACGTCGGCAAAAAGGCAAGAATCGGTGATTTTGTGGAGCTTAAAAATTCAAATATAGGTGACGGCACAAAGGTTTCTCATCTCACATATGTTGGTGATTCCGACGTGGGAGAACGGGTAAACTTCGGCTGCGGTACCGTTACGGTAAACTATGACGGAAAGAAAAAATACAGAACAACCATAGGCGATGACTGCTTTATCGGCTGCAACACAAACCTTGTTGCCCCCGTGACAGTGGAAAAGGGCGGATATACCGCCGCCGGCTCTACCATTACAGACACGGTTCCCGAAAATAATCTTGCCATAGCAAGAGCGCGTCAGGTAAATAAGGAAAACTGGAAGGACAGACGAAAGTAACTATAGGCTTATAACTATTAAATAAAGACAGAAAGGACAAATATACTATGTATCTGATTGCAGGTCTCGGGAATCCGGGAAATGAATACAGAATGACACGACATAACATAGGTTTCGAAACCTTGGATTATATGTCTGTTCAAAATGACTTTAAGATAAACAAGCTGAAATTTAAGGGTTTATTCGGCGAAATGAACCGTAAAGGAGAAAAAATTATATTTTTAAAACCGCAAACATACATGAACTTATCGGGAGACAGTATAATTGAATTTGTAAATTTCTATAAAATTCCTCCCGAAAATGTTATTGTAATTTCAGACGATACCGCCATGGAGCGCGGCAGAATAAGAATACGGGCAAAGGGCGGAGCAGGCGGTCACAACGGGTTAAAATCAATTATATACCAACTGAAAACAGAAAGCTTTCCGAGAATAAAAATCGGAATAGGTTCTGCCGTAAATGCAAATATGGAAATGACCGATTTTGTTTTGGGAAGATTTGACAAGGACGAAATTCCCGTTTTGGAAAATGCAATTATAAAAGCATCAAAAGCGGTTTTTGACATAATTGACAACGGTGTTGACTATACTATGAATAAGTACAACTCAAAATAATTAATATTAAATAACGGAATATTTCTAAACGAAGGCTTCAACAAATTTATGGCATAAAAATATTCCTTATGTTAGGCTATTGGTGAAAATATGAATTTTCAGGAAATTTTAGAAAAAAACAGTGAATTTAAAAATTACATACAGTCCTTGAGCAGCACTCCGATATCGGTATCGGGTATAGTGGAGTCTGCTCTTGCTCACTTTATCACAGCTTCGGTGAAGGACAAAACCGCACTTGTTGTTATGTACAGTGACGATGAGGCAAAAAATCTCTATTATGATTTAAAATTCTTCTGTGATAATGCCCTGTTCTTTCCTACCCGTGAATATACATATTATAACATAGAGGCATTGGGACATTTTAATGAACAGCGAAGAATTAATATACTTAATCATATTATTGCCTCGGACAGTTCCTATATTGTCGTCACCTCTCTTGAAGCGCTTCTCGGATATACAATACCGCCCGATGTACTGTCGGACAACACAATTGAGCTTAAGCAAGGTGATATATTCGATACGGGCAGGCTGGCAAAGCTTCTTGTTAATATGGGATATACGCATTCCGACACCGTTGAGGGATGCGGTCAATTTTCTGTGCGCGGAGGTATTTTGGATGTCTTTTCACCTTCCAATGATTTTCCTTACCGAATTGAATTTTTTGACGATGAAGTGGATTCAATAAGGATATATGACTACGTTTCTCAGCGTTCAATGGATATTGCAAGCAACGCCGTAATACTTCCTTGCAGAGAAGCAATATACAGTGATGAAAAAAGATTGGAAATCACAGATATTCTGTCAAAAAAATTAAAGAAGCTTAAAAATAAAAAGACCGATATGACCGAGCTTATCTCAACTGTTCAATCGGATATTGAAGCAATTAGCGAAAAAAGAGATTTTGCCGCAATCGACAAATACGCTTCTTTGATATATGACCGCATTTATACTCTCCTGGACTATTTTTGCGACAAAGACATGATATTCGTTCATGAGCCGAAAAGACTTGCCGAAAGAGCCAAATCTCTTTCGTGGGAACAGGGAGAGCAAATTAACGAGCTTACTCAAAAAGGTCTGCTTCTGACCGATGGTATTGATTTTTCGCTTGACTTTAACGAATTTTGTTCAAGGGCCGGAAAAATGTGTCACGTTTCGGTTAATTCTCTCAATCATACCTCAATAAGCTACAAGTATAAAGCTTTGTTTGACTTTAACAGCCGAGCAACAGTAAGTCTTCACGGTAAAATAGACTATCTGATAAGTGATTTAGAGGCATGGCAGAAAAACAAAACCACTGTAATTATCCTTGCTTCAAACAGAGGTCGCGGAGAAAATATTTCCGGAATTTTAAATGATAAAGGCATAAAAACCACTTTTTTAAATGATAAAAAAGAGTTTAAAGAAGGAGAAATATCCGTTATCTGCGGCGAATTAAAAAAAGGCTTTGAATATCCGGATCTTAACTTTGTTCTCATTTCGGAACAAGAAATATTCAATACCGAAAAAAAGCGTCAACAGCGTAAAATAGAAAACACAAAAAGGTTAAAGTCCTATAACGATATAAGTCCCGGTGATTATGTTGTTCATCAAGCTCACGGTATAGGAAAATATACGGGATTGAAAAAAATTACAGTTTCCGGTGTTACAAGAGATTATCTGCAAATTCAATATCAGGGAAATGACGCATTGTATATACCTGTAGATCAAATGGATATGCTTTATAAGTATACCGGCGATCCTGACAAGGAAATAAAGCTTAACAAATTAAACAACAGCGACTGGACAAAATCAAAGGCAAAGGTAAAAAAATCAACAGACAATATTGCAAGACAGCTTGCGGCTTTATATGCGGAGCGTTCAAAAGCAAAAGGATTTGCTTTTCCTCCCGACGGTCCATGGCAAAGAGATTTTGAAGACAGTTTTCCGTACGAAGAAACAGATGATCAGCTAAGAAGCATTGAAGAAGTAAAAAGGGACATGGAAAGTGAACGTCCCATGGACAGACTTCTTTGCGGAGATGTTGGCTACGGCAAAACAGAGGTTGCAATAAGAGCGGCTTTCAAGGCAGCCGTAAACTCAAAACAGGTTGCATATCTGTGTCCCACAACGGTGTTGGCAATGCAGCATTATAATACCTTTTGCAAGCGTATGGACGATTTTGCCATAAAAACGGAAATGCTGTCACGTTTCAGAACTCCCGCACAGCAAAAGAAAATAATTAAAGACCTTAAAACGGGTGCAATAGATATAGTTATAGGAACTCACAAGCTTTTGCAGAAGGATGTGGAGTTTAAGGATCTCGGACTTTTAATTATTGACGAGGAACAGCGTTTCGGTGTAACTCACAAGGAAAAGCTTAAAGAACTCAAAAAAAATATAGATGTTCTTTCCATGACCGCAACACCGATCCCCCGAACTCTGCATATGTCCATGATTAATATTCGTGATATGAGTCTTTTGGAAACTCCTCCGGAAAACCGTTATCCCGTTCAGACTTATGTTCTTGAATACAACGAATCGATTCTTGCAGATGCCATGAAAAGAGAGCTTTCAAGAGGCGGTCAGGTGTTCTATCTGCACAACAGAGTTGACAGCATATATAATACCGCAAACAGAATTGCCGAGCTTATTCCCAATGCGACTGTTGCCGTAGGGCACGGAAAAATGAACGAAACAGAGCTTGAAGATATTATGTATGATATGGTAAACGGAAAAACCGACATTTTGGTATGCACAACAATTATCGAAACAGGACTTGACATTCCAAACGCAAATACTATTATCATCGAAAATGCAGACCGAATGGGATTATCTCAGCTCTATCAGCTAAGAGGACGTGTGGGACGTTCAAACAGAAGCGCTTACGCATATTTTACCTACAAAGCGGACTCTGTTCTTTCCGATGTTGCTCAGAAACGTTTAAAGGCAATTAAAGAATTTACCGAATTCGGTTCGGGCTTTAAGGTTGCCATGCGTGATTTGGAAATAAGAGGTGCGGGAAGTCTTTTGGGTGCAAAGCAGCACGGTCACATGGATGCGGTAGGCTATGATTTGTACTGCAAAATTCTACAGCAAAGTATTGATGAATTACAGGGAGCCGAAACCAAAAAAGAAATTACAACTACGGTTGATTTTGACTATGACGCATATATTCCGGAGCAATATATAGAAAACCTCAATCAGCGTATTGACATATACAAGAAAATTGCGGCTGTATCCTCTGAGGATGAATTGTCCGAAATAACCGATGAACTTATAGATCGCTACGGAGAGCCTCCGATAGCGGTAACCAATCTCATAAGTATATCGCTGATAAAGCATCTTGCAAACTCGGTAGGTATTACCGATGTAAGTGCAAAAAGAACAACAGTTATCTTTAAATTTTCTCACGAAGAGGCAGATCCCGAAATATTTGTGGGGCTTTTGAAAGAATTCCAAGGCAAAATTACTCTTTCATCATCGAATATACCTACAATTATATACAAAAATACCGAGCCTTCAAAACTTTTCGAAAATATTAAGTTTTTATTACACACTGTAATAAGGTTGAAGAACGGAGAAAAATGATATATAATATAAAGTGAACCTTACGGTAAGAAAAGAAAGGATTTGAACTTTATGAACAAAAAAATAATATGTGCCGTTGCTGCAATATCGCTTATTTTTACTTCGGCGGGATGCAATAAAGCCTCCTCAGATCCCATTGTTGCAAAGGTAAATGATTATAACATTACATTATCCGAATTTGATTTTTATTTAAATAATATAAAACAGCAAATGCAGGGAACGGAATTATCCAGTGACGAAGATTGGAAAACAATGGATATAAACGGTAAAAAGGCTATTGAAATAGCGAAAGAGAAGGCCTTGGATCTTGCTCTTGACAATATCGCCTACATTGAAATATACGAAAAACTCGGAAATAAGTTTACAGACGATGTAAACAAATCTATTGAGGAGCTGAAAAATAATGTTGTTTCTCAATATGATCAAAACGGCGGTTATGACGAATTTTTAAAACAATCCAACGTAAAGGATGAATTTATAGATTTGCTTTGTAAATCCATGTATTGTTCCGAACAGCTTTACAAGCAGTATACCGATGGTATGGAAGTAACGGAAGATGAAATAAACGACTTTTACAACGAATATCAAAACGAATATTTTTCAGGCTACAGGAGAGCAAAGCACGTATTGATTCTTACCAAAAACGCCGACACAAATGAAGAATATTCCGACGAGCAAAAGGCCGAAGCAAAGAAAAAAGCCGAAGAGATATATGCAAAAGCACAAGCCGGGGAAGATTTCGATTCACTTGTAAAAGAATATTCAGAGGATCCGGGCTCTGCCACAAATCCCGACGGATATGTTTTCGGTGACGGTGAAATGGTTCAGGAATTTCAGGACTGTGTTGATTCCCTTGAAATAGGCGGAATAGGTTTTTGTGAGTCTTCTTTCGGTTATCACATAATACAAAGACTGCCTTTAACCGCAGATTCCTTTGCTGATAAAATAAAGTCACAGATTTTATCCTCAAAGTTTTCCGATTATATAGGTCAGAAAAAAGAGGAATACGGCATTACCTTGGTTGAAACCGATGAGATGGCAAAAGCAATGAAAAATGTACTTCCGAATGATACCGGTTCTTCCAATGAAGAAGAAAATGAAGAACAAAAATAAAATACTTCATCAATGACGAATATAATAATATTTATTTCAGAAAGCCATTGAAAAAACAAGTTGTATAAACTATAATATATATTAAATCTCTTACTTAATGGCGGCTGAATAATCAAAAAATGATGTCGCTATGCGACATATAAACATTTTTTGATTATTATGGTGCAAGGATTTTTCGCATAACCCAAAAAAATTCTTGCACCATAAATAAATATTTTGCTCCCAAAATATTTATTTCAGCAGACTTTATCAATGCGAACTGTGTAAAAT
>JAXEIW010000057.1:0-3886 GCA_034101885.1 Clostridia bacterium | reverse complement strand
GGACCTGCTACAACAACCGCCATCGCCATACGCACCGTTTCTGTATTATATCATTCACACGCTGCCATTTCAAGAGGCAACACCGACATTTAATTGAACAATTCCGACATTCAGGTTTCAATATCAATTTGCAATAAATATCCAAAAAGTAATAGACTTTTCTAATGAAAAATAGCCGATATGTGTGGATTTTACAGAAACACGCTTTATAACCTATTCAAAAAATTTCTCAGTGTATGTCAATTCAATTATTGATAGATTACTTCACCAAGATTGTGTCAAGTAAAGACAAGAATTTTTTTTGCTTTTCAAAGAAATTTTTCTGAGTTTTTTGCCTTGAAAAAGCAACTATACCTATCACTATTTTTCCTCCTTCCTTTCATACTTCACCCTGTCTGTTTGATAATAATTCGATATTTTATTTAAATCTTTTACTTGTTATGGTGTATCAATGCTCATATTTAGAAATTCATCCAGTCCAAAGTTCCAGACTATCTCAATACGTTTGCCCTTATAAATATTTACTCTTTTTACAAAGTAATCGATAAATTCTTTATCGAATTTTTCGTCGCAGTTATAATTTAGTATTGTATCAGCCTTATGCATTTTTATCTCTGACACTTCAACTTGATTATCAACTGTTTTTAATAGCTTTTCAATTTCATTTATACGTCTTGAAATTTTCCCTCTAATTTCATCAAGCTCCCCTCTCGACATCTCATCGTTTTTGAATTTCTCATAAGCATTAAAACGATTCTTTTTTAATTGAATCATTTCACGCTCCAGAAAATCAGCTGAAACAGATTTATTGGATTGAACTGCTGTTTTATATAGTTGCGCCTTATGCTGCATAACACAAAATTGCTTTTTAAGTATTTCACTTAAAATTTCATATAATTCCTCAAGGGATATACCTTCCGACAGACATTCCTGTTCTTGACTCATTACTGAATATCTGCATTTAAGAGTAATATTTTTTTTACCGCTCTTTTGAAGAGTGTGACCGCAGTATCCACAGCAAAATATTCCGGATTTGTGATTGACCATGTTTCCATGATGATTTTTCTTTGTATGTATCTTTTCAGCTACACGGTCAAATTTTTCCTGTGCTATGAGCGCAGGATGAGTATTCGGCACAACAATCCAATCGTCGCTCGAACATCGCCTGGCACTGCAAGGATCCCCCACCTTTGTTCTTGTAGTTTTTCCTAAAACCATTTTCCCTGTGTATTTTTCATCGGTTGCCACTCTTCTGATTGTTACATCTGTCCAATATACTCTTTTGCCGTCATGATTCCATTTTCGTATACACTTTTGAGTTTTCTTGTATTCTCCTGGAGTCAAAATCCCATCACTATTTAAAATTGCAGCAACACCTGCAGTAGACACTCCCGAATCAAGTAAATCAAATATTCGTATTACAACTTTGCCTGCTACATCATCAATAATCAGGGTATCATTATATTTTTGATAGCCATAGATAGGAAACGGTGCATTATATTTCCCTGTTTTCATAATTGTTCTCCTGGCTGCTTTAACTTTTTGCGATAGATCTTTGCTATACATTTCGTAAATCAAGTTTTTTAATGCAATATCTATACCTCCGGGCGAACCTATATGTTCATCGCTGTCGTATTGATCATTGACAGAAATAACCCTGATTTCCATTGCAGGAAATATATGTTCCAAGTAATTACCTACCTGTATATGATCCCTTCCAAACCTTGATAAATCTTTTACGATTATACAATTGAATTTACCGGATTTTAGTAATTCCAAAGCTCTTGTAATTCCCGGACGATTAAAGTTTGTTCCGCTGTATCCGTCATCAACAATTTCGTCTACAATGATTTGTCTTCCAACAAAATTGCTTTCAATGTAACCATCAATCAGTTTTCTCTGATATATGATACTGTTACTCTCTCCATCTCCCTCATCATCAATTGACAAGCGAAGATATTTTAAAATTTTGTATGATGTTTCCATTATGCAAGATCCTCCATTCCAATTAGCTGTTCCTTGCTGAATCTCCACTTAATTTCGATTGTATTATCCTTACTCACAGTTACTTTATCAATAAAGTAATCCACCATTTCTTTGGATAAATGCCTTGAAGATCGATATGTTTTAAACTTTTCTATCCACTCCTGCGGTTCAAGTGTTTTGTTAAACTGGCTGTACTCTTTTTCAAGAAGTTTAAGCTTCTCTGCAAAAAATTCAATCTCAGTGCTATAATTTTCGCGTGCAAAATTAAATTCATCTGCTTCAATTACATCTTCGATATAATCTCTGAATAAATCAAATCTTTGTTTTTTTAATTTTTTTAGCTTATAACTTACTTCCCGAATGTCATGTTCAAAACACTGTTTCTTTTGTCTGATCTGGTATGTATTTTTCACATTAATAACAGATGTTTCAAAGTCAAGCATTGCCAATATGTATGCCTTAATAGACTTAAATACGGCATCACTTATAACTTTGTAATTTATACTCATAAAATCACATTTTTCCGGATATTTACCATGGAGATTGCAAACATAAAACCTACATTTTTTATTTTTGCGCAGTGATAGAGGTCTTCCGCATTCGCCGCAATAGAGTTTCGATTTGAAAATATTTTCATTATTCGCTCTTTTCTTGCTCTGTTTAGGAATACTTTCAAGCATAGCCTGTACCTTATCAAACTTGTCCTGAGGAATAATTTGCTCATGTGTATTTTCAACAATAATCCATGCTTTCTTTTCAACAGCAACATTTTTCTTTTCTCCTGTTTCAAGAAATAGAGAATGAGTTTTCCCCTGCACCATATGTCCAAGGTAAGCCTTATTTGTCAGAATAGTTTTAATCGTACTTTCATTCCAAAGATTTGAGCCGATAATGTTTTTATTTTTTATCAAGCCCTTTTTATATCTATACACTGCCGGTGTATCTATACCTTCTTGCGTAAGCTTTTTTGCAATCTGCATCATGGGAGTGCTATCAATATACATATCATATATTCTTTTTACAATACCGGCGGCATAATCATCAATGACAAAAGACCTGTTATCATCAAGATTATACCCATACGGAGCGTAATTTCCGAGAAATTCTCCTTTATGCTGTTTTAATGACAATGAACTTATTACCTTTCTTGAGATGTCCTTTGAATACACAGCATTTATGATATTTTTAAAAGGTACAATCATATCATTATTTTTTATTTTGTCATATGTATCATAATTATCATTAATTGCTATAAATCTCAGACCAATCATAGGAAATAAATAATCAAGATATTTCCCCATTTCAACATGCTCTCTGCCGAATCTTGAAAGATCCTTTACAATAATGCAATCGACTTTTTCATTTGATACATCATACATCATTTCCGAAAATGCCGGTCTATCAAAATTAGTGCCCGTATTACCGTTATCTTCGTATATTTTATAAACAGATATCTCGGGATGCTGTTCTACATAATCAAGCAAAAAAGCCTTTTGGTTCTTAAAAGAGTTTTTATTTGCCCGGTCAAATCGTTCTTCATTTGATAGTCTGACATATAATGCTGCACTGAACTGTCTTACCGGTTCCGTATTTATATTTACATCAGCCATCAGTTTTTTTCTGCTCTTTCGTGCCATATTTCTATTCCCTCCTATCCCGCAAAAGGTATAATTTTATTTTGATTATGAACAGATTCTACTATTTTTGACAGATTATCAAATTCATTGCGATATCTAAACACTATATTAACTGTTTTCTTATCAACAACATAAATTTTGTCAACAAATAGAATCAGCATCTTGTGAGTAAGCTCTGTAATCTTGCCAATATCTTTAAAATCTTTCATCCAGCTACACATCTTTGATATATCATCTGAAAAGCTACTCTGCTCCTGCTTAAG
>JAXEIW010000056.1:0-25985 GCA_034101885.1 Clostridia bacterium | reverse complement strand
TTTCTCCTTCTGCCGTTACCCAATAAAGAGATTCCCCCAAAGGCATATCCTCTTTCATTGAGCTGACGCCATACATTCCGCCAACCTCATCGCAGAAACCCATAGGAATATCAATATTTTCAAGAACATCTCTGTATGTATTAAAAAAACCTTTTGACAGGAATTTGTTTTTTGTAACGCCCCTGTCCTGAAAATATCCGGGGCTCATGCCTTTCTGTTCCATTTCCCTTGCCATTCCGACAATATGCGCCTTTTCAAATTCGTCATTCCCGAACCAAAAACAGTACGGGCTGAATTTTTTATCGGGATTTTTAAATTTATTTTTTTTCATTCTAACCCTCCTTGTATTTATGCCTTGTGTCTTTCTAACAACAGCTCCGAAGTTTCATTCCTAAAAAGCCTCAACTCAGCGGTTTTATTATCTGCTCTGACCTTAAGTAAACCGTCATTGCCGGAAAAAATTTTCAACGCTATTTCATTTTCGTTCCAAACCATTTCCAATATTTTTCTGTTTCCTCTTAACAGAAGCCCGGACGCTCTTCCCCTTTTCAAAAAGTCCGGCAAACCCGGCAGAAGAACAAGCTCATCCTCGCTTGTATATATCAGCATTTCATATAACGCATTAATATATCCCAGATTAGCGTCAATCTGAAACATTGTACGGCTGTAGTTAAGACAGGCAGTGAAATTTTCCCTTAAGTAATGCTCTGTAAAAAACCTCATTGCTTCACTCGCCTTTTCTTTTTCCTCAAGCCTTGCAAATACATTGATAAGATGCATTACACTCCATCCGCAGGTTCCGTTTTCCTCCGAATAAAACCCGTTTTCTATTCTTTTTTCCATAGCTCTTTTGATTCCGTTTTTAAGTCTGTTATTATAAAGAGCTTCCTCACCCGGCATTGCGGCATACGCATGAGAAATGTGTCTGTGGGAGTATCCATTTGCCGCACTGTCGTCTGACCATTCCTTAAGTGTCCCGTCAGAGCTATAGCTGTAATCACAAATTTCCGTACTGTATTCATTTTTTATATTTAATATTCTACAAGCCTTATCTATATTTGTAAACAGCTCCTTTATGGCAGCAATATCCATTGCGGCATTTTTGCCCGCCATACAAAACAGATCGGAATAAGGTGAATTTTCCGGCGAAACAGAAGGAATTATATCTTTATCTTTTATATAATCCATATAAAAATCGGCTGCCTTTTGCATAAAAGGCAAAGCACGATTTTTCAAAAAATCCTTATCGAGAGTATAGCGGTAATACTCAAAATAAGTTTGGGCAAGCCATGCTCCTCCGGCAATCCAGAACTGATGTGTATACTGTCGAGAGAAGTGAAATAAAAGTCCTGAATTTGTAAATCTCGATGTTACCATAATTCCTTTTGCACCGAAGAACTTTTTTGCATTTTCTTCAAAATCGGCGATAAAGGATTCAATAAAATCAAAACAATTCATTGCATTGTCTGTAAATCCGCCGCTGAAAATTGCCCACAACGCCATTTCAAGCTCAATATTCGAAATATAATCACATAACAATCTTCCGTCTATATTACCGCTCCATAATCCCTGTGCATTGGGCGGCAGCTTTCCAAAGCTTGAAATTGCCAAATATCTTCCCATATAATACAATTTTTGCATAATCGCAGCCTGTTTCTTCTCCGGCTCCAAAAACAATTCTTCACCTAAGTCATCAAAATCTTCATTTTCTTCAAACTCAATCATGGTGCGGAAAAACTGTTCTTTGTATATCTCTTTATTCTCATCGAACGCTTCTTCATATGACGTGATTATCGTACTGTCCGCTTCGTTGTTCACCTCTATTAAAACGGCAGCCGTAACATAGCTTGCATTTTTAAAATTTATTTGTCCTTCTTCATATACCCCTTTGCCGTCTGACAAAAAAACAATTTTGAAATCATAAAATCCTTTGTTCATTTGAACCCTGCAGCAAAAGGTATTTTTATCAAATTCGGTACTTATTTTTTTTATGCAGGTATCTGAAAGCATTTTTTCTCTTTCATTTTTCGGCTTAACCATTACGGCTTTGAAAGAAATATCCTTTTTTGTCTGTGAAGAAATATTCGCAAATACGGCATTTTGAATATGAGAGGTAAAAATTCTGTGTACAACTTTATTTCCGTTCTCCTCAAATGCCGCCGTTATTTCTCCCGTTGATGTGTCAATACTTCTTTGATAATTGCTCACGCAGCCGATTTCATAATTAATATCCAGCTCAAAAGCAGGAAAAAAACTGTCCGGATATAATGTATTATCCTCCTTGAATATTTTGTTTTTTAAACCACGCCGCACTGCTTCATCAAAAAACAAACAAGCATATTCTACCTGCTCGTTTTTTCTGTATGCTTCACGCATTTTTAGGAATATATCGCTCATATCCGGAAAATTTTCCAATTCGGTAGTATGCAGAAATAACTCCTCATGATTAAATATAATCTTTTCATTTTCCGGTTCGCACATTACTATTGCGCCTATGGTCCCATTTCCGGTAAAATATCCTTCTTCCCAACAGCAAGCTCTTTTTTTGCTTTTAATCTCATATTTCATATTAATCTCCGTTCCGCTACTCCCTACAGTCAAAATTTTCTGCAACAGCTTCTGCTTTTTTATATTCATAGCCCTCGGTCAGCTTTTGAGTTTTTGCTTCAAAATCAAGATTATATACAGACGAATCATTATGCTTGAGCATAAATGCAAATTTAAAACTGTGAGGACGAAACTCATATATTTCTTCAGGCTGTGGTCCGCATGACGCACTTCCCAAACCGCGCTGTTTATAATCAATGTACAGAAAATTCTTATCCGATTTTTCAATTTCTCCCTTATGCTCCGCTTTAATAAGAGAATCAAGGTCATAATCATGTACCGAAAATTCAAAGGTATCGCTTCCGACAACCGACAAATCTCCTATATTTACAAAATATGTATCGCTCCTGTTTCCGTTTTCCTGCGGTCTTTCATATTCAACGCTCATATCGGATACTTTGCTTTTATATAAACCAAAAACGGCACTCAGCTTTCTGTCGGCATAATTTTCATGAGGACCTCTTCCGTACCATTCCACAAAATCACACTCTTTCGGCAATTCAAAAACCACTCCTGCTCGTGGCAGTCTTTCGGGCATATTACCGTATGGCTCACATATAATATCCACAAGAATCTTGCCGTCTTTATATATATGATACTCAATTTCGGCAAAATAGCCTGCAAATACTCCCTCAGGCATTATCTTTCCGCAGAAAGTGAAAACTACCTCATTATCCTCTTGGGTAATGTCGGATTTCTCGCAGAAAAACTCAAAATATCTCAGCATACTTTTCTTCCATTCATTTATCAGCTTTTCCGATTTGCCTTTAATACCGTCATTATCGGTAGGCTTTCTGTAAAAGTTCATTCTCATGGGAGAGTTTATCAGCATTTTTCCGTTAACCGCATACCGGCTTATCATGCCTTTTTCAAATTCGATCTCAAAATTTTCACCTTTTACCCCGTTTTCAAGCACCTCACATTCAAAGCTTTCCTTGATAAATTTCTCCTTGGGAAGTGCAAACGGTAAATCCACCTGCTTTGTAATACCGTCGAAAATAATATTAACACGATATACCGCACCGCATTTTATTTCATCAGGCAAAATTGTTTCAGTTATACTTTTGTGAGGCAAAATTGTTTTATTTACCGAACCCTTTCTTATAACCCTGTAATCCTCAATAAGCTCCCATTCAAAACCTGTAATTGCCTTAAAATCATTGGTGTTTGTGATTTTTACTCCGTTATCGTATTCAACCCAAATCGGTGAAAATACATACGCAAGCTCACGCAGTGCCGGCTTTGGAGTACCGTCGGAGAACACAAATCCGTCAAGATTAAAATTGTATGCATTGTTTACATCATTAAAGTCTCCGCCGTAAAGATATGTTCCGTTTTTTAATACTCCGTGATTTTTAAATTCCCACACAAAACCGCCCGCAAAGGTTTTATAATGATAAATAATCTTCCAATAGTCATATAATGCTCCCGGCCCGTTTCCCATAGCATGAGCATATTCGGTCAAAACCACCGGCTTATTACACAATTTATCCGTTTCGTATTCCATTTGCTCAAGCGCCCAGACAGGACAGTATCCGCATTGGCGAAAATCGGTAAACGCCGGTATATGCCCGTCATCCTGGGGATATAAAACAGGCTTATTTATATATACCTGCTTTAAATAATCTGCACATTTAACAATATTTTCGCCGTTTCCGCATTCATTCCCCACAGACCATATTATAATGCAGGTTTCGTTTTTATCTCTCTCATACATCCTTTTGACTCTGTCAAGATATGCGTCTGCCCATTGCGGACTTTTGCTCAAAAATCCCTGATCTCCCATAGCACCGCAGCCGTGGGTTTCAAGATCTGCTTCGTCCATAACATAAAATCCGATTTCATTACATAGCTCATAGAAAAACGGATTATTCGGATAATGACAGCACCTTATTGCATTTACATTATTTTTTTTCAGCAACTCCAACTCTTTTTTTGTTGTTTCGTAGTCAATTGCTCTGCCGTTATCGGGGACATATTCATGACGGTTCACTCCCTTGAGTTTAATCGGTGTTTTATTTATGCAAAGCACACCGTCGATTATATCTACCTCTCTCAAACCCACTTTTTTAATATGTCTTTCTCTTATCTCATCCTTATAGCATAAACATATTTCAACCTCATATAAATTAGGTTCTTCCGCATTCCATAATTTGGGGTTATCCAAAACAAAAATTGCTTTTTTTCCACACTTTGTTTCATTTCCGACCGTAGTCCTTATATTCCATCCGTCTTCAAGCTCCGCATCAACACTTACTTCAATTTCATGCATTGTTGTCTTTACGGTATAATCCCAAATATATACCTTATCAAGCTGTATAAGGTATACACTTCTGAAAATTCCACTTGCCAAAATCATGTCCTGTGCCTCTAAATAGCTTGCATCGGAATAGGTCCATACTTTAACATAAAGCTCATTTTCACCCTCATGAACAAGTTCTGAAATATCAAATTCGTGCATAAGCCTGCTGCCCTTTGAAAAGCCTGCTTCCATACCGTTTACATAAACGCAGAAGGCATTATCCACTCCGTCAAAACGGATTATGGTTTTTGACGTCAGGCTTGTAATAACAAATTTTCTCTTATATTCGCCTATCGGGTTATAGTTTCCCACATAGGGCGGATTAAAAGGAAACGGATAGTTAACATTTGTATATCTCGGCTTTCCGTATCCCTTGAACTGCCACATTGACGGAACTGTAATTTTTTCCCACATACCGCCATTAAATCTAAATTCATATTCTCCGTCAAGACACGTCACTCTTTCTTCGGGAACTGCCGACGCTCTCGGCCTTAGTGTGTTTATATGCAAAACCTTGGGATTTTCTGTAAAATTCATGCTTTTCACCTGTCCTTAATAAAATTCTGACTTCTTTAGAATCGTTTTTGTTCTTGAGCCGTTTTTAATTTTTTGATATTATATCACACTCGTCCGGCTATTGCAAGCTTTTTGAATAAAAAAACAACAAAGCGCAGCAAAATTTTTTCCTGTTTATTTTGCCGCGCGTCACTTCAATTTATCTTTTAATAGTTATAATATTATCCGTAAGCGGAATTAATCCGTTATAGCCGTCAAATATAAACGCTTTTGCAGTATGCATATTAAACATTATATTTTTTGTAACCGTACATTCATACCCATTATTCTGATCAAGCGTTATATTGCTGTCATCAATACCAATCAGATTGCCGTTTTCATCATAATACGCGCATATCAGCTTTCCGTCAACCGGCTTATTAAAAATACTGTCAAGCCGCAGATTAAGGCTGTAGCTATGCATATCCTTCTCATCGGCAAGCCTGTTAATTACCGTCTCCGCCGACATATCCACTCTGTCGGCTACACCTGCGATTTTGAGTGTGACCGTCTTATTATCCTGATATAACGAATCGGGAACGGTTATACTTACGTTATAATTTTCAATTTCTCCCATATTCCCATCAAGGCGGATAAGATAATCGATGCTGTTATTTTCATCGGTATTTATCTGATCTGCATATACAGTTTCGTCGTTTAAGGTATTCACAAGACTAATTCCCACGCCGGCTCCGGCAAGTCTTCCGATTTCGCCCTTCAGATGAATATAATTATTCTCCTCATCAAAACGAGCCTCAAGACTGTTTTTAAAGTTTATATTTCTAACGGTAAATGTCTTTGTCAGATTTCCTGCTGTAACTGTCAGCTCAGTCTCGGTAAAATTCTCCGGAATCGAAATTATACCATCCTCTATTTTAAGCCCTGTGCTTCTGTCATATTCAATGCTGAAATTGTCAAATTCCGCAGATATGGGATATGTATTGAATACTATTGAATACTTCTGGCTGTCCTCTGCGGTTAAACCCTTTAAGGGGTTAAGAAGTATCACTCCGCCGTCATCATACTGCTTATTTGTATAATCAATATAAGCCGCAATATCCTTTACCGAATTATCAGCCTTCGGATTTCTTCTTTCCGCCATATTGTCAGCCGCAGATTTACCTATAAGATTATAGCCCTCCTGACTGTAGTGAAAGCCGTGGTCTGTCATCAAATTCGGTATCTGCTCACAAAGGTCTGTTGCAATATAAATATCATCATGCTCCTCTGCAAGCTCAAACTGTGCCGCTCTTACAGGCACTATCTTGGAATACTCTTTTGATGCCTTGTTGTTGTTTGTACTTTCGGTCGCGGTATACCTTACAACAAACAGTGCACCGTATTCCATTCCCAATTCACTCTTTAAATGCCTATCAAGACTTAACAGTCTTTCCTTGTAAACAGGCAGCTTATTACACTCAGGATCGGTCTTGGGCAGCATAACGTAGTTTGCCCAGCTCATTATATCGGCCTCGCCCTGAATCCAGAAATATCCCTTGCTTCTTATCTCATAGTTATCGTTCAAAAGTCCTATTGATTCATTATATTTTTCAATAGTATTATTGTAGAGTACAGGGCCTGCAAGACCGTCATCATATTCGGGATACCACTCAAACATCGACGAGCCGCCCACTCCTGCCGATACGGCTAAAGATTTTTCTCCTGTCTTTTCGTAATATTCCTTTGCATAAGGAACCCAAAAGCCCTGCCATCCGTACGATAAATCGATCAACTTGCCGGCGTGTTCTGCTTGCGCCCTTTCAATTCTTTCGTCATAGCTCAATTCGTTCTGTGCCTCACGGCTCTCTGTATAAAGATAGCTGCACACATAAGGATTGTACATACTCTTAAAGCAGCATCCGCCATCAGGGCCGCCGTCATCAATATATTTCTGTCCGTACATATTATACATTTCGGTACTGAATGTTTCTCCCTCCTGTGCGCCGTGCCACTTACAGCAATATGTATATCCCACACCGGGCTTCGGCTTATCGGAAAGCGTGGAATCGCCCTGTGTACCGTCCGAATTGGACTGTCCGATAACAAGCATTATATTAATCGGAGCTTTCACGGTTTTATTGATTGTAAGCGACTTACTTACCTCTCCGTTTGATGCGGTAATCGTTACAGATTCATCCGAAACCGCCTTAACAACAATCATACCGTTTTCATAAACTGCCGTATCGGGAGCTGTTGAAGTATATTCAACATTTCCGTCAAGTCCGAAGTCATATTCATAATGGTCATCATACTGCAACACAAAGCCCTTATCCTCAGATTTAACGAATTTTATATAGGTATCTCCAACTTTCGCATAGCCCTCTGTTTCTTTTTCGGGAATTGTACACTGCATTATGTTTTCTCCGACATCTGCGACAAGAGGTATCCTTGGGTGTCCCGCAGGAATATAGGCTACATATTCCCCGTTAATATATTCTGTAACGGTTCCGTCATCAAGCGTTATATTATTATAAGCCTGTGCCGGGAATAGACCTACAAATCCTGACAATGTCAGTGAAAACGTCAATATGATACTTACTTTTTTCATCATACCTTACTCCCCCTTTACTTGTACGCAAGCATAATTGCAAAGCGGATATTTCATAAATTCATCCCAGAGCATAACCTTTATCAGCGCACTATTCGGAATACTTTCAAAATCAAATTCAAGTACCTTATCACCCGGCGTTGATATATCTGTTATGGACTTATCAATCAACTCGGTATAGACTCCGTTATTTTCATAAAGCATACATACTGCCTTGTACGGCTTTACACCCGTAGCTTTTATTTTGGCAGTAACAACATTACCGTTAACGGCAGCCTGCTCAACCGAATACAGATTATATTCACCAAGCAAGCCTATGTTGTTAATCCGAGCTCTGTCGGCATCTGACAGTCTGAGATACTGCACCCATACTTTTCCTGCTGCAGCTGCTCTTTCCTCCTCAGGATAATCGGCAATCTCTGATATTATTGTCTTAATCCTGTTTACCTCTGACAGAAGCTTAACATTATCAATATATGCCTGCATTGCAGCATCGGTTTTTATAAATTTCAACATTGTCATTCCGTTATATCCCAGCGGAAATAATCCGCTCATCCATTCCGGCTCAAGCAAATCATAATAATTTTCAAGATTTCTGACCGGGTTCAGCGGCATATAATCAAACACAATTTCGTTATCTCCGTCTTTTGCTTTAAAGTACAGGCTTCTGCCTTGCAGCTTTACATACAGCTTAATATTGCTTATATCCTCAAAATCAATCATCAAATCAACTTTTGTGCCGTCATTTAAAACCGCCCAGTCAATACCGTTATTGTTTCGTCCCACTCCGTCATTTACATATTTATCGGTATCAGCATAATATCCTTGAAAATCAGTGTAATTTTCTTCTGATTTGTTATTATAATTAAAGGTTATCCCCCATACAGGATCTATCGACATTACCGAGGTTCCCCAGGAACCGTATTCAATACAGTTGTCAAGCGCTATGCTGAGGGGCTTTGCACTGTTCTCATATTTATCAAATATTACGTCAAAAGATATGTTAAGCTGATTTGAACCAAGCGTTTCCTTGTTGACAGGCTTATTAAAAACTCTGTCAAGATCAAGAACAGCTGCCGCTCTTCTTATGTTCGTCATATCCAAAACATCAAGTGTTATACCCTTGGAGACTGTGTCGCCCGAATTGTAATCTCCTATTCTGTTTTGAAGCTTACCGGCATAATTATGCGACCACTTTCTGTATTCTTCACCGTCAAACCGGCAGCTATAAGGCAGCAAGGACCATTCCGGTGCAATTTCCGATATTCCGGTCACATCAGAGCCAATAGGCTGTCCCATAGGATCCTGTGCAAGCTTTGCTTCGTCATAACCGTCAAAATTGTTATAATAAACATACTGATTTTCAATCTGTATTTTTGAAATCAGGTTATAAGCCCTATTTTCTTCTCCGATAAATTCAGCCTCAATCAAATATTCGCCGGCATTTTCAAACAGCGACTTATCTATTGTTAACCTGCCGTTTTCTCCGTTATAGCTGTACTTATCAGCCGACAAGACAGACGAATTTAATTTAACGCTGTTAAGTGTTCTTCCCTCTGCACCGATATAGAATATATCCTGATTTGTTCCCGTTAAGCCCGTTGTCATTTCAGCGTTTGCGGAACCGTTGATTTTACTGATTTCTGTCTTGATCGCTTCACACCATAAATCATTTGTTCTGTAGCTTGTATCCGCATATGCCTTAATCCGTGCCTTTTCCGAATCTGTCATTTCGGAATAGTAAATTCCGATATCCTCCCCAAGCAAAAAGCTTATACATTCCTCAAGACTTATTTCTCCGTTACGGTACATCAAAACAGCCTCGTCACCAACGGCATACTCAACTCTCAAAACAAACGTACTGCGGTTAATCCTTATTCCGTTGTTTGTAGGGTTAAAAAGATTATATGCAATATTATTATTTTGTGCAATATTTTCAACATCTCCAGAAATATCAACAGTGTAAGAATATGTATTTCTATTAATGTAATCGTCATCTGTTGTTCTCTTTCCGATGTAGGTTTTATTGTATTCAAGCATGGTTTCGGCGTTAATATCATCATTTTCAAAAACCGTTGCAGCCATATATATTACAGGCTCCGTATCGGCATCTGCTGCCGCCGAGAAATCAATATATGCTCTTTTTATGAATTTTTTATTTATCAATTGCTCTGTATTAAACTTTATTTTTTGCGATGCAACTGCTCCTACCCATGTATCTGTACCGTTATATCCATTCAGTTTTCCGCCGTTTGTGAACAGCTGTATAATATCCGTACTGTTAAGTGACGCTTGTGCGCCGGTTCTCAGATAAAGCACATCGGAAACCGCATCCTTCCAATCCTCATATCCCGAATATACAATACGGGCTGCCTCAAGCACATCAGCCCTTCCCTCATCATTAGTCATAAGATATGAAGCATATGCCTTTTCACCAAGAGCAAATCTTATGCATTTTTTTATGTAATCCTCACTGCTGTTATTTTTAATGGCTTCAAGCAGTTCAGTTCCGGTCATGTAAGTATTTATTATTCTGAAACCATCCGACTGCTTACTTGTTATTCTCATTCCGTTAGCTGTATTGTTAAACAAATTATATGCAATAATATTTTCGCCGCCATTCAGCTTGCTGACAATATCTTCTGTAATATCAAACACATATGTATATTCGCCGTTCGTTTTATATTCTGTGCTGTCTGTACGGCTACCGGGTACTGATATATCCATATTAAAAGGCGTAATCGAATCATCGGAAACATGCTCCGGCATCATATAAAGCTCCGGCTCGCTGTTTGAATCCGCTTTCTCTGTAATATACGCCTTTGAAGAAGTGATAAATTCTTTATATTGTTCACCTGAAAAATCAAATTTGATTTTTAATGAAAATGTACTGTTGCTGACATAGTTTTGTACGGTTTGGGTAAATTCGGTCGGTTCGGTAAAGCCCTTCATAAAGGACTTAAAATCATCATATCTTGTTTGGTATATTTTATATCCCTGCTCTATCATCTCCGCATCAGCCCATAATGGGTAGTATGTGACAATCAGCGACAAACTCAAAATCAATAATGAAATCTTTTTGTAAACTTTCACTTTTATCCCTTCTTTCACCTCATATTTTTAATATTATATCGTTATTTTTGATCCGGCGGTATTCCATAATAATGAAGAATACCGCCGGATTAAATTATTTAATGCCTGCCGAACAATTATGAAACGAAGCCGCATAGCGGCTTACAAGCGTTTGAGAATTGTTTGGGTGCAAGGGTTTTCTGCATTTTTGCAAAAAAACCTTGCACCATAAATAAATATTTTGCTCCCAAAATATTTATTTCAGTAGACTTTATTAATGCGAACTGTGTAAAATCTTCGATTTTACATGAAAAATTTTGACAATAGCCATAATTTTTCTAAATGCGATTGAAAATCGCATTTATTCAGTGAGCATTATTTAAGTACCCTTAAAATCTGATCTATAGTGTCTTTGTCGGCAGTATTGTCAAGAATGTTATCCTTGTCGCTTATTACAATAAGTCCCTTGGGATCCCAGAACACCTTCTTTGACAGGGCCGTTTCACACAAAGCTCTTAAAGGAACCATTGTTCTGCCCTCTATCGATTGTGCGGGAACATCCATTACAGCTGCCACATTGCCGTCAATCATAAGCTCGTTTTTATCAAGCACCATTGTAACGGTTTTTTCGCCCAGCTTAATCGTAACGGTTCTTGTTGCATTGTCCCAACCTACCTCGCCGCCAAAGCTCTCTGATATAAATCTTGCCGGAACAAGAGTTCTGTCATTGATTATCTGCGGCATAACTGCGGCATTTGTCGGATCAACCTTTACCTTCTTATCATTTGCCAAAGCATCGGAAGCGCCTATCTTAAGAACAACAGCACCCTTGACCTTTTCGGGAATTTCCTCTGACGGAGTGCTTATTGTGCCGCCCTGAGCTGTAGGCAGTGCAACCTTTCCCTCAGCATATTTATCTGCACCTATCATGCTTGTCTTAGGGCCTACGGTTGAAAGATTCAATGTATTTCCGTACTGTGCGCTTGCCTCAGGCGTCAGCTGATAATTACGGTTTGCATAATCCACAAACATATTTGTGCTGTCTGTATATACATTATTCGAAATCTCATGACGCATACTTCCGTGATACTTATTTTCATCTGTTATCTTTGTTACACCGTTGTGTAAAGGAGTTGATTTGTTTACAATAAGATTGTTTTTCGCCTCATAGAAATTCTTTTCCTCGGCTGCACCTGATTTTACTATGTCAACCCAATCCATAAGCGCAGGGTATCTTGCTCTCCATTCCTTATTTACCTTTTCCCCTATATCACCGCCGGCAAAAATAGGCCAGCTCAGGAAAAACTGTGTATATTGATGCAGAGAAGCAACTGATTCCTCTGTTATCGGGTTTGGAATATCTATTTCAGTGTTCGTGACACCGGACGCTGTCTGAATAGGTGTAAAGCAATCCACATAAACATTATTATTAATCTTTTCATTATTCTTTAAGAAATTACCTCTTGGGATATTTACAAACACATTGTTAGTAAACTCAACACCGCCGCCGTATGAATTATCAAACGCAATTGCGGATCTTTGCGAAAACATCGATGACGATGACTTTATTTCATGCTCCGGCACTGTATCATGGAAATAGTTATCAATAAATTTAACATCAAGGTTAGGATACTGGTAATTCAAATAAATAAGCGCATTATCGTTTGATTCCGACATACCGTCATAAAACTCATTACCTTGAATAAGCGCAACCGATGTATTTCCGTTGATCAGGGATGCAGGACAATGCCCGAGCCTGTTATTTTTGATTATGAATCCGCAGCCTCTTACATTAATTGCCGCCGCATATGTCCTTTTGTAATTTGCCACATTTTCAATTATACATTCCTCAACATAGTGATTTGCTTCCTCACCCTTGTAAAGGTTACCGCCTGCAAGCAATACTGCACTGTTGCCGGTATTATTTATTATACAGCCGTACAGACCGTTATTTTTTCCGACAATTTGATGCTCATCCTTCATCCAATAATTATACTGCTTCTGCCACCAATCATCACCTGTTTCATTACCGTAAACATCAAGCCAGCCAAGTGCCTGACCAACGTCGGAATATGGCAGACCGTCCGTTTTACCTATCTGAACACCCATTGTACCGAAATTATTAAAGCTGCAGTACTCTAATCTTACATTACTTCCGCCTCTGGTATATATACCGCCGCCCTTTGAATTTTCAAAGGTCAGACCTGAAAAGGTGATATTTGAGGTACCGTTCATTTCAATCATCCATGTCTTATCAAACAATGAAACATTCATGGTTTTCTTTGTAATGTCACCGTTCGGGTATACATACATCATACCTGTTGCCTTATCTACATAGTATTCTCCCGGTGCGTCAAGCTCATCAAGAATATTAAAGATAAAGTAATCCATATTGGATTTTATTCCCAACGGAAGATTTCCGACTGTAGTAATTGTCTGTTCCTGTGCATCTATTTTTATCTTCGCTTCGTCATGGTAGAAAAGATAGAACAGATGACCGAAAAGATATACATCGTCATAGCCGGCATATTTTGATATCTTTCTTTCGGAGTATTTAAAAGTTGACGGCTCTGTTTTTCCGCCGTTCTTTACAATGTCTCCTGTTTTAAGAAACTTTGAAAGAGGATTTGTATCCTCATACCATCCACCCGCCTTATTCGGATATCTTGCAAGCCATAGTGCCGGCTCTCCGTCAAAGGAATAGATAGGTCTTCTTATCATTTCCTTTCCGTACTGCGCTTCATCGGGGGTGCCCTGATATGTGCCGCCGAAATGATAAACATCATATATCTGTGTATAGTAATCGCTTATATTTGTATAGCCTGCCTTTGCCATATAGGACTTTATATCAAGCTGTCTGATATTTTCCTTTGCCTTGGCATTTGACCATTTCATAAGAATATCCTCGTTTGTAACAGCTGTAAATTCACTGCCCGGAATTCTTATTCCCGCCTCAAAAACAGCCTTCTCACCCGGATATGAGCGGTAAACTATTTTAGCATTTTCCTCTCCTGAATCCTCGGCGGTAAACTCAAGTGTATCTGTCCACTTATAGGAGCCTTCTCTGAATGCAACGGTAATTCCGTTTGCCGGCATTCCCGTACTTTTAATCTGTCTTACCTTATCTCTTGCACCCTTCATTGTGGCAAGAGGTGAATTCTCGCTTCCGTCATTTGCATCATTTCCCGACGGAGAAACATAAATTATTGTTCCCGTCAGTTCTTCGGCCGAAACATTCGGCACAGTCATAAGCGACGCAGCCATAACCGTCGCAAGAATACCTGAAATTAATTTTTTCATCTTTACCTTTCCTTTCCTATTCCTTTATTTTAATAATTTTATAATCAGCCAACGGTCTCATTTCACTGACTCCATTCCACAAATACGCCTTTATAAGACTGATATTTTCAAATTCGGCTTGAGTAAAATCTGTAAATTTCACCACATAACTGTCCTCTGTCAATCCCCCTTGTAAAATGTATTTATCCTTATCAGTTTTCAAACCGCAAAGCTTTCCGTTATTGTCATATCCCGCAACTATAAATGAATATTTATAGTCGGGTACAAGATAAGCGTTTTCCACGCTCATTCTCAGTGTTATATCGTCAGAGTTTTTTGTTGCGGAAAACTCCGGACGTATTACGTCATACATATCCGATGTCATAATTATTGTATAATCGGTTAATAATCTTCCCGCAACATGAATTTTCAGACTGCAATCATCAAAATTATCCCTGTCTGTTTCAAACCTGAAGTTATAGTTTCCGTCTTCCGCTGCATATGTCTGATCTGCATGAATAATATTATTTTGCTCATCCATGAGTATCATAGATACATTGTCACAAAGCGTAAGCATAGCGTCCTTTCCGCTGATATTTACAATTTTAGTTCCTCGGTATCCTACAGCATTAAGTATGCCTGTGTATTCATCCTCCGGCAATCTCTGTATGCTTTCACTGTATTCATCCGCACCAACAATTCCTGATGTGCCTACGCTGTCAACCGTTGAAGAATAGATACTGCCTGTCAGTTCATCCCTCTCCTGTGTATAGACGTTATCGGTAATTTCATAACTAAAGGTTTTATCGTTCAGTGTTACTGACTGCAAAACGCTTTCCGAAAACTCCTCAGGCTTATAGTGGTAATATGCCAAATCATTTTTTGACGGTTCAGCTTCCGTACCGCCTCCCTCATTAATAATAAGATTGTTTTTAACAGTCATAAAACCCTTGTCACCCGTTGCTCCGGCTTCTGTTATATCAAGCCACTGCATAAAGGACGGATATTTTTCATACCAGCACGCTCTTACCTGCCGCTCTGTATCATTTTCACCGATAAATACAGGCAAAGATAAAACATTTTCATAGCATGTAAGCTGAGCTCTGTTTATATATGCCGGATCGGTTGTAAGATTTTCTTCCTTCGCCTGAGCTGCAGTCAGATACATAATTCTCTTTTCCTCTAAGGTAAGACCGTCTCTGAAGCCTGTTTCCCTGTTCTCAAAAATTCCTGACCAGCTTGCTCTGAGGGGCTTATTGGATTCAGGATCATTCTGCTCAAGCTTTCCTCCTCCGCCCTTTATCGGATTGTAGCAGTTAAGGAACACGTTATTTTCTGCCCTTGTTCCGTTCACATACCATATTCCGTAAGGAAGATTTTCAAATACATTATTTGTGTATTCGTATCCTCCTCCCATCGGTGAATTATCAAACGCAACGGCACCCACCTGCGGTCCGGGCCATAATCTGTTTCTTGTCAGAGGGACATCGGACCTGACATCATGAAAATAATTTCCGTCGAATTTTATGTCAAGCACCGGTGACTGATAATTCAAATAAACCAATGCATTATCATAGCTTTCGGTCATTCCGTCAAAAATATCATTGTTTTTTAAAAGCATTTTATACGCCGATCCGTTAATAATCGCTCCGGGGATATGTGCAAGTGTATTGTTTTCCAAATATAGTCCATAGGAATAATTTATATTTATTGCTCCCGTATAGGTTCTCTCATGAAGTCCGGCAAATTCAATTATGCAGTTTTTAACGTAATATCCGCATTCCTCGTCACGATATACATTACCTCCCGACAGCTTTACCGCTGCCTCTCCGGTATTCCTTATTATACAGCCGTTAAGACCGTGATTTTTGCCTGTTACATCAACAGAATAATCTTCTCCGCAAAACAGTTCATACCTTTCCTGTGACCATTCGGTATAATTTGTTTTATCTGCGGCAATACGGTGAAAGAAATTCCCCAAACTTTTGCCTATTATTACAGCACTTTTTCCGATATTTTTAAAGGAACATCGGTCAAAACACACATTTTCTCCACCCTGTACATATGCGGCAGTTCCTCTCGTATTTTCAAAGGTAATACCCCTAAAGGTTATGTATGAAGCATTTTTTGTACTAATCATGTAGTCCTTGTCATACATCGCAATATTCATGGTTGTATTTTCAAAGCTGTCACGATATACATACATTATGCCGTCTTTAATATAATATTCACCCTGTCGGTCAAGCTCCTCCAAAATATTATAGAGAAAGAAAGGCATATTGTTTCTTATACGCTGCTCGTTTTCCGTATCAAAGGTATCCGCAATGTCCTTAACCGTAATAATTTCATTTTGGGTGTCTATGCTTACCGGATAATCATTGTCCCAAAAACCATATACCAAGTTTCCGTAAATACGTACATCATCATTTGCCGCATATCTGTCGATTTTTTCTTTTATATCGCTGTCCAAACCGGAATATGAAAATTGATTGACCTCCATACCATCGTTAACAGTTGTTTTCCAAAATACCGTAAGCGGATTAATCTCCTCGTATGCTCCTCCTGTTTTATTCGGGAAACGTGCCGGCCACATTTCTTGCTCCTCTCCAAACGAGAAAACATTACTGTCAGATACTATACTGTACCCGTTTTCACCGAAAATCCTGTTTAAATCTATCTGCTTTACATTCAGAGCGTTTTCAGCAAGCCTCTCAATTACCGTTTCATCGGCAATATTCTCAAAGTCATCGGTTTTCACACCTCCCGTAAAGCTTACCTTCTCACCGGGATATGAGGAATAAACCACAGGACAGTCAGCCGTTCCCGAATCCACATCGGTAAAATTCACCTGTTCCTGCCACGAATATTCACCTTCTCTGAAAAGAACCGTAATACCCTTATCGGAGAGCTTTGAATCCGTCTTAAGCTCTCTGATTTTATTTCTTGCTCCCTCAAGAGTTTTCAAAGGATCATATTCTGTGCCGTATGCAAGATCGTTACCGTCGGGGGATACATAAATAACGCTTATTCCACCTTTCGCATAAACAGCATGGTTGACTGCAAGCATAGACAGAACTGTTAATACAGATAAAATTTTTTGTTTTTTTATCATTATGCTTATCCTCCTCAATGCCTTGCCTTTATTCTGCCAAATCAAGGTAATCGGCAAGATCTGAAAGCTGTGAATCGGACAATTCAAGCTCCGGCTTCGTAAATACTATAATACCTGTTGCATCATCATATATTACATTTTCAAAATCCAAAATTGCTGCTGTAGTATATATATCAAGATAAGTTCTGTCATTTATCAGCTTCGGTGCTTCGGTCATTCCCGAACCCATAAGACCTTTAAAGTCCAGAAAACCCTGCTTATCAACAGAAAAAATAACATCGGTCGAATTGCCTGTTCCCTGCGGTGCGGTAATTTTTACTGTTCTTTCGCTGTCATTCCACTCAACCGGGCAGCCAAAGCCATTCATAATTCCTCTGAGCGGAATGAATACTCCCTCGTCAAATTCATCAGGATATACGGAAATATCCTCGGCATTATATTCAAAAATTCCCTTGTCACCGCTTGCCTTCGTATATCCGATTCGTCCGATATAGCCCTTTGCCGCAGCATATTCCACGGGATCGATATATGCAACATTTGAATAAACCTTTAAGCCTTCCGTTTCTGTAACACACATACCGTATAAGCCTATCTCATTATCGTTAATATGCAGCTCACTGCCTTCTGCACCCTCAACATATTCAAGCAGAGAAACATCTGTATACAATGTTTTTTCATCATATATAAACTCGTCTGTGCTGAGATACCATTTTGTAACAGTGTTTTCATTGCTTTCTCCGTCAACATCAGCTATAAGCTTGTTTTCATTTGGATCGTACTTAACCGATACTCCCGGAACAGCCTTATTATCCGCTTCGGTATTATATACCGTTATTTTATCCAACGGACCCTCAATATTAAAATATCCTTCTTCCTTAATTGCAAGCGTTTCATCATAAACGCCGAATACATCATTTCCTATTTTAATAAAAACATAATTGCCCTTTTCTGTAGGAACTACACCGGTTTTAACGTTAACTCTTTCCTTTTGAGGCAGCTTATATGTAAAGTTTGCAAGATACCCCGTATGGGCATTGGGATTAAATACCTGTATTTCTATATTTCCTGCTTTTACTATTGTAACATAACAAGCAGTAGACCAGCATCTTTTATCGGGTTCTGCTGCCATAAGCTGAAAGCCTATCCATTCTTCACCCTCCAGGTCAAAAGCCATGTCGCTTTCAACAATTCCGCTGACCTTTCCGAAGCTTGCAACCTTATCCATAGCATTTTCAAAGGTGTAGCCGTCATTATTCTTATTAATTTTTGCCTCCTCGGAATTTATTACTATATTTTCCGTATTATTTAACTCATAATTTGTATTTTCGGCATAAGCAGCCGGCAAAAGCAACAGCATTGAAGCGGCCGCAGCCGCAATAATCTTTTTAATCATAAAAATTAACTTCCTTTCTGCCCGATGGAGAAGCCCGGCATTACCGCCAGCTTCTCCGCATCGGTGTATTATTCAACAATTACATAAAATCCTCTTGAGTGTGCCCATGAACCGCTTCTGTAGGTCATAAGACGATCACCGACACTAATATCGTTCCAATCAGCCATAGTATACCGGTTACGCTTTGAATTATATCTTAACACCATGCCGTAATATCCTGTATATTCGCTAAATCCTCTGAAAAACATAACGGCATTCCTGTCATTTTTATTCCACGATACAATTCCTTGGTATCCCACAGGCGGAACGCTGTCCCATTCACTGTAGCCCGGAGTTGACAAGCGTATTCCGTATTTGCTTACAGCGTCAACCTTACCATTTACAACCATTCTTGCCGAAGCGGTACTCCAGTCGTTGTTTGAATAATCTGATGTCATATCCTCCGCTCTTGAAAGCATGGCCCAAGCTGAAACCTTACCGTTCATAGGATTGGTTTTATAAAGTATTATATCACCCACATGAATATCTTCCCACTGAATGGTGTTTTTTTCATATCTCGACACACGCGCATCCGCCACAACCGGCTTTAATTCTGTATTAAGCATTTCCTCAGAACCGTCTTTCATAAGCGAGAGGCTCTGACCCAATGAATGTGAATCGTCAACAGTATATCCGGAAATTGTATACTCACTTTCCTCTTTTTCATCATTCCATTCATTTTTAATGCTCGTTACGGCAAACGGATGCCCCTCGCCTGTTCCGAAGCTGCTCTCAACCTTAACGTCCATATTTACAACAATAAATTCATACCAGCCAAGCTTTGTTCTGTTATACGCCTCAAAATTACCTATACTCATTTCATCACCGCTGCACCATTCAATTACAGGTAAAAACTGACAGTCGTCTTCATTGTCGGACAAACATATTACATATGTAAGCTCTTGATGTATATCCAGATATTTCTTATTTGGATCAGAGCCGAGCGTCAGAGTCTGTCTGTAGTAACGTGCATCAATTGCTTCTGTGTTATAAGTATAAGAAAGTCGTAAGCTTTCCTCTTCCTCATCCGTTTCGGGAATTTTATCATTGGTTATTTTCGCCGTTATCAGCGTTGACAGTGTTTCACCATCGCTTGTCAGAGCAAATTTAACAAGCTGTTTCTTTACCTTTTCACTTTCTCCCAACAACTGATTATACACTTCCGATGAAGCGATTTTCTTTGCCTTATCGGCAGAGCCTTCACCGTATCTGATTTTGTCGGTGTACTTAACGGCATATTTTTCAAATTCGCCGTTGTCTGTAAGAATTTTAAAATATACCATTTCATCAGACTCGTCATTTGTACAGGATGTGAGTACACCTACTCTTTCCTCATCATTTTTTGCATATCCTGCAAGTCTGCCGTTTTTATCAACATAAAAGATTGAGGTTTTGCCAATCATAGTAGATAAATCCGTACCCGGTGCGGTTTCATATTTTTCATCATCAATTACTGCGGTCATATCGATTTTGCTGAAGGACGAAAGCTTACCCTCCAGCTCTCCGGCATATACAAACAGAGTAACAAGACTTCCATCCTTGCTCTTTGCATAGGTAATTACGTTTCCGCTGTCAAGAAGAGTCTGATCCATATAGCTGCTGCCGTAGATAATATTCAGAGTAATACCGTCCTCGTCAAATTTAATACTGTTCAGATTATCGCTGTTTTCCTTGACTGTAATTTTTGAGGAAGAAACACTGTTGATAATGTAGCTTTTATAGCTCCATATAAGAACAACATCCATATTTCCGTCGCCGTCATTATCTATTAATCTTATTTCACCGTATTCCGGCTTTATGTCATCATCTGACGGTGCGGAAATAGGCGCGCCGTTATATACATAAAATGCGTTTGAAGATACCTTATAATTTTTATATCTGTTGTTTACCTCAACAGTAATATTTCTTGCAGTTGCGTCTTCACCTATTTCATCAAAATCCGCATCAACCGTTTCTACCTTCCTGTCCGGCTCCATATACATAACAACATTATCCTCTGTTGAATAATATTTTACTCTTACGCCTAAAAAATCATTTATTTTACTCATTGTTGTGTGATAAATCACATAATCAATCATAATCTGATTTGCTTCATTTACGGTTCCCCCGTATATATTTCCGCATTTCAGAGCAGTTACAATTCCCGAGTGTTCTTCAATGCCGAAAATTTTCTTCATCATCAGCTCATCACTTTCACCGAGATTAATTCCCGTTCCGCTTGCACTCTTTGTTTCAACATAGTAGGAGTTGAGCATTTTATAAATTATTGCCGCAGCCTCTCCTCTTGTAAGCTGATTTACGTCACTTACGGAAATTTTAAATCCTATATCCTTTGCAGTTTTAAGGTATCCGTTGGGAAAATCACCCGTAACCTGTGCATACACCTTATATCCCAGCGCAGCCATGACAAGCTTAATTGCTTCATTATATGTAATTATATTTTCCGGCATGAATATTTCGGTGCTGTAGCCGTCTATAACCTCACGGTCAACCAAATAGGATACTGCGGCGAAAACTGTATTTTCCTCACTTACATCGGTAAAATACTGCGTACCGCCGGTATTTTCCGAATCCATTCCCAATGCCTGTGCCAATGCCTGTGCAAACTCTCCTCTTGTGATTGTCTGGGCTGACGTATCCGGATTAAAGCCGGAAACACCTACAGCCGTGATAAATGCTATTTCTTTATTGTAATCAATCGCCGCCGATACAGCAGGTATATTTATAACCATACAGGTCAGTATAAGTGACACGGCAAGTATCGTACTTATTGCTTTTCTCACTGATTTCATATATTCTCCTTTCCGCTTTCGGAATAATCGGTCTTATCTCCCCGATATTCTGTTCAGCACGGCTGCCATTTCCGAACGTGTTACATTTTCTTTCGGAGCAAAGATATTACCGTCCTTACCCTTCATAATTCCCGACGCCAAAACTTTTTCAACCGCCTCATATGCCCATTCGCCTATACTGTCACTGTCATCAAAGCTCATCTGTATCATTTCGCCGAGACTTAAGGCGTTTGACATAATAACGGCAAGCTGTTCTCTGGTTATCGGCCGGTTCGGACGAAAGCTTGCATCCTCAAAGCCGTTTATATATCCGCTTTTAACGCCTGCGGCAACATACGGAGCATACCAGTCATCCGCACCCACATCTGTAAAGCTTCCGTCATATGCCGAATCATCAGTTTCCATTGTTTTGACAAGCGCACATATAAATTCGGCTCTTGTAACATTTCCGTCAGGATTGAAACTGCCGTCTGTGTAACCGGTCAATATTCCCTTTTTTGTCAGAGCCTTAATGCTTTCATACGCCCAATGCTCCTTTGGTACATCGATAAAATCATCTTTATCCGTTTCACTTGGTTTGTTCTCGGTCTGCTGACCGTTATAGTTTTCCAGAATCACACCCGCATTTCCGCCTGTTATTCCGCTTGTGTTCTTCTTTGTGCCCGAACCCGAGCCCGAACCTGAGCCTGAACCCGAACCGGACTCCTTAGCGGGAATATACACCGACTCAGATATAACAGCTTCACCCAAATCATGCAGATTTTTCGGAGTAACTTCAAAGCTGATATATGTTCCCGCATACAATGAAGCGTTCGATATTTCCGTTCCGTTTTCACCGGAAATAACACTTCCCTTTCCGGAGGCGGAAGTTGACTTGTACCATTTATAAACTGTACCGTTTTCTTCTTTATCGTCCTCATCCGGATCAACATACTCATATGAACCTATTATTTTGTTATTAATACTTCTTACCGTCACCCAATCCGCTTTGCATATGGTACCGTTAATATCCATAATGCTGAGATTAATATTACCGTCTATGCTTTCATTATCCGCAGCGATTTCTACGGTATTAAAAGTCGCTGACGAATGTGAATCATTTAAAACTCCGTCGGCATATATATTAACATTCTTATCCGTCACATATGCCGCAAGCTGATGTGTTCCCGAATTTTTAAAGTTTACCGTAAATTCTTTTCCGCCGACTTTAATACTAACCTCTGTATCATCAGCCTTTGTTTTAAATATAGCCGAAGCTGCGTCTGCGGCAAAATCCGAAGTAATTAACGGCTCATTCTCGTCATTTTTCTTAATCTTGTTATATACAAATAGAATTCTGCTGTCCTTTACGGGAGCAATATTATTTTCATTTGTCTTTTCAACCGTTACAGCTGATATGCCTCTTTTTTGTGCAGTAAATACTCCGTTTTCATATTTAATTGTTTTTTCATCGTCAGCAGCCACCTTCAGTTTATCGGAAGTAATATAATTTTCTCTTCCGGAAGAAAAATACGCATTCGCTCCGTTAAATTCAATCGTTTCTTTTTCCTTAAAGCTGTCACATAAAATTCCTGCGTCCACTCTGACATATACGCCTGTTGTGGTAAAGTGATATAAACTGTCATAAATTCCGTCGGCAATGTCGTTCCATGATATTGTATAAACGCTTTCCGGTTTTATTTCATCAATAAGTTTAATTTTGCCATTATCAACTTCCGTATTTACATTGACGCCATCGCACGAAACAACAACATTGTTCAAATTAAGCGACTCATTATTTTTACCTGTCACTTTTATGCCCTCGGCAAGAGATGAAAGTGAGGCATCCGATTCTCCGTTCAAATTCTGACCGTTTAAAAGTGTAAAGTCAATTTGCACATCATCTTTGTCAATACCGCCTTCGGCATAATACTCTGCAACCGCATTATCCAGTATATCCTCAAAGACGTCCTTTGAAGACATTGTACTTCTGTCACTTGCAAGGAAGTTAGCGGTAACCTTTTCATAGCCGGATTCACTCAATTCGGAATAGAATGAGGTATCTGCACCGTAATGCTCCGCGGCATTGTCAATGTCATCTTCTGTAAGCCTTGCCGACATAAAATAATTTTCCATGCTGTCCTTCAATATTCCGGCAAAGTCATCTTTACTTTTTATTGCCGCTTCATCACCGTATATTAAATCCACAACTTCACTTTTTCCGGCTTCGCTTAATTCACTGTATTCTATGTACTCATCATAGCTTTTCAAATAATACTTCATGTATGCGGGAATTTCTGTTTTCTCCATTGTCCGGAAATCCTGTTCCTCCATAGTTACTATCGTAAGCCTGAATTTAAACTTTTCGTTTTCCTTATTTCTTGCTTCAATGTCATAGCCTGCCGTAACGGTTTCATTTCTGAGTACGTAAGCAACCTGTATTTTTTCCGCTCCGCTTTCTGCCTGCTCCGCCATGCGATCAATAAGATTTTTTGTTATATCCATATTATTAATATTAACATCAGACAGGCCGTTTCCTACAGGATACGGATCTGACATGAACTTTTCTTCCTCATTATCCGCTTCCATATGCTCTGCCGAAGCGTCAGATGAATCAATTAGGGTAGGTATCAGGTATGAATATGCGGCATCGGAACGGTTCTGCCTTGCTCTTGTTGTTACGCTTACCTTTGCCGATTTAATACTTTCATATATATCCTTATATTCTGTAACATCAAATATCACCTTCATACCGATTGTTGCACCGTATTCGGTTGTTATAACAGCACTTTCAAGATATTCCAAATCACCTGTAGAATCCTTGCGTCTGATACAGGTATCATATGATGCCGTAATTGTGCTGCTCTGCTCGGCATTTACCACCTGTACAACCGACATTGCCGCAAACATTGACAGCACAAGAATTGATGAAATTAGTTTTTTCATGTTTATTCTCCTCTTAATATTTTATATGCTTTTTACTGATTTGCCGTTTTATAAAGAGAAATTTATTTTCCTGCGGAAGCCTTACCAAAAGCTCCCGCAGTAATACTTAAGACTTAATCTATTCTATAGAATAGTCTGAGCTTGGGCAATACGGCTTAATCGTATTGAAATCTGTCCAGCAGAATACCCGCACATTCTTCACGCCTTCAACATCTGCAAAGCTGAAGCTGAAGTTTTCTTCGGCATTTGCCGCAATTGCCGAAACTGTACCCGATTCATTGCTGAAAACGCTTGTTGTCAGCAGCTTGTTGTTTGTGCCGTAAGCTGCGGCAATGACAAATACAGGCATATCCTTATTTGTATTATTTTTAACGGTAACTGACATTCCTCCCGCTTCGACCGCAGCAACTTCACCCAATATTACATCAAGCGGTCTGTAATCTTTAATAATCTGTTCAAACTGCTCAAATGTTTCTGCATTATTTAATGTGCTTACAATGTCTGCTGAGTTTTCTGTAAGTGTAATATCATTTACAAATGCATATACATCAATTATTTCCGCTTTCTTGGTGCTGTCTGTGCTGTTTTTGTACTCATTGTATAAATCATAGCTGTTCATATATGTAACGGTTATTTTCGGATTCTGTCTGAATCTGAAATTAACATAATTTTCATCACATAAACGCTTCGGAGTCACTATGTAATACAAATTGCTTGCAGCCTTAAAGTCCTCTGTTATATCAGCCTTAACAGGAAAATCTGCGGTTGTTTTTGCTGTATTCCAAACCAGCTCGCTTTCATATATATATTCGGCGCCGCTCATATAATCGGATACCGGCTCTGAATCATCTCTTACTGTCTTTTTCATGGCAACTGCTGCATTTACGGCATTTTTACCTATATCTCCCGATCCTGTCCATGCCGTATATTCTAATACAGCTTTTTTTACATAAGCCTTATATGCAAACTGTTCGTCTAAATTTTCAAATCTCAGCTTTGCAGATGCCTGGTTTATAAATTTATCTGCTAAGCCATATCCAAGAATCGAATCTGAAATTGACTTTCGGTTTCCTTCGTCATCAAGTACTGCTTCGCCATCAATGTATTGGTATACATACTGCGTATCCCTTTGATTTATTTCATAAGCCGACTGCTTTGAAACAGTGTCACGTACCGACGGAGCATTCAGATAATTCGCAATGGCTTCCGAAGCAGCAGTTTTAAAGCTTTCATAATCACTGTATTCCATGCCTTCAACTGCCTGCGCCTTGTCAATAATACTCCTGTATTTATCATACTCTGTGCTGTACACACCGAATACGTTTTTAATAACCTCATCGGTAACACCGTTTTTAATTATC
>JAXEIW010000055.1:0-2011 GCA_034101885.1 Clostridia bacterium | reverse complement strand
TTTTTCAGAACGCCGACGTACTTAAGTGAGAGTCAAAATCTTTGATTTTGTCACTCGAACTTATGCAACGCAAAACGTAGGTTTTGCCATTGTAAACGTGTACTTCAAGTTCCGAAAAAGGGCGAGATGCGCCGCTTATCTTTCACGTTAATTACTTCCTTTCGTGTTTACATATTCAGTTATTAGCTTTGATGAATTGCGGGCGGCGATTTTTGCAAAGGTGTTAAAATCCATATCCGCCCCTCCTCCCGCGTTATCCGAAACAGCTCTGACAACGGTAAAGGGCACATGATTCATATAACATACATGACCGATTGCCGCACCCTCCATTTCGCAAGCCGCCGCATTGAATTTTTCTTTTAAAAATGCTTTTTTATCCTCCGAATTAATAAACTGATCTCCCGAAACTATTATCCCGGTTATAATATTACATTCCAAAATTTTGTTTGCAAGATTATACAGCTTTAAGGTAATCTCCCTGTTCGACGGAATTTTTGTAATATCGGCGCCGCTTATAAACCCGAGAGGATAGCCTAAAGAGGTAATATCAAGATCATGCTCATAAAGTCCCTCCGATATAACAATATCACCGACTTTAAGTCTTTGGTCTATTCCCCCGGCAACGCCTGTGTTTATTATTTCGTCAGGATTATATATACATATCATTGTCTGTGCACATATGGCGGCGTTTACCTTCCCCATTCCGCAAACTGCCGTTACAAGCTTCTGCGAATTGATAAATCCCGTTGTAAAGGTAATACCGTTAATAACCCTGCTTTTTTTATTTTTCATCTGTTCGTTTATAAGTTCAATTTCAATTTCCATTGCGCCTATAATACCAATCATACCATCATCTCCGTTTTTTATGGTTTATCTTTTTTTACGCCTTTAATTGCACAGGGCAGACAGGTTACCGTAAGTATCTGAATAACAGGGAAAATAATTGCAAAAAGCAATCCCGCTTTCAACTCCGAGCCGTACAGCGTAAAGTGAGTTGACACCTTTGCAACGATGTAAGGTCCAAGACAGCAGCCTATATCTCCGCTCATTGCAAGAAGTCCGAATATTGCAGTGCCTCCGAAATGACAATATTTTGCCGCAAGACTTAAAGTTCCGGGCCACATAATTGCAACTCCGAAGCCGCACATACCGCACCCAATCAACGCCAAAACCGGATTTTTAACAAGAGATGCCACCAAATATCCGCATATGCAAATCACTGCGCTGACTTTTATTGAACCGATAAGAGGTAATTTATCTCCGTATCTTCCGTAAATAAATCTTCCTATTCCCATCAAAAATGCAAACATACACGGTCCGAGCAAATCACCCATCGTCTTTGAAACACCCAGACCTGTTTCGGCAAACATTGACGCCCACTGCGACATGGCAAGCTCTGCCGCACCGGCACTTGTCATAAGCACAACAAATACCCAAAACAGCTTTGTTTTAAAAATTTTGCGAAACGGCACGGTTTCTTTGCCCTCTCCGAAGGGGATAATCGGTACTTTTGAAAAAAGATACATGGTTACCAACGGAATCAATGCCCAAAAATAACATAAATATCTCCAATGCCGCAAGCCGAAAAGCTTAAAATACAAAGTCGATACTATTATTACAAGCATACAGCCCCAGCAGTAAAAGGAATGGAGCATACTCATTGCCGATTCCTTTTCGTCATTCGGCAACGCCTCAACTGTCGGACTTACCAATACCTCAAGCAACCCACTGCCGACAGCATAAATAAATGTGGATATTATAAGTCCGGCAAAGGGCGGTATAATAAAAGGAAGCGTTCCCATTGCAGCCAACCCCGTCCCTGAAGCCGCCATTGCAAAAACAAGTGATTTTCTGTATCCTATTTTATCGACATATCTTGCCCCCAAATAATCAACAACAAGCTGAACGGCAAAATTTGTTGTAATAAGCAATGAAATCTGTTCGATACTTATCCCGAAATCTTTGTTAAATACCACGAACAGAAGCGCCGCAAAATTATTTATTATAGCGC
>JAXEIW010000054.1:0-7554 GCA_034101885.1 Clostridia bacterium | reverse complement strand
TATTAATGACTGCTGAAATAAATATTTTGCTACCAAAATATTTATTTCAGCAGACTTTATCAATGCGAACTGTGTAAAATCTTTGATTTTACACGAAAAATTTTGACAATAGTCATAATTTTTCTAAATGCGATTGAAAATCGCATTTACTCAGTGAGCATTATATTAAATTATATCATCTAATTTCACATATGTCCATAGGAAAAAAAGTTTACAATTATATAATTTCGGACAAATTTTTTAACGGTGTAATTGACTTGCTCCCAACTGTATGTTATAATTGTTTCTGAAAATAAATTGAATCTCTGTAGAGGGAGATGACATATGCAATCATGTACAGTATAAAAGAAGCAATAATTGTTGAAGGGACATATGACCAAATAAAACTGTCAGGCTTTATAGACGGTATAATAATAAAAACAAACGGATTTTCAATTTTCAACGACAAAAAAAAGCTTGAAACAATAAAAACCCTTGCAGAAAAAACAGGTATTGTGATACTTACGGATTCCGATACGGCAGGATTTAAAATCAGAAATTACATAAAGCAGTACATTCCGGAAGAAATGGTAAAACACGCATATGTACCCGATATACGAGGGAAAGAAAAAAGGAAAAACAGAGCTTCAAAGGAGGGGCTTCTCGGAGTTGAGGGAATAAACGAAAGCGTAATTATAAAAGCGCTTAAGGATTCCGGCTGTGAAATAAACGGAATCTCCGAACAAAAAGAAAAATCAAGAGAAATAACCAAAACAGATTTATATTTGCTTGGATTGTCGGGGGGAGAAGACAGCTCCAAAAAGCGGATACAACTATGCAGTGAGCTTGGCATACCCGCAAAAATTTCTTCAAATATGCTTACTGCCGTTCTCAATCGTCTGTTTGATTATGAGCAGCTGTATGAATATTTTAATGATTCGGAAAATAAGCTCGATGAAAATTCCCATGTATAAATATTCAGGATTTTTTGAACACATAAAAAATACCGGCTTGCTTTTAGTTCTTTATGGGAAAACAAGCCGATATTCATTTTTATTAATAATTAGATCCTTTAATAAGGGTTCCTATTCCGGACTTTGTGAATATCTCAAGAAGCAGACAGTGAGGAACGCGTCCGTCTATTATGTGAACGCCCTTTACACCGGAATCGATTGCATCAATGCATCCCAATACCTTTGGAATCATTCCTCCGCTTATTACTCCCTTTTCTATCATATCGTTAATTTCCTTTTTCTCTGTTTCGTATATGATTTTACCATCGGCATCGCACACACCCTCAACATCGGTAAGAAGAATAAGCTTCTCGGCTTCAACTGCTGCGGCAATTGCGGCGGCAACGCTGTCGGCATTGATATTATAGCTTTGCCCTTCATTATCTACACCGATAGGTGCAATAACGGGAATATAGGCGTCCTTGCATATATATTCAACAATATGCTTGTCTACCGAAACAATATGTCCCACATATCCTATATCTGTTTCCACACCGCCTACCAATGTTGTCTGTCGATCGCATTTTATAAAGCTTCCGTCGATTCCGCAAAAGCCTACCGCTTTACCACCCTTAAGATTTAACAGCGACACTATTTCTTTGTTGGTTTTTCCCACCAGAACCATCTGTGCAATTCTCATTGTATCCGCATCGGTAACTCTCAACCCGTTAATAAATTCACTCTTAATATTATTTTCGTGCAGAGCTTTTGAAATATCCGGTCCGCCCCCATGAACGACAATAGGATTCAAGCCTATATATTTCAGCAGAATAATATCCTCAATAACGGAATTTTTCAATTCGTCATTAATCATGGCATTGCCGCCGTATTTTATAACAACGGTTGAACCCGCAAATTTTTGTATATAGGGCAGCGCCTCTATAAGTATCCCGGCCTTTTTAATCAGTTCTTCCATAACACATTCTCCGTTCCGCCTCTATTGGCTAATAAAATTATTACAGGTAAAATCCTGCGTTTTTAAGTCCTGTTTTTTCATCAAGACCGTACATTATGTTCATATTCTGAACAGCCTGTCCGGCAGCCCCTTTAACTATATTGTCAAGTGTGCTTACAACAACCGCTCTGTTTAATCTTTCGTCAACAACAACACCTATATCCACAAAATTACTTCCAGCAACGTGCTTTGTTTCGGGCAGCTGTCCGTCCTCTTTTACTCGTACAAAATATTCGTCCTTATAATATTCTTTGTACAGCTCTGTAATTTCCTCTGTAGTATGCTTTTCCTTGAGATTAATATAAATGGTAGAGAAAATACCCCTCTTTTGAGGAACCAAATGCGGCGTAAAGGAAATCATTATTTTTTCTCCCGCAAGCTTTGATAATTCCTGTTCTATTTCGGAGGTATGACGGTGTGTGGCAATCTTATATGCTTTGGTATTTTCGGTACATTCGCAGAAATGATAGGGAAGAGCCAGCCCTCTTCCGGCACCGGTAACACCTGATTTTGCGTCAACTATTATATTTTTTGTTTCGGCATATCCTTTAGCCAGCAGCGGTGCCGCTCCCAAAATGGAACAGGTTGTATAACATCCGGGATTACCTATAAGCCTTGCACCCTTTATTTCCTCTCTGTGAAGCTCACATAACCCGTAAACCGCTTCTTTTAAAAGTTCGGGGGAGGAGTGCTCCTGCTTATACCATTCCTCGTATACCTTTATATCATCATATCTAAAGTCACCGCTTAAATCTATAACCTTAAGACCGCGGTTTATCAGATCGGGAATAACTGTTTTTGACGCTCCGTGGGGCAGTGCGGTAAATGCAAGATCACACTCCGCAATTGCGTCAAGATCAATATCCTTACATTCTATATCAAGTATGTGTCCGAAGTTTTGATATACCTCGCTGATTTTTTTTCCGTCAAAGGAATGAGAACCCAAAAATTTAATATTCACATCCGGATGGGATGATAAAATTCTGACAAGCTCTATTCCTGCATAGCCTGTAGCACCAAGTACGGCAACATTAATCATATATATTCATACACCTTTCTAAAATCAATTCATATTAATTGTATTCTTTAACCAACAATGCTCTTATATAACCTTTCGCTTTATCCGTCGAATCTATGTAAAAACCTCTTCCGTAATAAAATCTTATCAAAGAAGTTACCTTTGAGCCTGTATGCAGAGAAATCTTTGTAACTCCTTTTTTTCTCATAATTCTGTCAACAAGATTCATTATGGATTTTCCGATTCCGTTGTTCTGTGACGTCACCTTAACACCGAAACGGCTTAGATATGCCGTTTTATCATCAAAAATCTCAACCCTTACACTCCCTACCGGTATTCCGTCCGAAAATGCAATCAAAACAATTTTATTATCAATGTCATGCTTCACATCTTCGTAGGTTTCCGAAAGAGCCGGCGTGCTTTCGATTCCGGCAAGCTCGGTATACTTTAAGAAGGCTTCCTTTGTGATACTCAAAATATCCGGAATGTCATCATAGGTTGCCATTCTTACTTCAAATAGCGATTTGTATTCTGTCAATAAAATCAACCCCTGTTTATATTATTAAATGCAGCTATCAGTCTGCCATAAGCGTTGCCATAACAGCCTTTTGAGCGTGAAGACGGTTTTCCGCTTCATCGAATATAACACTGTTCTTACCGTCTATTACCTCTGTTGTAACCTCATATCCTCTGTATGCCGGCAGACAATGCATAAAGATTGCGTCATTTTTTGCTGTTTTAAACAGCTTTTCATCTATCTGATACGGCATAAACACTTTTAATCTCTCTGCCTTTTCAGCTTCCTGACCCATGCTTACCCATGTATCGGTATATACAATGTCGGCATCCTTCATTGCCTCTTTCACGTCCTGCGTAAGCAGTAATTCCGCACCGCTCTTTTTGAAATCGGCTTTTGCATTTTCAATAACCTCCGAATCCGGAGCATATGCCTCGGGAGTTGCAATTGCACAGTTTATTCCCATTTTGCCGCATCCGTACATAATCGAATGAGCCATATTATTTCCGTCGCCGACATATGTAAATTTTAATCCTTCAAGCTTTCCCTTGTGTTCATATATTGTCTGTAAATCAGCCAACACCTGACAGGGATGCAATAAGTCGGTAAGCGCATTTATTACCGGTATATCGGCATATTCGGCAAGCTCAAGCACATCGTTGTGTGCAAATGTTCTTATCATAATACCGTCCAAAAACCTTTCCAATACCTTTGCCGTATCATAAATAGATTCGCCTCTGCCCAGCTGAATATCATTTGACGATAAAAACAGAGGATAACCTCCAAGCTGCGTCATTCCCACTTCAAAGGACACCCTTGTTCTCGTTGACGATTTTGAAAAAATCATTCCGAGAGTTTTTCCCTTTAAAATATGGTGTTCGATACCCTTTTTGTTTTCATCTTTGAGCTTTAAAGCCAATTTAAGTAAATTTTCAATTTCTTCCTTTGATAAATCATGTAAGCTTATAAAATCCTTCATATTAATCCTCCATTCCGACGCCATGCGGCGGCAAAAATTATAGCGTATCAAATAACTGCATTACAGTACTTTTTCAAGAGCCTTGATAAATTCATCAACATCCTTTTCGCAAATTATCAAAGGCGGAGCAAGTCTTATTGTATTTTTGCACAGGCTTGTCAAAAATCCTTCATTAAATAGTTTTTTAAAGGTATCTCTCGCTATGCTTTCCTTTAACTCAATTCCGATAAGCAATCCCGCGTTTCTCAAATCAACTATGCTGTCCGGATGCCTTTTCTTGACTTCGTTAAGCCTGTCCATAAAATACTTGCTTACCTTTTTTACGTTGGCAAGTATGTTTTCTTCTTCAAAAATTTCAAATACGCTCAATCCGGCTGCCGTTGCAAAGGGATTTCCACCAAAAGTTGTTCCGTGGTCGCCCGGCTCAAATGCCTTCGCAACAAAATCCTTTGCGCCTATTGCTCCTATGGGAATACCTCCTCCCAGAGCTTTTGCACAGCTGAATATATCAGGCTCGATTCCGTAATATTGGTGTGCAAAATACTCGCCGGTTCTTCCCATGCCTGTCTGAACTTCATCAAATATTAAAATAATTTCTTTTTCATCACATAATTTTCTGAGCTCTGCAATATACTCCCTATCCATAGGATATACACCGCTTTCACCCTGTATAGGCTCAATCATTATAGCTGCCGTTTTGTCTGTCACTGCCTCTTTCACGGCATTAATATTATTGGGCTCTACCTGTTTAAAACCGGGAATCAACGGTCTGTAAGGCTTCTGGTACTTTTCCTGTCCGGTAGCCGCTACAGTTGCAAGAGTTCTTCCGTGAAAGGATTTGTCGAGTGATATTACCTCATATTTGTCCTTACCTTGTTTGTAAAAATATATTTTTGCAAGCTTTATTGCTCCCTCGTTAGCTTCTGCTCCGGTTGATGCAAAAAATGCCTTATCGGCGCAGGAATGTTCACACAGCTCCTTTGCAAGTTTTGCCTGATTCTCTATGTAATAAAGACTTGATGTATGTAATACCTTTTCAAGCTGTTTTTTTAGGTTTTCTATATGCTTCGGATGATTGTGCCCCAATGCGTTTACGGCAATTCCACCCAAAAAATCATAGTATTCTTTTCCTTCCGTTGATAAAAGCTTCATGCCCTTTCCCGATTCGAAGGCAACCGGAAGTCTGTCTCCGAAGGTATTCATATAGTATTTTTTATCTAAAGCAATTATTTCATCAAGCGTCATTTTAACCCTCCATTCCGCTGAACGGCAGCGGTATATCAATAGGCATTTTATAATTATTAAAAATAAAATTCACAGCCTATTACACTAACTTTATTTTTCTCGTTACAACTTTTATATGTATGTTTTATAATTATACAACTATATGCATAAAAATGCAATAGTTATTTTTCTCGTTTATTTATATTTGTTGATTATATCAAAAGGATATGCTTTTACAAAAATTTTGTAATCATTCTGCATAAAAATTCACTTAAACAAATTTTTATTTCTTATAAGAACAGATTTTCCTCTCCATGAAAAGGCTCTGTCCCCGTACTTTCTTTTAAACTCCCTGTTTGATATACTTTCGTCAATTTCAAGATCGAAAATCAAATTGTTTTTGAATTCATCGATATTTGTTTCGGCTGCATCTATATTATGAGGGCATACCTGTTGACATATGTCACATCCCCATATATATCCGCTTTTTTTGATTATTTCCTGTTCCTCCGAGGATAATTCACCCTTTTTTTGTGTTATATAGGACGCACAAAGCTTTTCATTAAATGCAAATCCGTCCTTTATGGCGCGGGACGGACAGGCTTTTATGCATTTTCCGCAGCCTATGCACATAGAGCCGACTGACGGCTTGTCCTCCTCCAGTTCGCAGTCGGTCATTATATATCCTATAAAAAACCAGCTTCCAAGCTTTTTATTAATAAGCATTCCGTTTTTTCCGTAAAAGCCAAGACCGGCATTATAGGCAAGATACCTGTCGGAAAGGGCTCCCGTATCGGCAAAGCACTCTGCAAGATAACCGTTTTCCGTAAGCGGTTTTGAAAGCTGCTCCAGTTTTTTCTTTAATACAATGTGATAATCTGTTCCGAAAGCATAGGATGAAATATTTCCTTTTTTTCTTACATGATAAGAAAAGAGGCAGACGATTATACTCTTTACCCGAGGCATGGTAATAAAAGGATTTATCCTTTTTCCCACATCAGGTTCAGCCAAGCTCACACTGCCTCTTTTTTCTAAAATTTCTTTATAATCATGAAAAATTTTCGCACTTACTATTCCGATTTCCTCTATACCTAACCGAGCAGCAAGTGTTTTTAGCCTTTTTTTCATATTATCCCGTCAATAACATCACAGAAATCATCCTTTGAGCGTGCCCCGACAAGCTTTTCCACAACTTTTCCGTTTTTCATAATTAAAATTGTCGGAATAGAAACAATGGCAAATTCGGACGCAAGCTCTCCTTGGTCATCAACATTAACCTTCCCCATTTTAATTTTATTCCCGTATTCCTGTTCTATTTCGTCAAGAATAGGTGAAACCATTCTGCACGGTCCGCACCAGCTTGCCCAAAAATCAACCAATACAGGTATATCCGATTTAACAACTTCCGCATCAAAATTTTCTTTTGTCAATGTTAACATAGTAATCATTTCTCCTTTTTATTCATAATCAGGTATGGAACTGTATAGTGTTCCTATTCCTTCGTTTGCATTATTATCGGTAGAGTATGCTGTTTCTTCGATAAATTTACCGTCATCAAAACGGTATTCTCTTATTTCGTTAAAGGATTTCCCGGCAATGTATAACGATATAACCTTCTGCTCGTCACCGTCATTATAATAGTCGGAAACATTTAAATAAGCTCTGCCGTGAATACGTTCATCATACAAATCGTAAACTCCTTTATCCGTTTCTACCTGCAATACCCATTCCTGAGTATCATCCCACATCATTTCACCCGTCATATCACGTTCCGCAGATGTGTATAATGTTATTATGTCTTCATTTCCGTCATTTATTACATCATACATACATTTGCTTAAAGCTTCATACCCATTAACATCTATAGGG
>JAXEIW010000053.1:0-2025 GCA_034101885.1 Clostridia bacterium | reverse complement strand
CTCAAATTCTCTGCCTAAAAACAACAATGAATAATAGTTATTATCATTTACAATATTTCTGCACAGTTCATCCGTCCTGTCTGAAAAAGTCAATTTGCCAAAAGAATCGTTATATATTTCCATCATAACAGGAATAAGATTCATATAATTTTCACAATTAAAAACTATCCGCAGATAATTAGTCGGTGTCGTATCAGAACGGAATGCTTCAATAAGACAGTTATATGCCACATCGAGTTTATTCAGTCTAAATGCACATTCTGCCGTCATGAGCGCAATCCTACTTCTTGCAACCAACTCTACCGGTATATGTCCAAGTGCATCACTACCGATTTTTAAAAGCTGTTCGTCACTAAAACCATTCCCCTCAATCATTAATTCTTCGTATAACTCCGGATGTGCTTTTGAATACTTTTCAGCAATTGAAATCTTATCATCCGAATTATCTAAAAGGCTCATTGCTTCTTTGATAAATTTTTGCGAATATTTATTGTTGATTGCTCCAAGATATGCTATCCAGCCATTTAAGAATTTATCAAAATCAGGCAAATCATTATATCCTGCCTGCATCATTTGTTCAATTTTTAAATTGACACTGTTGAAATACAATAAAGCGTTATAAATTTCACTAATCCGCTCTTTACCTGTTTTTATCATGTATTGCAAATAAAGTGTATGTAACCCAAAGCTACAGAAATCAAATTGCAAAATATCCATCTCATACAGTTCATTAAGCTGCATATAATCTTGAACATTCTCTGCATAATCACCGATTATACCCACTTTAAGATTCATCATTTCATTTGATAACTGATACGCTTCATCATACAGCTTTATTTCAGTTGCTGCCTTAAGTACATCACAAGCTGTAATTATAATGCTTTGTATTTCTTCTGTATTACCGAAAATATATGCTTCATCTATATCATCATACCAATCATCATAATATTCATTGATACTTCCTTCTATACAAATCTCTTCCCGTTCTACCTTTTTAAATTCTTTCAATACATATGTAATTTTTGCGTTTGTTTCAGCAACAACATTTTCTTCATTTTGTATCGGCTTATTTGCTACGGACAAATATTGAATAAACTTTTCCCTTTGCGTCTCACCGGTCTTTCGTGCCAATAAATGCACAAAATCTTCAAGTTCTTTCTTTGTCATTTGTTCTGTGCTTGTGTCAACATTTTTCAAAAATTCATTTATATTCAAGATGTATTCTCCTTTGCATTTTACATTATGTACATTTTACCACATCATGCCTGTATCGTCAACATTCACATTTTATTTTTATGTAAATTAAACTATAATAATTATATTTTTAAATAACTACTTGTTTTGCCTACATTACTGTGATATAATGATTTAAAAGTAGGCTATTTGCATTTGTTGGAGGTAACAATATGAACGAAAGAATAGTTCGTCAAGTCAGAACATTCCCAAAATTTCCACAGCTTTATCAAAATGTAGCAATATACTGTCGTGTAAGCACCACTATGCAGTCTCAGCTTTCAAGCATGGCAAATCAGGCTTCATTCCTTGTCGATATGATAAACAAACATTACGGCTGGAGATTAGTAGACATATATCTTGATTTTAAAAGCGGCTCTGCCACTGAAAACAGAGATCAGTTTCAAAGAATGTTAAATGATATTCATAGTAAAAAAATAGATAAAATAATCACAAAAAGCATAAGCCGGTTCGGTCGTGATGCACTTGATATAATACAATCAATACGCTTGATAAAAGATATAGGCGGAAGTGTATATTTTGATGAAGAAAATATAGATACCGCCTCGACAGACTCTGAACTACTTATAAGCATACTTTCCGCTTACGCTGAAGCAGAAAATGACTCACGACGAGAAAATCAATATTGGAGTATAATAAAGCATCTTGAAGATGGTTCTTCGGAAATATATAAAAGGAAATGCTTTGGTTATAAAAAAGGTGAAAATGATACGCTTGTCATTTTACCTTCTGAAGCTACTATTGTTCAAAAAATATATGAATTATACATTT
>JAXEIW010000052.1:0-32301 GCA_034101885.1 Clostridia bacterium | reverse complement strand
GAAAAAATATGTCATACAAATCCACTGAGGCATTGTATACAAAATCGTCACGCCGTCAAGTGACTTTCGCGGCATAAACGCTACTTTTGTAAAAAAATTGACTTATGCAAAAAAACTTACACAGATTACTTGACAAACCCTATTTGCTTGCCAAAAATTCGTCATATTGCTTTTGAAGTTCTTTAAGAACCTTTTGTTGTCCTGCCTGGTCAAGCTTCTGACAATATTCATCATAATAGGTTTCACGCTGAGCAGTACCGTAATTAATCTTTGCTGTATATTCCGATTCAATATTAGTAATGTTTGCCAATTCATTTGCAATAGGATCGGTATCGGGAACAAATCCCAAAGCGGGAGATTTTCTTGCTTCATTGTTCATCTTTTCTGTCTGTTCCCATACGTCATCGGGCTGACCTTGCATTACAAATCCCTTAAACTGATTTCCGTATCTCCATGCATTCTGTCCGATTCCGTTATATCCGCTGTTTTCTATTTCCTTAACCTTTCCTTCATCATCCATTGTGTAGTGAACGTCTTTTAAGCCCCAACAAATGATATTATACAATTCCTCATTTGAATTCATAAGCTTAATCAATTGAACGGCTTCCTTCGGATGCTTTGTATTAGCACCGACCGATACCATTGTCATCAAAGAAGATGTTCTTGATACATACGGCTCATGAAGGAATCCGTATTCGGGCTCATAGCCGTAATCCTTAATATAGTAAACCTCCTGACCGGGCTTCCATGTTGTCCATGAAAGACCTATCTGTTTCTTTTCTTCTATTGTTGTAGCAGTTGGCTTACTTGCAATATCAGATCTTATGCATCCGTCCTGATACCATTTTGCAATCATATCAGCACCCAGCTTCCATTCATCGGTATCCCTTCCTATTATAAGCTTATCCGATGAACCGTCCTTTCTTAATAATACGCCTCCGCCAACATCTTCATATAATGGACTCATTGACCACAAAGTGTTGGGGCTTACCGCATAGAGATCAGGTCTTTTTTCATGAATTTGTCTTACCGCCTTGTCTATTTCATTCATCATGTTTTCAACATCCTGATATGACTTTGCATTAACCGCATACTCCTGCATCTTTGTCAAATCAACTCCGCATTCCTCAGCAAGAGGCTTTGCAATTTGCAGACATCCGGGATTTGAAACAACCTGAATGTTCGGAATACCGTATATTCTTCCGTTAACAGTTGCCGCTTCAAGATAAAAATCTTCAATTACTTCACGCATATTTACCTCTTCAATCAAATCGGTAATATCATAAAGTCCTCCCATATTCACTGCTGTCTGATATGGATTTACATAGCCGGTAAAGGTCAAATCGTAAGCTTCGCCCGCTGCCATCTTCAGCTTCATTTTTTCTGTGAATGATGCTGAATCTATGTATTGAATATCAAGCTTCATACCGATTTCGGGTTCAATAATCTCATTTGCCTTTTCCAAAACCTTAGCGTTATCCTTGGGAGTATCTCCTATACAATACCAAACAAGAGTATCTCCGCCACCTTTACTGTTTTTGTCTCCGCATCCCGTCAAACAGGACACTGCACCTGCCGCAATGGCAATGCACATTAACATTGAAATTTTCTTTCTCATTAATTTCAATCCTTTCTCATATATATTTATATTATCATTATAACATACCTTAATTATTTTTACAAGTTATTTCTGAAATTTTTTTATAGTTTTGTAATATTTTTTTATTTTCTTGCTTCAAAAACAGCATTATTCACATTTTAATCTGCTTCTCTTGCGTCTATATATTCGATTTTTCCCGTTTCATTTGTTATCTTCCAAACCGGAGTGAGAAGAACACTTTCATGAAAATTCTCCGATTCAAAAACAGAATATCCAAGTCTTATATCGGATATTTTTTCCGGAATACGCATATCTTCTTTCAAATTCATATATTCAATCATAACGCCTGCCGTATCCTTCACGCCGATTTTGTTGTTATCTCTGCTTTTATGATTATACCAATTTCCATAAACTCCGTATATACCATCATGCTTCATTTCTACGGTTACCTTTGTCCCGAAAATTTCAAATCCGCCTATGTATTCCGAAAAGACAACGCCGAATCCATCTGAAATATCCGAAATTTCCGTTTTTGCTTCTTTTATTTCTATACCGATTGTACTTAAGTACTCCTTTGCATATTTCAGTGCGTTTTTCTTTGTTATTTCCGCCTTTGAAAGAGGTAAATTATTTGCTCTTATTTCAAATCCGTCACCCTCAAAGTATATGTATGCATTATCGTTTTTAAAGCAGTTTTCCTTTTCCCGAAAACTCTCCTCCCCCAACACCCGCACGGCAAAGCTTTCATAATTTTTTATTACATTATATACATATACATTTTTCATTTCACTGCTGTAATTGTTTTCGGTAAGAAGCTTTTTATCTATGCTGATATTATTATTACCAAGCAGCTGTGTTACCTGCTGTGCCACCTGCATTTTTGAATTCTCGGCTCTGCTGTTGCTGTAAACCAAATAGGACAGCAGGGCAATATTTATTATAATAAAGTAAACTATAAGAAAAGTCTTAGCCTTTTGCCAATTCATAAAAAGCTCCTTTCATTACCGTAAGCATAAAGCAATCCGATTCCTCCCGTTTATTCTCCGGCAACAACATTGTCAACCTTAACAACCCAATCGGCATATAAATCCGCATCGCTGCCGTTGTCTGTGTAAGCTATAAACATTTTTTCAATGTTTATTTCATTCATAAATTCCGAATATTTTGCAATAGCATTATCAAGCGCGGTCAAAAATTCACTCGGTGCAGACATATCCGATTTTACGCTGTAGCGTCTTATAAGCTGTCTGTAGGATTTTAATTCTCCGTTTTCAATCTGAGCCTCTGCTCCTGCCGAAATTTTGCCGCTTGCAACAACAACCTTTGTTCCCGAAGCCATATAGTCAAAGGTCAGTGTACCGTCATTTTCGCTTTGGGACAGACACATGGCATCGTTGTTCCCTATTGCCTTATTGATCTTAGCCGCAATCGCCGCAGTATTTATTATATTCGAATATTCTCTGCCGTCAGAGGACAATTCAATACCCGAATCGATAGCAGTATACTCCAAAAAGCCGCTGCGGTCTATTTTTAATACACCGTTATTTTCAACGAAAACCATCGTTCCTCCCTCTTCTGTATATCTTCTCATTGTGCTTGCGTTAATATTGAATACGCGAAGAATATTATCTATAATTGTTTCGTTAATATCCTCTTCTCCCTCCGTAATTGGATTTACCGCCTCAACAACAGGCATCTGCGGCGTTGTCGAATAAATCTGTATAAGGGGATTCAGCGTGGTTTTCTGTACACCGAAAGGCTGATCAAATTTTAAGTCAAAGGAATAATTTATTACATTTTCACCATTCTGGCTGCTCTTTTGAACCCTATCATCACACAAAGAACTAAGCTTATCGGTGCTTTTGGTTATATTAAATCTGTAGTAATCATCATTGTCAAAATCCGCTATGTATACGCTGCTTTTTGTTATGCTTGACGAATAGGAAATTACCACATCGGAAAATTCACACTCGGTTAGTTTTGCAAGGCTGTCCGAATTTCCCAGCAGCTCATTAAACAACTGCAAACTGTAGTTTCTTCCATATGAAAGATATACAGATCTTGCAGACAACACGGAATACAGCTCCTCCTTTTTAACCCTGTCGATTTTTTCGCCGGATACAGAAAAAGCCTCTTTTAATATTTCATTTGCCTGTGCTGATATTTCTTCAAAAGCTCCGTCATTTGAAGAAATTGATATTCTTGTTGTCTGATCTCCTGTATTAATCAGAATTTTTTCCGGAGTCAATACCTGTGTTTCATATTTTCCGTCATCGGTAAAGTAACTGACAATATTTTCATACAATTTTGAAATATGTAAATTCTCTATATTTGAAAAAAAATTATAGCCGGTAGGCCATAATTTTTTCTCAATCAATATTCTGCTTCCAAGAACAAAATTTAATATAATCAGGAACCCCAGCAACAAATTTTTCAATCGTTCCTTATTCATAATTTATTCTTAAATCCTTTCGTATATCCGTGTAAAACATACCGTATGCCGTAATCGGGCATATCTTTCATAATTGCCGCTTCAGATTATCCAATGAAATTTCTTATTGTAACCGTAACATTCTTTAATCTGTCTATTGTGCTTTTCTTGATTTTATCTATATCAATTCTCACAGCCTGACTTCCCTTGCTGTTCTCGGCGGTGACAACAAAAATATTTGAATCGCTTGTCAAATCCACAACAACACTGTAAAGTCCGCTCGCACCGATATATGTTTCGTTTTTGATTATTCCGCAGTTACCCGTTTGGGGATTGTATCTGTAAACCTTAATCTTTGTTCCCTGCGCTCCCACAGCAGAAATTGTATAGGTTTTATCCGATGTGGACGCAGAATGTGACTCCGGTCTTTTTATATATATTATATTATTCGATGTTCCGGTTTCCGAAAGCGAAATCGTATTTGAAAACGCATAACCCGACATCGGCATAGCGGTAATAAGCGCTGCGGTGATAAGCATCGCCGACAATATTTTTTTGAACATATTAATCCTCCTCATAAATCATCCGACAAAAAAAGTTCAAATATACTTTGTTATGTATTAATAAAATCAAAAGTTATACTCTTTAGTATTGTTTCCGTTATTTTCTATAATTATACCATAAATATATTACAAAACCATTACTATACATTTAAATACAGATAACAATATTATTTAACCGGAATTGTAATAATAACCTCTGTTCCTTTTCCGAATTCCGAATTTATTGTAATATTGCCTCCGAGGTTTGTTACTATCTGCTTTGCAATCGCAAGTCCCAGACCTGTTCCTCCGGTTTCACGGCTGCGTGCCTTATCGACTCTGTAAAATCTTTCAAAAATTCTTGAAAGATTTTCCTTCGGTATACCTATACCGTTATCTATAACCTTTATAAAAGCGTCATCATAAAGCAATCCCCACACAATATCAATTTTTCCGCCCTCCGGCGTATATTTAATTGCGTTGGAAACAATATTAATAACAACCTGCTCCAATTTATCACGGTCGCTTTTAAAAACAGGAACATTGCTCATTGCTCTGCATATGATGACCTGATTTTTCTTTTTCGCCATAATAAACATTTTTTCCGCAACGCCTTCCAGAAGTGTTTTTAAATCTATATCCTCCGGCTCTTTCTGAACATCCTGTTTTTCATCCAGCCTTGACAAGGTAAGCAAATCCTTTACTATTCTTGTCATTCTGTCCGCTTCCTTAATAATAACGCTAAGGAATTTATTTTGAAGTTGGGCATCATTCACTGTATTATCCAACAGTGTTTCGGCATATGATTTTACCGTTGCAAGCGGAGTTCTCAGCTCATGTGAAACATTTGAAACAAATTCATGTCTTGCAAGCTCCAGTTTTTCCTGGCTTGTGTTATCTCTCATAACCACAAGAACGCCCGTCACCTTATTATCCGTTTCAATTGCGGCAAAATTCAGCTTAACGTATTTGCCGTTATATTCAACCTGTCTTTCGGGAGATTTTTCATTTTTAATATAAATCAAATCTCCCAATGTAATATTTGCGTCTATCCTTTTGAAAAATTCATCAAAGGTAAGATTTTCTCTGTCCTCTTCCTTTATCATATGTTCCGCCTCGGGATTCATATGTATAAGCTTCTGATTCAAGTCAAACGCAAGTATTCCGTCGGTCATGTTCTGAAGTATTGTTTCAACCTTTGTTTTTTCTTCGTTTACCTCGCTGATTGTATTTGAAAGCTGTTCCGCCATATAGCCGAAAGCATTTGTAAGTCTGCCTATCTCATCGTCGGAATCCGACTTTTCAAATCCGTCAAATTCTCCGTCGGCAAGCCTATCCGCTTTTTTGGTCAGATTAATAATAGGTACGGTTATGGTTTTACTCAAAAGAAAACCTATAATGCAGGAGGTAAGCACAGCCAAAAGCAAAGCCTGTAAAACAATTACAAGCACATTGTTTGTAATACTGTTAAGCTCCTCCTTGGTATCCTTTATGTAAATAATATATCCGTCGTTTCCCACTCCTTTAATCGGCACGGCATAGTCCATGTAATTTTTGTCCGTATTTACAAGATTTCCCGTTTTTCCGCCCATTGCCATTACAATATTATCTGTAATGTTCAAATCGGCGCTTTTGGTGCTGTCAAAATTTTTCAAAACCGCTCCCGTATTCAAATCAAGTATACAGCAGTATCTGTATGTATCAATTCCCAGCGGTCCGATATATGACCTTATTGTGGTAGATACCTTTTCGAGAGAATCCTCGGTTTTTGCCGTCTGCTCAAGCTGATAAACAAATTCATCGGTAAAAACCTTGTTCATCATAACGGAGAATTCTTCATTGTAAAAATTTACAATATTAACAAGCATAAAAGAGCCCACAACAGTAATAATCGAAATTGTAAGCAAAACAAAAATCAATACAATCTTATATTGTATGCTTTTTAACATCTGTTTCACGCCTTATTGAAATAATATCCCACGCCGCGCTTTGTAATAATATATCTGGGCATACCCGGATCATCTTCAATTTTTTCACGCAGTCTTCTTACCGTTACGTCAACGGTTCTTACATCTCCGTAATATTCATATCCCCATACATTTTCCAAGAGGCTTTCTCTTGTAAAAATCTTTTCGGGCTGCAATGCAAGAAATTTAAGAAGCTCAAATTCACGCAGAGTAATATCCACAACCTTATCTCTTTTCTTAACCTCATATCGTTCCATGTTGATTACCAAATCACCCGAAACGATAATGCTGTTTGTGTCGGCGCTCTTTCCCGCATCTTTATCTATCGTTGTTCTTCTTAAATTTGCCTTAACTCTTGCGGTAAGTTCTCTTACCGAAAACGGCTTTGTCATATAGTCGTCCGCACCCAACTCAAGTCCGAGAACCTTGTCAACCTCTTCCTCTCTTGCCGTAAGCATAATAATCGGCACAGAGGATTTTTCTCTTATTTTTCTGCAAACCTCAAAGCCGTCCATTCTCGGAAGCATTACGTCAAGCAATATAAGATCCGGATTTTTGTTTAAAGCCAAATCCAAACCGGAAACTCCGTCATATGCTTCCAAAACCGAATAACCTTCCTTTGTAAGATTAAATTTCAGTATTTCAACTATAGGCTGCTCGTCATCTATAACCAATACGGTTCTTTGTTCCATTTTCTTAAATCCTTTCCTGTATTATTTTTTATCATACGATTTCTATATAATACTATTTTAGCAAATTTTTTTAATTTAATCAAGCACTTTTTTATATTATTTTGATATATTTTGTATTAAAATAATATATCAGATCAATTACAAACAATTTCCTATTTCAAAAGATACGAATATTTTGAATATAAACTTATCCCCTCCGCTATTTCCGCCGAAGACAATCTTGACTTGAGATACGCTTTGAGCTCCGTTTTTTCCTCGCTTGTCAGTCCTCCCGACAAAAGTCCGAGAACATATCCCGTGTCAATCTTGGAAGCAAGTGCCGTTCCCTTTGAAAAATCGGAAGTGTTGACATTATCCTTGACATACTCATATTTGCTCGAATATGCACTTGCCGGCTTTTTTATTGTTTTTGTCGCAGCCTTCGTATCGGTGCTGCCTCCTGTTTTTGCTCCGTTTTCCTCTTTATCTGTATCAGGCGCACTGCTTGATTCGCTTTTTTCGGCAGCTTCGGCACTTTTTTTTCTTTCCTCATATTCCTTTGCCTTCTGCCTAAGCTCCTCGGAGGTTCCGTCCGTTTCAAGCTGTTCGATAATCCTCACCATTTCATCATTGTCAAGATACGGCTCTATCTCTTTCAAAATTTCCTCATCGTTTACAACCTCGTTCATAATTCCCGCAATCTGCTTTGCTTTCGGTTTTACCACGAAATTAAATACCGCTAAAGCCGCAATAACCACCGCCAAAATCAGCGAAATCAACACAATAACCGTAACCTTTAATGCTTTTTTATTTTTCATTGCTCCTCATCTCCTTATATATAAAATACCGACCTGATGTAAATTTATAAAAATATAAGTTTTATGTTAATATTTTTATTTGAAAATTTGTTTATTTTTTTCTTGAATTAAATCTGCAAACTTCGTTCTTAATCTACATTGCTCAAATCAAAAATCAATGCTCATACCATCATATGAAGTTAAAAATCCGTATTTTTTCACAATTTCCGAAAATTCTTCATAAAGAACATCAATACCATTATGCGAAAAATGATTTAAGCAAAAAACAGTATTTTCATCTGCACACATTATTTCTTTCAATCTGTCCTTTGTTCTTATATTGCTATTTAAATTCATATGACCTATATAATTCATCTTTGGAGTATTTGCTTCAGTACAATCAAGGGATACAAAGTTAAACTTTATCTTGCTGTCAGCAAGATATTCCCATACATCATTGCTGAAAAAGTTTGTGTCATGTGCATACAACATTGATTTTCCTTCACTGTTTTCGATTATATAAATAACAGGGAAAGAACAAGCATCATGTATTGCCGGCAATGCCGTAACTCTGTAATTTTCACCTATAATAACCGGTTCGAATAGCTTAAGATCCTTTGATTCAACTATACCTTCAATATTCATGGAAATTGAATTTATATATCCGTTAATTAGTTTTGCCGTACCCTCTGACCCATAAAATCTTAACGGTTTGGTTCTTCCCACATCCGAATATCCCGGGAATCTGTTATATATTTCATTGATATACAAATGGTCTTCATGTGTATGTGTTATAAGACAATACCGAATATTTGCAAGATCAATCCCATTATTTAAAGTATGCATATATGTATCCGCATTAAAATCAATAAGAATCTTATCATCAATCAAAGCCTGTGATCTTGTTCTAATGTTTTTTCCGCCTCGTTTTCTTGCTTCGGTACAGGTTTTACAATTGCAAAAAATTGCAGGAATTCCTTCCGCCGCCGCAGTTCCCAAATATCTAATGTTCATTTCACAACACAACCTTTTCTTTCAAATCTTTATCAATTATTGCCTTTCTTACCAAGCTCCAAGCCAAGAATACTTATAAGATATGCCCGGCAAGTCATTTTAATAACTTGTTTTCACTGCTCTTTTTAATGACACCTATGTATGAATAATCTTCAAATTCTGCCTAAGGATAAGATATGCTGATTATTTTCAATGTTAATATATTCCTACTACCTATATTATACTATAAAATTGAAAATATTTCAATACAAAAAAATAGATATTATAAACAAATTTATAACCAAAAATTTATTATTGTTGATTTTTAAACTATTTTGTTATAAAATATATGCACAAATAATATAAAGAACAGTCTTTGAATATAACACGATAATTACACTTTAACAGTAACGAAAGGTAGATTTTTATGGTTATTGACTTTCACACACATATATTTCCCGACAAAATTGCAAAAAAGGCGGTTGCCTCTTTGGAGGACAACATATATCAAATAAGCGGCACAAAAGAATATGCATTTCTTGACGGAACGCTTTCCGATATAAAAGCTTCAATGCAAAAAAATGATATTACATATTCTGTTATAATGCCGATAGCAACAAAGACAACACAAGCTCCCTCAATAAATGCATTTGCCGCATCAATTAACGGAAAAGATAATATTATTTCTTTCGGCAGCGTTCACCCGTTGCAGGAGGATTATGAAGAAGAGCTTTCAAAGATAAAAGAACTCGGCTTAAAGGGAATAAAGCTTCACCCGGAATATCAGGGATTTTTTATAGATTCGCCCGAATCGCTGAAAATTTTAAAAAAAGCTGAGGAGCTTGGCTTGCTTGTAATGCTCCATACCGGTGAGGATAAAGGAATTGCCCCTCCGGTACATTGTCCTCCCGAACGCCTGAGAAACGCATTAAATCATCTTTCGGGAAATAATATAATAGCCGCTCACATGGGCGGATATAACAGATGGGAGGAGGTTTTGGAGTATCTGTGCGACACTCCCATTTATCTTGACACCTCTTACTCGGTCGGAAGAATGTCCGACGAGCTTGCTCTTGAAATTTTTTCAAAACACGGCACCGACAAAATACTGTTCGGTTCAGACTCTCCGTGGCAGGATCAGGGAGATACCGTTAAGGCTTTGAAAAAACTGGGGCTTGACAAAGACACCGAAAATAATATACTATATAATAACGGGGCAAAATTATTGCAGCTGTAAAATAATTGATTTTTTTACGAAAGGACAAAATCATGAATATAAATTTTTTACTGAACAACACGCTGTCAATCGACATCGGTATCGATATAGGAACGGAAACCACTCTTATATATATCGCAGGGCAAGGACTTGTTCTTAAAGAGCCGTCCTATATAGCATATGATTATTGCAGTGAAAATATAGCCGCTGTCGGAACGGAAGCAAAGGAAATGCTTGGAAAAGCGCCGCAGTGCGTTAAGATTATAAAGCCGATAGCAAATGGAGTTATATCGAATCGTGATATGGCATGTAAAATGATAAGCAGGTTTATTTCGTCCATATGCCAAAAAACAATTCTTAAACCGCGTGTTATAGCTTCCGTTTCCATGGACAGCACGCAAGTGGAACAGCGCGCACTTTGCGATGTTTTAAAAGACGCCGGTGCAAGAGATGTATTTCTTATTGAAGAACCTCTTGCCGCAGCTGCCGGAGCAGGCTGCGATATTTCCCTTGCAAGGGGTATGCTGATTGCCGATATAGGTGCGGGAAGCTGTGACGTTGCTTCTATTTCTCTGGGAAGCGCAGTAATCGGAAAATCCATAACGACTGCCGGGGACAGCTTCACTCTTGAAATAATAAAATATATGAAAAGCAGCTATAATCTTGAAATAGGTATTTTAACGGCAGAAAAAATAAAAAACCAAATAGGATGCGCTTATCCCTTCGAAACCATACAATCAATGAGCGTATACGGAAGTGATATAACAAGCGGTCTGCCTCGTTCGGCAAATGTATCGTCGGAAGAAATAAGAGAGATACTCACACCTCTTTTATACCGCATTTCCGACATTATAAAAACCACTCTTGAGGACACTCCTCCCGAACTACAGTCGGATATTTTAGAGGACGGAATACTGCTGACCGGCGGCGGCGCAAAGCTGCACGGAATCGATCGTTGGCTGAGAATGGAAATGGGAATTAAGGTTTTCGTTACCGAAAACATGGAAGAATGTGTTATAAACGGAATCGGTGCAGAGCTTTCAAAGCTCGATATTCCCGGCAGCCAAACGGCAAAATATTATTATTCTCTGTAAAATATATCGAAAGGGTTTTCATATATGACTTTAAAACCTAATGAATCTATAGACGATTTGCAGATTGCAGGTCTGAAAATTATACAAAATACCGATTTTTTTAAATTCGGCACAGATGCGGTTGTTTTATCGGATTTTTCTAAGGACATTAAATCTGCGGAAACACTTGATTTGTGTACCGGGAGCGGAATTATTCCTCTTTTGCTTTATGCCAAAACAAAAACCAAACATTTCTGTGGAATTGAGATACAGGAAGAAATTGCCGACATGGCGGCTCGTTCGGTGAATTTAAACAAGCTTGGTGAAAATATAGAAATAAAATGCGCCGACCTAAAGGACAGCATTTCTATATACGGAAAACGAAGATTTGACCTGATAACCTGCAATCCCCCCTATATGAAAGCCGGCTCGGCTGTTTTGAACGATTCCGACTCGAAAATCATATCACGCCATGAGGTAAAATGCACTTTGGAGGATATAATAAAAATCTCCTCCTCCCTTTTGACTCTTACCGGTCATCTTTCAATGGTACATAAGCCTTCACGACTTTGCGATATTATCTATACCATGCGCAGCTGCTCTATAGAACCAAAAAGGGTTCGTTTTGTGCATAATCACGCTCACGACGCACCCATGCTTGTTCTTGTTGACGGTCTTTTCGGCGGCAGAAGCGATGTAAAAATCCTTCCTCCCCTTATTTTAAGAAACGATGACGACACCGATTCGGAAGAATACAACCGAATACATTTTCCGGCATAACCCCATAAAAAAATTGCTATACTATTATATTATATGCTGCGTTAATGCGGCGGAACGGAGATGTTAAATGTACGGAACACTTTATCTTTGTGCCACTCCCATAGGTAATTTATCCGATGTTTCGGCAAGATTTCTTGAAACGCTGAAGCTTGTCGATTTAATTGCCGCTGAGGACACAAGAGTCACAATTAAACTTCTTAACCATTTTAATATAAAAAAACAGCTTACAAGCTACCATGAACACAACAAAGCCGAAAAAGGCGAATATATTATTTCCCTTTTAAAAGAGGGCAAAAACGTTGCGCTTGTATCGGACGCCGGAACTCCGGCAATTTCCGATCCCGGCGAGGATCTTGTAAAACTTTGCATTGAAAACGATATAAACGTCACCTCGATTCCGGGATGCGTTGCGGCAATTAACGCTTTGATTTTATCGGGGCTTTCCACAAAACGATTTTCCTTTGAAGGCTTTTTGTCGGTAAACAAACGTCACCGCCGTGAACATCTTACATCTTTAAAAAAAGACACGCACACGTTAATATTCTACGAAGCGCCTCACAAGCTTATCTATACTCTTGCCGATATGGCGGAAATTTTCGGCGAGAACAGAAAAATAGCGCTGGTAAGAGAACTTACCAAGCTTCATGAAGAGATTTTAAGATTTACTCTTAAAGACGCACTGGAAAAATTCAGCGAAGAAAAGCCCCGCGGCGAATATGTCATAATTGTCGAGGGCGGCTGTGAGAAAGATATACAATCAGAAGAACAATGGTGGGAAAACTTATCGGTCTGCGAACACGTTGAGGAATACATAAAAAAAGGTCTTTCGTCAAAGGACGCAGTAAAGGCCGCCGCTGTTGACAGACAGGTTCAAAAAAGAGAAATTTACAACGAATATCATAAAAGCAACTGATTAAATGACATTTTATACCGTTTTGGGCATTATGAATTGTGCCGCAAAACGGCGGAATGGAGAATTATTATGGCTGAAAAGAATACAAAGAAAGCAATTTTACTCGGAATCGGCGCTGCCGCCGCATTGAAATTTGCCGCCGGCGACGGTATTTTTAACAAGCCTCGATTTTATTTTCAGTACAAGGCTGCCGAAAAATATCTTTCCTCCGCTCATCCCGGCGCCGTTATAGGCAATATGGTGAAAACCTCCGGCGGCTGGTCATGTGTTGTAAAGGAAAACAATTCCTCCTTTGTTCTGAGTATCACAAAAGCATCGGACGGAAATTATATATTTCACAACTCACATCTGTAACATTTTTACTCCCTTCGGCGTAATGTATATTATGAAGATTTTATTCTTCATATATTAATTCGGGGAGGTTATGTTATGGGTTTATTCGGAGGCTGCGGAAACGGCTGCGGCGGTGATTCTTGGATCTGGATCTTAATAATCATCGTTCTTATTTTGTGCTGCTGCGATAACGGAGGCGGTTTGTTCGGCGGAAATTGCTGCAACAACAATAATAACTGCTGCTGATTTCAAAAGGACGGGAGTGCTGCATAGGCAGTACTCCCGATTAATACTTTACGGTTTTATGCCGCCTCAAGACTAAAAAAACGGAGGATTATCATTTAATGAATGATTTCAAAGGACTTTATATACACATTCCCTTTTGCATAAGAAAATGTAAATACTGTGATTTTGTTTCTTACTGCGGTCAAGAGGAAAACTACGATCTATATATCGAAAAACTGTCGGAGGAAGCTGAAGAATTTAAAGGGGAAAATATTGATTCCGTATTTATAGGCGGCGGAACTCCCACCATATTATCATCGGCTCAGCTTTCAAAGCTGCTAAGAACAATAAATAATAATTTTAATATTTCACCCGACTGTGAATTTTCAATAGAAGCTAATCCGAAAACTCTTGACAAAGAAAAGCTGCAAATTCTTAAATACGGGGGCGTAAACAGAATAAGTGTGGGCGTTCAATCCTTCTGTGATGAAGAACTGAAGAAAATCGGACGTATACACAATGCCGAAAATGCCTATAATACATTAGTCATGATTAAGGACGCGGGTTTTGAAAATTTAAACATAGACCTCATGCTTTCTCTTCCCGGTCAAAACGAGGACAGCCTTTTAAAAACACTTAACAGAGCAATGGAAATTTCTCCGACTCATATATCCTGCTACAGTCTTATTCTTGAAGAAGGCACAAGGCTTTTTGAAGAATATCAATCGGGAATTTACAGCGAAACAGATGATGATTATGACCGTTATCTTTATCACATGACGATTGATTATCTGAAAAAACACGGATATGACCGATATGAAATATCAAATTTTTCAAAACCGGGATTTCAATGCCGTCATAACATAAAATACTGGAACTGTGATGAATATATAGGTCTCGGCACCGCCGCCCACTCATATTATGACAGCCGCAGAACATACAACACCTCAAAGCTTTCCGAATATTTAAAGGGCAATTTTCATTCGGATGATATAACCTTTCTTGACAGAGAGGATAAAATAAAGGAATATATCATAATGCGGCTGCGGCTTGCGGAGGGAATAAACGAAAATGATTTTTTCATGCGTTTTCATGAAAAGTTTTCCGACCGTTATACCGCCGTTACGGACAAGCTTATCAAGCTTGGACTTATGTCAAAAGATAAAAACAACTATTTTCTTACCGAAAGAGGAACAGACATTTCAAACAGTGTAATGTGTGAATTTCTTTAATACCTTTTCATATTGGTTCATGGCTTCTAAATTGCATGAATTTTATTGATAATAGATTAATTTTATGAACATTTTGTAAAAACAAATAAAAAATAGAAAAAAACTCTTGACAATTCACATAAATAGTGGTATTTTATAATTGTTAGCACTCAATAGACGTGAGTGCTAAAAGAAGAAAAGGAGTGATCTTATGGAACTGACCGAAAGAAAACTCCGCATACTGCAGGCAATAATCGACGAATATATGGGTACTGCCGAACCGGTAGGCTCAAGAGCCATTTCAAAGAAAAACAATCTCGGTCTTTCAAGCGCCACAATACGCAACGAGATGGCGGATCTTGAAGAAATGGGATTTTTAATTCAACCCCACACCTCGGCAGGAAGAGTCCCATCCGATGTTGCTTACAGATATTATGTCAATTCAATGATGAAAAGATATAAAATCGGAGTAAAGACAATAGTACAGCTGCAAAACGCAATGGAGCAGAAAATCAGTCAGCTTGACTCAATCATAAAAAAAGCAAGCCATATTACATCTGCGCTTACCGATTATACGGCATTCATTACCACTCCCGATGTGACCGGCAACTACATTAAAAAATGTGAAATTGTAAGTCTTTCGGGCGGATGCTCACTGCTTATCATCGTTACTCAGGCAGGTATTGTGAAAAACAAAATACTAACGCTGTCTCTTGATGATAATTCCGCAGCGATACTCGGTGAAATAATAAATAAAACTCTATGCGGTCTTTGCGCAAACGATATTACCTTCGATAAGATTCAGTCAATGCAAAGCGAAATATCCGAAAGGCTGAACCTGTCGCCGAAAGCGTTAATAAATATTCTCGATTTCATCTATGACGCCGTTGAGGAGCTGGATGATACGGATATTTATATAGAAAATGCCAAATCAATATTAAAATACAACGATATTGAAAAAGCGCAAAAAATGTTTACTTTCCTTGAAGACAAGAAAAATCTCAAAAATCTTATTAAGGGTGATTCCAACGGAAAAGTAAACATAAAAATCGGCTCTGAAAACCAGGTCGAAGAGCTGAAGGATTGCAGTCTTGTAAGCGTTAATTATTCATTGAATAATAAAACCGCCGGGCAGCTCGGCGTAATAGGTCCGAAACGGATGAATTACGCAAAGGTTGTCGCAAGTCTTGACTGCATATCCGAACATATTGATAAAATACTTTATCAATTGTATATTGGGGAAAGCGAGGAATAGAGATTGTCTAAACAAAAAGATAAAAACAAGGAAGCCGAACAGAAAGAGGCTGTAAATCAAACAGAAGAAACTCAAGCTGTCACTGATGAAAATACATCTGACAAGGCTTGTGAAGAAGCTCAAAAGCCCGCAGACGACAAAACAGCCGAGCTTGAAGAAAAAATCAAGGATTGGGAAAACAAATACAAGCTGCTGTATGCCGAATTTGACAATTACCGTAAGCGTACAACAAAGGAAAAGGATTCCCGTTACGCCGACGCTGTTATTGATACCGTAAACGTATTTTTGGCGGTTGCGGATAATCTTGACAGAGCCGTTGCGATAAATGTTGAAACGGAAGAAGCAAAAAAGGTGCTTGACGGCGTTGAGCTTGTAAAAAAGCAAATGTCGGACATTCTTACAAAGCTTGACGTAACGCCTATCAAATCGGTAGGAGAGGAATTTGATCCCAATCTTCACAATGCGGTAATGCACATTGAAGATGAGAATGTTACGGATAATACCGTAGTTGAGGAATTTCAAAAGGGCTACATATACAAAAACGAAAGAGTAGTCCGTCACAGTATGGTTAAGGTTGCCAACTGATTTATATTTAGGAGGAATTTAATATGGGAAAAATTATAGGTATTGACTTAGGTACAACAAATTCATGTGTAGCGGTTATCGAAGGCGGTAATCCTACGGTTATAGCAAACTCCGAAGGTTCAAGAACAACACCGTCCGTTGTTGCTTTTCAAAAGAACGGTGAAAGAATTGTAGGTCAGGTTGCAAAAAGACAGGCAGTTACAAATGCCGACAGAACCATTATGTCCATAAAAAGACATATGGGTGAAAACTACAAGGTAAATATTGATGATAAATCATATACACCGCCTGAAATTTCGGCAATGATTCTGTCAAAGCTTAAACAGGACGCCGAAAGCTATCTCGGTGAGCCGGTTACGCAGGCTGTTATCACCGTTCCCGCATACTTCAGTGATTCGCAAAGACAGGCTACAAAGGATGCCGGAAAGATTGCCGGTCTTGAAGTATTGAGAATTATCAACGAGCCTACGGCAGCAGCATTGGCTTACGGCATGAATGACACAGACCAAAAGGTTATGATTTACGACCTTGGCGGCGGTACCTTCGATGTTTCCATTCTTGAAATCGGAGACGGCGTATTTGAAGTATTGTCAACCAACGGTGATACTCATCTTGGCGGCGATGACTTTGATGAAAGAATTATAAGATACCTTGTTGACGAATTTAAAAAGGAAACAGGCGTAGACTTAACAACAGATAAAATGGCTATGCAAAGATTAAAGGAAGCAGCAGAAAAATCAAAGATTGAATTGTCGGGAATGACAACATCAAATATAAATCTGCCCTTTATCACAGCAGACGCAACAGGTCCTAAGCACCTTGATATAACATTGACTAAAGCCAAATTTGATGACTTGACAGCTGATTTGGTAGACAAAACCCTTGTCTGCATAAGAAATGCCATGAAAGATGCCAACTTAACAACCGGTGATATAGATAAAGTATTGCTTGTCGGCGGTTCTTCAAGAATACCTGCCGTTCAGGAAGCTGTTAAAAAGGAAATGGGACAGGAGCCTCACAAGGGTATTAACCCTGATGAATGTGTTGCTATCGGTGCAGCCGTTCAGGCAGGTGTACTTGCAGGCGATGTTAAAGACCTGCTCTTGCTTGATGTTACTCCGTTGTCACTTGGTATTGAAACAATGGGCGGTGTATTCACAAGATTGATTGACAGAAACACAACCATTCCTACAAAAAAATCACAAATCTTCTCAACAGCCGCAGACGGACAGACAAGTGTTGAGGTTCATGTATTACAAGGTGAACGTGACATGGCTCAATACAACAAGACCTTGGGACGTTTCAGTTTGACGGGTATTGCTCCCGCTCCGAGAGGTGTGCCTCAAATCGAAGTATCCTTTGATATAGATGCTAACGGTATCGTTAAGGTTTCCGCAAAGGATATGGCAACAGGCAACGAGCAGAAGATTACAATTACATCCTCTTCAAATCTTAGCGAAGAAGATATTGACAAGGCTGTTAAAGAAGCTGAAAAATATGCCGAAGAAGACAAGAAGCGTAAAGCCGAAGTTGAAACAAGAAACAATGCCGAAAGTGCTGTTGCTCAGGCAGAAAGAACCTTAAAAGAGCTTGGCGACAAGGTTGATGCAAACGACAAGTCTGAAATTCAAGCTGAAATTGACAAGGTAAACGAAGCTTTAAAGGGTACAGACACCGAAGCTATCAAGCAAGCAAGCGAGAATTTACAGCAAGCCTTCTACAAGGTATCGGAAAAGCTGTATCAACAGGCTAATCCTCAAGGTGCGGCAGGTGCTCAAGGCGGCGCGGGATTTAACCCGAACGACTTTAACGGCGGCGCTCAAGGCGGTGCAAGCGACAACGTTTATGAGGCAGACTACAGAGAAGTTGACAACGACAACAACAAATAATAAATTCTTTTAACAATTAAGAAAAAACGCTGACGCTTACAGTATTATTTCATTAAATATACTGCAAAGAAATTAAGCAGAATCAAAGGGCGGCCATATGTCGCCCTTTTTAATGGAAAAAAGTTCTTTACAATCGTTCTTATTTTTGCTATAATAGGCTATGGGTAGGTGAATTAAATTGGCAGATAAAAGAGATTATTATGAGGTGCTCGGTATTTCAAAAAACGCTACCGAGGACGAAATAAAAAAAGCATACAGAAAAGAAGCAAAAAAATATCATCCCGACTTACATCCGGGTGACAAAGAAGCAGAAGCCAAATTTAAAGAGGTAAACGAAGCATACGAGGTTTTATCGGACAGTGAAAAGAAAGCTCGTTATGACCAATTCGGACACGCAGGTGTAGATCCCAATTTCGGAGGCGGCGGAGGCTATGGCGGCGGTTTTGAAGATTTCGGAGATATATTCTCAAACATTTTCGGAGGCGGTTTCGGCGGATTCGGCGGCGGCTCACGAAGAAACGGACCTGTCAGAGGTGCTGATATTCAGCAGGTTATCGACATAACCTTTGAAGAAGCAGCTTTCGGATGCAAAAAGAATGTTAAGATAACACGTGCCGAAAACTGTCCTTCCTGCAAAGGCACAGGTGCAAGAGCCGGAACTTCTCCCGTAACCTGCAAACGCTGCAACGGTCAAGGACAAATAAAACAGCAGACAAGGACTCCCCTTGGTTATATGACCAACATCACAACCTGTCCCGATTGTCAAGGAACAGGCAAGGTTATTACCGATCCATGCAGAGATTGCCGCGGAACGGGTAAAGTACGCAAAACCTCTACCATTGAAATTAACATACCTCAAGGTATTAACCACGGTCAAACCATGCAGGTCAGCGGAAAGGGCGAAGCAGGCTCACGAGGCGGTCCTTCCGGAGATTTACTTATTACTATCAGAATCAAGCCGCATCCTATTTTCAAGAGGGAAAACTACGATGTGTTTATTGAGATTCCTATTACCTTTGTTCAGGCGACTCTCGGTGCAACAATAAAAGTTCCTACCCTCGACGGTATGGTTGAGTATGATATTCCCGAGGGAACTCAAACCGGTACGGTATTTAAATTAAGAGGAAAAGGTATACCGTATATAAGAGGCAAAAACCGCGGGGACGAATATGTAACCGTTGAGGTAGAAGTACCTAAGAACCTTTCTTTAAAACAAAAACAACTTTTGAAAGACTTTGATGCCGCATCTTCCGGCAAGGACTACTACAAAAAGCAAAAAAACTGGGTTGACAAGATGAAGGATTTATTTAAGCAGTAATGTGTGTGTGTGTTGCGGGGACGCTGTCCCCTGCACCCCTGCAAGCCAGCAAGAATAAGTTCGTACATTAAAATCGCAGATTTTAGTACTCACTTTATTTTGCATAAGTTCGTGCAGCAAAATCATAGATTTTGGCACTCACTTATTTGAAAAGGCTTGAGCGAAACTTTTATTGCAAAACTGCGTTTTGCTATAATTACATACAATACAAACATTGCTATATAATGACTGCTGAACAATTATGAAACGCAGCCGCATAGCGGCTTACAAGCGTTTCAGAATTGTTTGGGTGCAAGGGTTTTGTGCATTTTTGCAAAAAACCTTGCACCATTAATAAATATTTTGCTTCCAAAATATTTATTTCAGCAGACTTTATCAATGCGAACTGTGTAAAATCTTTGATTTTACACGAAAAATTTTGACAATAGTCATAATTTTTCTAAATGCGATTGAAAATCGCATTTATTCAGTGAGCATTATATATCAGATTTTATATTTCTGTACGCTTTTTCTTCAGCAGTGCAAGAAGAAACATTCCAATGACCGATCCGATTGCCAGAGCAAGAATATACATCGGCCAATGACCTACAACTGCAAATACAAAGATTCCGCCGTGAGGTGCCATCAGTGTACAATCAAATGCCATAGAAAGTCCGCCTGCTGCTGCTGCTCCGACCATACATGCCGGAATAACTCTAAGCGGATCAGATGCAGCATATGGAATTGCGCCCTCTGTAATAAAGCTCAAACCCATAATGTAGTTTACAGGACCATTCTTTCTCTCATCCTCTGTCCATCTGTTCTTGAAAAAGGTTGTGGAGAGCGCGATTGCAATTGGCGGAACCATACCGCCAATCATTACTGCTGCCATAATATCGTAGCTTCCCGATGAAATAGCCGCTGTACCAAAAACGTATGCTGCTTTATTGAAAGGTCCGCCCATATCAATGGACATCATGGCTCCCAGAGTACAACCAAGAATAATTTTGCTTGATATTCCCATATTGTTTAGAAATTCAGACAATCCTGTATTGATCATTCCCATGAATGGATTTATTGCGCACATAATGACAGCTATAAGACCAAGGCCGGCAAGAGGATAGATAAGAACAGGCTTAATACCATTTAATGACTTCGGCATTTTATCGCACAGCTTTTCTACTGCCAACATCAGGAAACCGCCTAAAAAGCCTGCAAGAAGTGCCCCAAGAAAACCTGACGGAACATCTCCTGTCACATTGGCAAAGGTAGAGCCTGTTGTAGCCAGAAAACCACCGACTAATCCCACAAGGAATCCCGGTCTGTCAGCAATGGATTTTCCAATATAACCGGCAAGAACAGGTATCATAAAGCTGAAAGCGTAACCACCAATTGCTTTAAAAAATCCTGCCGCCGCAGTATGAGTACCAAAGCCTGAATCCTGTGGTGCGCCTGCAAGGGTATCAATCAGGAATGCTATTGCAATGAAGATACCGCCTGCTACAGTAAATGGCAGCATATTTGAAACACCGTTCATCAGGTGCTTATAAAGTTTTCTGCCAAAGCTTTCATCATCCGAAGAAGCTTCTGCCGCTTTAGCTCCCGTATGATGATACACCGGAGCATCGCCGGATTCAATCCTGTTAATCAACTCCTCGGGGATTTTGATACCGTCCGAAACCTTGGTTCGAATAACTTTTTTTCCATCAAAACGAGACATTTCCACCGTTTTATCGGCTGCTACAATAATACCGTCACAGGAATCTATTTCTTCCTTTGTCAGGACATTCTTTGCTCCGCCCGAACCGTTTGTCTCCACCTTTATGGTGATCCCCAGCTTTTTACCTGCCTTCTCCAATGCTTCTGCCGCCATATATGTATGTGCAATTCCTGTAGGACAGGCAGTAACCGCAAGCACCTTGATTATTCCGTCCGCCTTTACATCTTCCTTTGGTTCATCGGGATATTTTTCTTTTTCCATATCATCAATTACCTTCAAGAATTCTCCCTTATCCTTTGCGGCAAAAAGCTTTTCTCTGAAATTCTCGTCCATCAATATGGTCATCAGACGGGAGAGCACCTCAAGATGTACATCTCCGTCATTTGGTGCGGCTATCATAAACAACAGCTTTGAAGGCTCATCATCCAATGCCTCGTAATCAACGCCCTCCGGAACCGTCATGGCCGCAAGAGAAGGTGCATTTACAGCCGTACTTTTGGCATGAGGAATCGCAATTCCTTCGCCTACAGCGGTGGAACTTATTTCCTCTCTTGCCAAAATTCCTTTTTTGTACGCCTCTCTGTCTGCAATTTTTCCGCCTTTTACCTGCAAGTCAATCAACATATCAATTGCTTCCGACTTGCTTTTAGGAGCAGCATTAAGCATAATACTGTCCTTACTCAATAAATCAACAATACGCATAAATAATCCTCCATTCTTAAAATTACTAATAATTTTTTACAGACCTTAAAGCTGCTTGAGCAGTCTGTATATTTCCTCTTTTATCGCCAGACCATCTGAAAATGCCGTTGCACCGCCCGTTGCCGTGCCAAGCTTAAGCGCATATTCATAGTCACCCTCCATATAACCTGCAAGAAAGCCTGCAACCATAGAGTCTCCGGCGCCAACAGAATTTTTCACCTTGCCCCGGCAAACACCACATGTATGTACATTCCAAAATTCATCTACAAGTATTGCACCGTCACCTGCCATAGAAATCAGCACATTGACAGCTCCCATTTCTTTCAGCTTTTTCGCATAAGTTATGATTTCTTCTGTGGTTGTAAGCTTCACACCGAACATTTCTCCTAGTTCGTGATTATTGGGTTTAATAAGGAAAGGCTTATACTTGAGAACATTCAAAAGCAAATCCTTTGTTGCGTCAACAACTGTCCTAATCCGCTTTCCCGAAAGGCGAGCGAGAATTTTTTCATATATGTCTGATGGCAAAGTGTTTGGAATACTGCCGGCAAGCACCAGAGTATCACCGTTTTCCAGTCTGTCCAGTTTTTCATAAAGCATTGTTATCGCCTTATCGCTTATTTTCGGTCCCTGACCGTTCAGTTCGGTTTCCTTTTTCGATTTGATTTTTATATTAATTCTGGAAAAGCCGTCGTCAAGATGAACAAAGTCTGTTTCTACGCCTTTTTTCTGCACACCTTCCTCAATTGCTTTTCCTGTAAAGCCTGCTGCAAAGCCCAACACCTTTGATGTTATCCCAAGCTCACCAAGAACAATGGATACGTTGATGCCTTTTCCTCCAAAGTAGATTTCTTCGAATTGGGAACGATTCACAGATCCCACCTTCATTTCATCGATATGTACCACATAGTCAATTGCAGGATTAAAAGTAACAGTATAAACCAATTTATAAGACCTCCTTTATGGATGATTCCGACAGATATTTTTTGTCAGCCAGCTTATCAGTAATGATTTCTCCGCAATTCAGCCCGGCAAATCTTACTGATGTAATCTGATCAAATTTAGAATGATCTGCAAGAATATAGACTTGCTTGCTGCGGTGAATCACCGTGCTCTTTACAGTAGCCTCACTTTTATCGTGAGTAGATAAACCACCGGATACAGATATGCCATTTGCTCCAATAAAGCATTTGGTAAAATTGTAATGTTGAAGGGATATTACACACTCCGCACCAACAATGGCTTCTGTGGAAAGCTTAACTTCACCTCCCGGAATAAACACACGAAACCCCATTTGTGCCAGTTTTTTTGCATTCATAAATGCATTTGTAACAAATGTGATGTTTTTCGACGGGATGTAATCAATCATTTTTTCTGTTGTGGTTCCGGCATCAATATACACAAAATCACCATCATCTATCAAAGAAGCTGCATATCTTGCAATTGCCGCTTTTTCTTCAACAAACATGTTTGATTTTTTAGCAACATCATGCTCATAACGGGAGAAGTTCTCATGCAGGGCAATAGCTCCTCCATGAACTTTCGTGAGCATTCCCCGTTCCGACAGAACATTCAGATCTCTCCTGATAGTAGACTCCGACGTATCAAGCATTGCACACAAATCACTGATTTTCACGCTGCCCTGACGATTAATAACTTCTAAAATTATTGAATGTCTTTCTTCTGTAAGCATTTTTATCCCCCCCTTTCGAAAGAAAATGACAGTTTTTGACTTGTTCTGATGCTATATTATCACTTTTTAAGCTAACAGTCAAGCACTTTCTTTTATTTTCAATCATATAAAGTCATTTTCAGTCACATTAATAAATGTAAGAGCACTTATTTGTACATATTAAACAAAATTATTTGTATTTAAAGGTAAAAAAATAGCTCCGTTTTTTGTATCGAAGCATATTTTGAAAAAATATTTAATTTAATGTTGCTGAATAAATGGTTTTGCGAAACCATTTGCATGAAATTGCTAATTTACACAAGCCCGCTCACCACATTGCGGCAAAATCAATCCCTTGCCTTAACTATAATTCCCATACCTGAATTAATATTTATCTGACATTTGTTTGAAGTCATAAAATTACTTACTCCTCTGCTTTCACCCAACACAAGAGTTTCATCTGAAAGAGGATAGCTCAAACCGTTTGTCGTAACTCCGCAAAGGTTACCCGAAACAGGAATAATAGAAATCAAATCGCCTTTTTTTCCATATATAATATTTTCCGTTCCGGCTATCATTATATCGTTGTGTTCATCAATAATATGCGCTTTTTTTCCGGCTTCGGCAATTTGTTTAAGCAATAAAATATTTGTAACAGTATGATCCATACGAGTCCCTATAAAACCAAACATAAGGATTTCCTCAAAATCCTTTAAGAGTATAAATTTTATGCAGACCTCCGAATCGGTAAAATCTTTCCTTATCGGCAAATTTATAATTTCACCGTCATAATCGTTGTCACCGATTGAATCCATATCACCGATTAATACGGCAGGCTTAATTCCGAGAGCCTTGCAATGCTTATACCCTCCGTCAGCACATATAATATAATCGCTTTTATTTATCTTCCCCTTGATATATCCGTAATCATTCATACTTCCGTTGCCTATTATAACCGCTCTCATTCTTCACACTCCCTGATAAGAGCCTTGGTAGATTCCGTGATATTGTCGTTGAAAACAGCCGAACCTGCCACAATAACATTAGCTCCCAATCCAACAACTTTTTTTATATTTGACATATTGACACCGCCGTCAACTTCAATGTTAAAATCTTTACCCATCCTATTACGTAAATACGTTATTTTTTCATTAACGTCTTCGATATATTTCTGTCCTCCGTAACCGGGATGAACACTCATAACCAATATCATATCTGCTTCATCAAGGTAGGGCAGAATTTTCTCAACATCCGTCTCAGGGTTAAGCGCCAATCCTGCCTTAAGTCCGTAGCCCCTTATTTGCTTAAGACACTCCGAAACCTTTTGTGTTGCCTCAACATGAATGGTAATGCCATCCGCACCGGCGTTTTTGAAATCTTCAAGATACCTTTCCGGCTCTGTTATCATAAGATGCACATCAAAAAAAAGCTTTGACTTATCTCTTATGGACTTATATACACAAGCACCAAAACTTAAGTTTGGTACAAAAATTCCATCCATAACATCAATGTGAAGCCATTTTGCTCCTGCCTTTTCAGTTAATTCAACGCATTCTCCCAATACAGAAAAATCTGCCGACAAAATCGAAGGTGATAATATCATTTTCTACATTCCTTTCAGAGCAATTTTAATTCCAATCCTTATGGTTTTTTAATATTTCATAAATTCTGCAATAGCTGTCATACCGCTGTTTGGAAATCAATCCGTCCGAAACGGCATCTTTTACGGCACATTCCGGTTCATGAGTATGTGAACAACCGTTAAATCTGCATTGATTATTATATTTTCTCATTTCAGGAAAACAATTCGCCAATTCACTCTCCTTTATTGAATCGGGTTCAAAGGAGCTGAATCCGGGCGTATCAAGAACAAATCCGCCGTCCCCCGTTTCAAACAGCTCTACATGCCTTGTAGTATGCTTTCCTCGGCTGATTTTTGCACTTATTTCTCCGGTTTTAAGTTCACGGTCAACTATATGATTTAATAAGCTTGACTTTCCCACTCCCGATAATCCGGCAAATGCTGTGGTTTTTCCTTTCAGAAAATCAGCAAGTGCGTCAATCCCTTCATTTGTTTTGCTGCATACGCCGAATATTCTGTAGCCTGTATTTTTATAAACCTCCGTGATCGAATCGGGAGAGTTTAAGTCGGTTTTTGTTATGCAAATAATAGGCGTTATTCCTCTTACCTCCGACATGATAAGAAGTTTATCTATAAGATAGAAATCCGGTTCGGGATCGGCCGACGAAGAAACTGCTGCAAGCGTATCAATATTTGCAACGGGAGGCCTAACAAGCTCCGATTTTCTCTTTTCTATTTCACAAATAATACCATTTTCTCCGTCAATGTCAATTTCAACACGGTCTCCTATCATCGGTTTTATCTTTTCTTTTCTGAATATACCACGCGCTCTGCACTCATAGGTCTTTGAGTCCTCAGCCTTAACAAAATACAAGCCTCCGACACCCTTTATTATAGTTCCCCGCAAACAACAATCAAGTCCTTTCTTTCTATGCTTCCGGTTTCAGCTCCGCAAGAATATCCGCACACATTTTAGCCCCTTGCGCATTCTGAGTCTGCATAAACTGTTGATTCAGCATCTTTGCAACACTTACCGCAAGGTCTTTTGCTCCCCATGTGATACCGTTGGCAAGCATAGTCTTTTTAATAATTTCAAGCGACGGTTCTTCAAACTGCTTACCCGCTTCCTGTTCTGTCTGATTTTTGCAGCTTTCAAATAATTTTTCGCTATGGTCAAAATATTTGCTGGCATACACAAGCACAGCTGCCAAATCATAGTTCTTTATCTGTGTATAATAATATGCATAATTTCTGTAAATTCTTGCAATATCAACCTTTCTCACCGCATATACATGAGCGCGTTTCATAAGGTTAAGATACGTTTTTAAATAACGCTTTCCTTTATAAGCATCTGCAAGGGCAAAAATCATCTGTACATTTACCGGGTTTGCCTCAACCGCTTTCCATAATATATCGATAGCCTTATCATACTGCTGTTTTTCAAGCATCATTGCACCGTATACAAGATATGCCGATGATAAATCAATCTGCATACCCTCAACCTGTTTCTTGGTCTTTTTATCATAATTATAAGGATGTGCATGATTTACATACAGCAAAACCTCAAAAGCATTTCTGAAAGCATGATACTCCTTATCTTCCGTATCAACATAGTTTGCGGCTTCCTTTCTGATAACGTCTTTTATAAGCTTTAACGCTTCGTCACGTTTATCATCTTCCTTGAATTTTTGAACCTGCATCAAAGCATTCATATATATCTGACCGTGCTTTTGAATTTCCTGCGGATCGGTAAATACTCCCGCAGGCGTAACCTCACGGTCAAACAGCCTTTCAACTATATCGGTATATTTTTCTCTTGTTATTTCTTCGTCCCGTGCAATTTCCGCAATTTTATCGGTTATATTCTCATCTTCAATTTCATATTCTTCATATTCGCCGTCAATCCAGCTACCCAGCTTATACTTATCATCATTTTCTGCTTGAACCATAAGATATAAATATTTTGTGTATTTCTCATTATAAACTATATAAACGCTTTTACAAAGCGCCTTACTCATATTTTTTTCCGGCATATCTATTCTGATGCCCTTAACATCATTTACATCAAAGGGATCAGATACACCGAAATCATTGTTTGAATATGGATTTTCCAATTTATTTTGTGCATATATGCCGTTGTAGAAATTATTTATATAAGCACCCTTGTCGGCAATAAGTGACGTAATAATATAAACAGGATCATCATTCAGCTTAGCCGGCAAAACCTTGTGTTCCACAAGAAAACGTATCTGAAAATCCGCATCGTTCATTCTTTCCTTCACAAAGCTTTTAACTTCCTCCTGCACGCTGTTTTGCTCTGTTTCCTCGGCAGCATCATTTATTTCTTTCTCCGATTCATTACCCGCATTTTCTTCGGATTCATCAATTTTATTCTCAATTTCATTTTTTAAATCTTCATTTTTTTCTTTTCTCTTAAAAATATCTTTTAATCCCATAGTATTAATTCCTTTCAATGAAGGGCATTGCCCGGTAATACATTAAACGACAGCTTAACTATCATGATTTTATGCGAACTTGTCCTCATGTCAAATTTTAACCTGCCGCAAAAAAATTTTCTGTCGTGCAATTTAATATATTAATTTAATAATACTCCTTCACTTTTATTACTTATTTTTATTATTTTATCATTACATACCCTTTTTGTCAATGCAGTCAGTGAAAAACTTCAAAAAAGTCCTTATATAGATACAGCGATCCGCAGATAATATTAAGCCTGTTCGGCATTTCAAAGCAGCCGATTGCCGTACGCATATCACCGCAGGAACAGGCATTATATCCCTGTTTCTTTAAAATTTCCGCCAGTACTTCGGATTCCTCCGACCTGGGATTGTCCTTTACTTCCACAGTATAAAAACGTGTGCTTTCGGAACATATAGGTTTAAGCTCTTTAACCGCTGACAATATATCCTTATCCTTCATAAAAGCAATTATAAAATTTATATCTTTACCCGGAAAATACCTTTTAACCGCTGCGGCAAGTGAATGCATTCCGTTTTTATTATGCGCACCGTCAAACAAAATAAGAGGCTTTTCCGAGATTTTTTCCAATCTTCCTATATTTCTTGCTTTTAAAATACCCGATAAAATATATTTTTTATCAATATTTAATTTTAATGCACATTCAATTGCCAAGGCTGCATTCTCTGTCTGATGTATTCCAAGCATGGACATTTCAATATCTTTAATATCCTTATAGTCAAAAACCTCATGTACTCCGTTAAAGGGATAAAGCTTAGCCTTATCCGCAACAATAAAATCATTGTTATGTTTTTTTGCGGCGTTTAATAATATTTCACATATATTTTCATCCTGTTCCAACGTTACGGTACATCCGCCGTATATGCTGTCCTTTATTATTCCTGCCTTTTGTTCGGCGATTTCCCGCAAAGTATTTCCCAAAAAATTCGTATGATCGGCGGCAATTCTTGTAATTACGGTAATTACGGGATTTTTTATGACATTTGTGGCATCCCTTGTGCCTCCAAGCCCTGTTTCAAGAACAACATAGTCACAATTATTCTTTGAATACCATAAAAACGCCGCAGCAGTCCATATTTCAAACTGAGTAGGCATATCTCCGAGTTTTTCACAAACCTTTTTTGCCTGTTCCTCAACCTCGCAAAGCAAATCATTTAAATCCTCATCCGATATTTCCTGTCCGTCTATTGTGATTCTTTCATTAACTCTTAACATATTCGGAGAAATAAATTTTCCCGTTTTATATCCGGCATCGGTTAAAATATTTTGCAGAAAAGCGCATACAGATCCCTTTCCGTTGGTGCCTGCCACATGAATAAATTTCAATTTGTCCTGAGGATTTCCGAACATATTCATAAGTTCCGTAATACTTTCAAGACGAAGTCTTGCAACAGCCTGAAAAGAGTTTGCGTATTTAATAAATTCTTGTTTTGACATAGTGATCTCCATTCTGCCGCCTACAGGCGGCACAGTCGACAAACCGTTTTGCAAACGAAAATCAGACTGTTTTATTCAAAAACAGGATTTTTAAATAATGCTCACTGAATAAATGCGATTTTCAATCGCATTTAGAAAAATTATGACTATCGTCAAAATTTTTCATGTAAAATCGAAGATTTTACACAGTTCGCATTGATAAAGTCTGCCGAAATAAATATTTTGGGAGCAAAATATTTATTAATGGTGCAAGGTTTTTTGCAAAAACGCACAAAACCCTTGCACCCAAACAATTCTGAAACGCTTGTAAGCCGCTACGCGGCTGCGTTTCAGAATTGTTCAGCAGTCATTAAATAAAGCAGTCCGAATATTAAATTATTTATAGTATTCTAATATACCCTTCACAATTCCGTCCGCAATCAATCTCTGATATTCCTCGTCAAACAGCTTTGCCTCATCCTTTGAATTTGTCATAAATCCCATTTCAAACAAAACCACCGGTACCGTTGACCAGTTAAATCCGGTCATTTCGGTATTCGTATATGTTCCTCTGTTTCTTGCTCCCGTTAACGATGCGGCATTTTTTATTATAGCCTTACCCAAACGTTTGCTGTCTGACAGCATCTGCTTATCCGTAATATACTTATACCCCGGAACAAGCATAGTCATACCGGAGCCACCCTCCTGTGTACTGTCGGCATGAAGCTTAATTGATATATCGGCATTATTGTTGTTTGCATACTGAGCCCTTTCTATGTTGCTCATATTGGTATATGCATCGCTTCTTGTCATTATTACCGTTGCGCCGAGCTCCTCCAGTTTTACTTTTAATTTTAATCCTACCGCCAAAACCGCATCATCTTCAATATGACTTGCACCCTTTGTACCTTCCTTGAAGGCATCCTTTGAAGCGTTTGAATTGGGAGCAATTTTTTCCTTTCTGTTTTCGGTAAATATACCGTGACCGGGATCTATGCATATAATTTTACCGTCCAAACGAACAACTTCACTCTGCCCGTTATCAGCTTGTGTGTTCTGCTGTTGGGATACGTCATTTTTTACACTTTCCCCATTGCTTTTATTATTATCGGAATTTGTATTCTCCGATTTTTCAGCTGACGAAGAAGATGGTTCTTCCGCTTTCGTATCGATATTTTCCGCAGGCTGTACAGGTGATGTTTCGGCAGGCGGCTGAGTAAGTTCCGGGGTCGGAGTCGGTTCCACATAGTCGGAAATTTCAATATCCACCTTCTGCACCTCTTCAAAGGGTTTTTCCGATTCTTCAGGCGAATCGGTCTTTTTTTCCGTACCGCAAGCCGTCAAGGCAAAGGATAAAAGCAGGATTGTCAGTAATGTTTTTTTCATATTTATAATCATTTGCTCCTTTCGCAAAGCATGTTCGAAAAGCATCATGCAAAATAATTTATTAAAATAATAAAATACAGATATGCAATTAACCTTTCATATACTTATCTTTTCTTGGTTTCTCTTTATTTTTTATTGTCTTATCTGTCCGTTTCCGTGAATTACATATTTTATTGATGTAAGCTGTTCAAGTCCCATAGGGCCTCTTGCGTGCATTTTTTGAGTGCTTATTCCTATTTCGGCTCCAAATCCAAATTCAAATCCGTCGGTAAAACGTGTTGAAGCGTTTACATAAACAGCCGCAGCATCAACCTCATTCAAAAATTTCTCAGCCTTTTCTTTGTCCTGTGTGACAATTGCCTCGGAATGCTTTGTATTATATTTGTTTATATGCCTTATTGCCTCGTCTATTCCGTCAACAACCTTTACCGAAATAATATAGTCGTTATATTCGGTATACCAGTCATCTTCGTTAGCATTATTCATTTCGGGAACAATTTCTCTGCATTTTTCGCAGCCTCTTACCTCAACATGATTTTCCGATAATTTTTTGTATATCTCCGGCAGAAAATCATCGGCTATGGCTTTGTCAATAAGCAAAGTTTCCGCAGCATTGCATACCGACGGACGGCTGACCTTTGCATTTAATAATACATCAAGCGCCATTTTTCTGTCACATTCACCGTCAATATAAATGTGACAATTGCCGGCAGCTGTTTCAACCACCGGGACGGTAGCATTTGACACAACCGCTTTAATGAGTCCCTGACCGCCTCTCGGTATAAGCATATCTACATATCCGTTAAGCTTCATAAGACCTACCGCCGTTTCTCTCGACGTATCCTCAATCAAATTCAGCGTTCCCTCGGGTATACCGTTGGAATATGCCGTTTCCTGCATTATTTTCATAAGAGACAAATTTGAATTTATTGCTTCGCTTCCTCCTCTTAAAATAACCGAATTTGATGTCTTTAAGGTAAGAGCCGCTGCGTCAACCGTTACATTCGGACGAGCCTCGTATATTATTGCAATAACTCCCATCGGAACTCTTTTTTGTGCTATCAAAAGTCCGTTCGGGCGTGTCCATTCTTTAATAATCTCTCCGATGGGATCATCAAGAGCGGCAACCTGACGAACTCCCTCAGCCATTGAATCTATTCTTTTTTTATCGATTGCAAGACGGTCAAGCATTGCCTTTTTCATGCCTTTCTCCTCCGCCGCCTTTAAATCCTTTTTGTTTGCCGCAATTATTTCATCGGAACGTTCACTTAACGCATCCGCAATTTTTAAAAGCGCATTATTTTTTACTTCGGTAGGCAAGGTTGATAATTTAAAGGCTGCCTCTTTTGCAAGTATTCCCTTATTTATTAGCTCATCCTTCATATTAATCTCCATTCCGCCGCCGTTCGGCGGCACAAATCATAACGTGGAAAAGAAGCAAGCAGATTGCTCTTTTGAGGAGCGCCGACGTATGTTCAGTGAGAGTCAAAATCTTTGATTTTGCTACTCGAACTAATGCAACGCAAAACGTAGGTTTTGCTATTGT
>JAXEIW010000051.1:0-3151 GCA_034101885.1 Clostridia bacterium | reverse complement strand
CGTTCCGCCCAGTAAATCCTTCAGTGCTTCTTGAATATCCGCTGCCGTTTTGATATCATACTCCTCAATCAATCCTGCTATGATATTCTTTTTCCCTTCACTCATTCTTTCTCGTCTGCGTCTTGCCATAAATATTCCTCCCTATATAATCTTAGTTTTTCTTTAATTTTCTCCGTTTTTCTTACAATTTCAAAAGTTTCATAATGAGTTTATGGATAAAATCATTGTATCTGATTGATTTCAGTACGATTTTTGAGTAAAATGGGTACAAAAATCAAAGCGTCGTTACTTTTTATGAATGGCACTTTGGTATCCCACTTCACTTATAGCAGCTTAACCTCCCATGTCTAACAGGGTCTTTGCCCTAAATTCCTTCGTTCCGCTTATCCATAATGTGGTGCCGGTTTATGCTCCTATTCCGAGTCTTTGCTCTGATGGACAATATCAAGCACCGACTACCTGCTCATTATTTTTCTTCTTCGTTGTAAATCTTCCCAGGCTCTTTTGAGGACGCTTTCCCTGTTAAGATTTTTTACTTTTTCTTACGCTGCCATCGGTTCCGGTCTGATAATGTCTTTCATCAGCTTTTGACTGTCATATTCCGTACCTTTTATTAGCAAAGCATAGAATATGCGTATTACCTTGCAGCATAATGCAATCTTTGATTGTTTTCCCTTTAACGGATTTTTGTCTCTTGTTGTGTAGTATCGATGCAATTCCCTGAATTCCGGTAAGTGCATCATCATTGACATCACGGCTTGAAACAGTGTATACCTCAATAGTTTTCTTCCGCGTTTACTTATGCATGACCGCCCTTTATACTTGCCGGAGCTGTTTTCGGTTATTGCAAGTCCTGCAAGCTTCTGGATTTGTTTCGGAGAGTCAAAGCGTCTAATATCTCCAACCTCGCCAAAAAAACTTGCCACCGTCAATATGCCTACACCTTTGATATTTAACAATTTTTCTGCATTCGGAACTTGAATACAAAGCGTTTCAAGTATCTCGACAACTCTTTGCATTTGCTCCTTTTTTCTCAGATAATCCTCAATAAGCATTGATATTTCACATCTTGCAGCACTTGCTCCATGCTTAACACCTACACTTGATTTTGCTGTTTCCACTAAAAGATTGGCTCTTTTCATTCCGACAGCACGGATTTTCTTTGCACGCCACAACCCATTTATGGCTTCAGCTCCCATATTAACCGCATCCGCAGGCAATGGTGCATTTATCAATACCTCAACACTGCTGTCGCAGTTCCAATTTCCAAATACATTTTTGTACTCGGGAAAATATATTGCAAACCATCGTTTGATACGGTTTTCTATCGCAATCATTTCCCTGTTTATACGCATTCTGTTTTCGTTCATAATACGAAGTTCAGCATATATGTCTTCCGGAATGTACGGTATTAAATATCTGCCCTCTATTACCAGCTTTGCAATCACTTTTGGGTCTTTTCTGTCGTTCTTGCTCGGATGATTGTCATCAAGCTCCTTTGTGCGTTTGACATGCATGGGATTGACAAACACAAATTTGATATCGTGTTCTTTCAAGTATTCAGCAAGAGTGAACCAGTAATGTCCCGTAGGCTCTGCGCCTATTATGATATTATCCTTTTGATTGGTCTTACAGATTTCAGCCAGCCATTCTGAAAAGTTTTCAAATCCATAACTTGTACTTTCAAATTTGAATATTTTTGAAAGCTCCAAACCACGCCAATCAAAGGCACGGGCATAGTGCGTTTCGCTCGAAATATCAATTCCCACAACCAAAGTTGTATTTTTTACTTGACTTATTTTCTCATTCTGTGTTATACTCATCTTAGAGTTCCTCCCTTAGTGGATTTCTTTTTATTAGGGCTTTGACCCTGTGTTACATTCTAAGGGAGTGAACTCCTTTTTGTCAAACCTCATTTTTGTTTCTTAACAGGAATGCTCCTGTGGCTATTATAACATTTTGTTTTGTAACAGTCAATGTGTTATTATGCTATGTGCATACTTTTTATACGTATATATACACCGCCGTTTGACAGCATAACAAAATATTCTGTTTTTCTGCCGAAAATATTGATTTTTTGTAGTGAATGTGCTATACTTTCCTACAACATATGCGATGGGAGGACTGACAAATGGAAAACAAATACACAAAAGCATTAAAGGCGGCTTTTCCGTATACAATACCGATTTTTCTGGGGTTTTGGTTTTTGGGGCTGACCTACGGAATTTACATGAATGTTTCGGGATTCAGCTTTTTGTATCCGATGTTTATGAGTATGACCATTTTTGCAGGTTCTACCGAATTTGTCGCGGCAAATATGCTCTTGGGGGCATTTAATCCGCTGCAAGCATTTATTACCGCCGTTATAATCGGCGCAAGGCATTTGTTTTATGCAGTTTCCATGCTTGACAAATATAAGGGTACAGGATTTAAAAAAATATTTCTTATATTCGGAATGTGGACGAAAGCTTTTCAATAAATTATACCGCCGATATTCCGGCAGGTGTTGACAAGGGACTGTTTATGTTTTTTGTGACTCTGCTGAATTACTTTTATTGGGTTTTGGGTGCAACAATGGGCGGTATTCTCGGTTCGGTCATTCATTTTAATACTGAGGGACTTGATTTTGTAATGACCGCGATGTTTACCGTAATTTTCACAGACCAATGGATAAAGGAGAAAAATCATGTGAGTGCGGTTTCAGGTATTGTGCTGTCGCTTTTATGCCTGATAATTTTCGGCGCTGATAGCGTTATCATTCCCGCAATGCTTGCTATTCTCGGCTTTTTGTCGGTACTGCGCCCGAAATTGGAGAAAGGTGGTTTACGTAAATGAGTTTTTCGCAAAAGATTATTACTATTATTTTGGTCGTACTCGGAACAATGCTCACAAGATTTCTGCCGTTTTTACTGTTCCCCGCCGGAAAGCCTACTCCCAAATACATACAGTATCTCGGAAAGGTTCTGCCCTCCGCAGTGTTCGGACTTTTGATTATATACTGCTTAAAAAATGTCAGCCTGCTGTCCGGCTCACACGGCATACCGGAGCTTATATCCATCATTGCGGTAATAGGTCTGCACCTTTTGAAAAGGCAGATGCTTTTGTCAGTCGCCGGAGGAACTATATGCTATATGCTTTTGGTACAGCTTGT
>JAXEIW010000050.1:0-27422 GCA_034101885.1 Clostridia bacterium | reverse complement strand
TTTTAATCTGATCGTTTTCCTCACGAGTGTTGCGCTGACGCGGTGCATCTACAAAAGTCGCATCAACAATTGTTCCTGTATGCGTTATAATGCCTTGCGATTCCAATTGCGTTGTGAACCGATTAAATAAAGGCTCAATTATTTCTTTTTGCGTAATGGTATCCTTAAAAAGCCAGATTGTTTTTGCATCAGGTACACGCTCTCCTAATGATAAGCCAATAAAACGCTGAAAGCTCATTCGATCAGTTATCTGGTATTCAGTTTGATCATCAGATAAATTAAACAATCGTTGCAATACGAGTATTTTGAACATCATTACAACATCATACGATGGTCTGCCAGCTTTGCTTTTACGTTCTTTACAATTTACCTTTTCAAGCAAAGCTCTGAATGATTCAAAGTCTATAACGTTCAGTTTTTCCAATGAATCTCCGAGTTCGGATAATCTCTGTAATTGTGTTTCTTCCGCAAAAGATTGATCTGCATTTCACTTCAACCGCCTTTATTATAGTATCTTTATTATACCATAATCTTACGATTTTTTCAACACTTTTTTATGAATTTTTAGAGGTTACCATAAAAATGTACAATTTCAATTTTAACATAAATTCCTTATTTTGATTTTGCGGCAAATAACGCTCCATTCCATATTAAAATTATTTCAATTTATTCTATCGTGCTTCTTCCGCAGTTCTCCGGCTCTATCACATAAATATTCCCCTCGGCAAAAACCACGTCCGATGCACCCGTCGCATAAAACGTATCTTCTTTGCTGTTCACATCTCTTATCATCACATTCCCGTCATCAGTAAGAAATGTACGTTCTGTAATACCTGCAAATGAATAATCAAATTTTATTTCCCAATATAAAACAACAGCTCTTTTGCCTTTAAGCAAGCTGCCCCAAGGTCATATCCGAAAATCTGACCTTGGAGGCAATTTTTAAAACTATTCAATTAATATACATTTTGATTTATACCCTACAGTTTATTAAACCTCATCAAATACTCTAACATAATCTACAACGAATTTATCCTTTATTCCGCTGCCGAATTTATCAACACCGCTGTAGCCGGGAATATTATCTCTGTATCCCTTGCATTCGGTAAACAAAAGAACAAACTGCTCCGTGTCCGAAACCGGTCCGCTTATTTTTCCCGATGGTTTTCCATCAACATAATAGGTATAACCGTCCTTTGTCCAATGACAAGCAAAGGTGTGATATTCGTCAAGAGAAACACTGAATGCGTCGGCGTCGCTTACAACCCTGTTTAAGCCTGCACTGTCTGTAAACTTATGATTTTTGCCATAGCCACCCCAGTGATTAAAATGCGGAATTACTCTACCTGGTGAAAAGCTTTCCATTATGTCTACCTCAACTCCGGCTTTTTCAGGAGGAAGCTCCTCATTTGCCACCTCCGGAGACTGAATCCAAAAGGCTGTCCACCACGGCTGCTCACATTGAAGCTTGCAGCGAACCTCATAATATCCATATTTATGCATGAACTTAGGGGTGGTCTTTCTGCTTTCGCCGTTTGGCTTATCGGTATAATTTTCTCCTGTCTGTATGGTTGATGAATAGTATTGACCATCCTTTTCAACCAAATGAAATATGATATTACTTTTACCATCAAATGATATGGCATCCTCTATATATGTTTCATGTCGTTTTCCGCCCAGATTTAAACGATAAAACCACTTTGACTCATCAAGCTCACATCCGTCAAATTCATCATGCCAGATAAGCTTCCAGTTATGTCCTTCCGGGAGAAAGCTTGAAACATGATTGTCAACCTTATATTCCTTCATTCGATGCCCTCCTTTTTATCTAAGCTCGTTTTCATCCGATAATGCCGTCATGTTATCCAACGAATCCCATACGAACGCTCTGATAATCTTTTCATTCTCCGCCGGAGTTACAACAACACTATCTGTAATCGGCTCATCTGAAATAGAAAGCTTAATATCCTTTGTAACGCATCTTTTATAAACACCGTTTTCATCATACAAGGCGGCAATTAAAACAACATTTTTCTCCTCATTTGATGTGTACGAATAGGTTACTGTAGTTGCATCACCGAATGTAACCGCTTGTTTATCAAATACAGGCATATTTATTGAATAACCGGTCTTTCTGATTGTGTAAATACCCGAAACAACAACCGTAACACCGGTCTCCGGCACTACCGCAACAGTATGTGTACCGTTTCCGAGGTTACTGAAAGTAACTATTGTATCAGGATTAGTATCTATTGTTGAATTAGAATTATAACTGTAGCTTGTGCCGTCAATTGTTACAGTAAATGCACCACCTGTGGTTCTGTTTGCATATTTCAGAACAAATTCATCACCGATTACTGTATAGCTCTTTTCAGCTGTCAGTGCATCGTCATACTGCGTATATTTATACAAATAATCCTTATAATCGCAAAGTGCTGTTACACTTTCATTATTCTTTGGTAATACAAAATATTTCTTTGCATCAAACTTTAACAGATTTGTTGCATATGTTCCGTACAGCTCTCCTCCTGCCTGAGTCTGGTGCTTTCCATCACTCAAATACTTTGTGCCGTTCCAGTCATCTGCAAAGCTCGCATCAAGATTACATTTTGACTTTACATAATCTCTCAGGTTGATTGACGGGATACCATATGCCTTTGCAATTTTCTCATGCTCGAAAATCGCATATGAATTTGCATTAAGCTCTGTTGCCGTTGTATAAACAAATATGATTACCGGTCTTTTTTCCAATGCGTTTAAGTTTCTTACAATTGATTCCATCCATTTTGCTGTTTGCATATTTGCCGCGTCATTTACCGCAAATTCAACGAAAACCAAATCAGGATTCTTTGCTATTACATCATCATAAAGACGTGTCCACCCAAACTGTGCGCCTGTTCCTCCGACTCCTGCGTTTGTAAAGGTACTGTTTGGATAAAGCGCTCCGAGACATTCCTCTATATATTTCCTGTAGCCTATATCCTGCCATGTGATAGAGCCGCCTAAAAATACTGCGTTTATGCCATCCTTTCCGGCAAAAGCGGTCTCATAATCAAATTGCGCATTATCATTCCAGATTGTTGTAAATTGAACAGTTTGATCAGCTTCCGCACCCGTTATTTCCTTTGGAATTGTCAAAACATATTTTGTGTTATAGTCAAAGTCTTGTGTATTTGCAACTGTAATCTTACTGTCTGTTGTAGCTACCGTTACCGGAACAGTGTTATTGTTTTCGTCACAAATTGTAATACCGTCAAGGCTTTGCGGAATACTGTTCGGTTCAAATGTAAAGATTTCGCCACTCACATCTACCAACACAGAGTTGTCAAGCGCCGCACCCTCTCTGTAAGTAACCTTTAAATGACCGTAATCTTCGTTTATAATGCGTAAATAATCAACCTGTGTTCCGTATCTCGGATATGAAAACTGACTTATCGATTCATAATCTTTGTTGTACACAAAGCCAATAGGTAAGGTTGTTGCAATATGACCGTTTCCATCATCGATTGTAAGTGTATATGTATCTGTAACAAAGTTTGTTCTCATCTGCATTGTATACCAAACGTTTTCTGACAGTGTATACTCCGCGGCATCTCCGTATAGCGGTGTTCCTTTGCTATTATAGAAATCTCCGCCGTATTTCAGTACCTTATCCTGAACCGTGATGTATGCCATATATCCGCCAACTCTGAAATACTGAGCATATTCAGAAATATTTGTAAATTTAAATCTTGTTTCAATCAATACATTTTCAAGATCTGTACAGTTGAGTGAGCCGTTTGCCGTTTTGTCAAATCTTAAGTCAAGCTTTCTTGAGGGCAAAAGAACATCATCCTTAAAAACCCCGTCGGATATTTGATTCTCCTCAATCTTTTCACTCGCTTCATCATTAATGCTTGCCCACCACGCTTCCGCATCATCATTACCGTCAAACTCTGCTCTGTATAAATATTTTTCCTCATCAGCACTTCTGAATTTAAATTCAGCCGCCTTGATTCCCGATACCTCGATTGTTTTCAGGGTGTGACAGGTTCTCGTTCCTATATTGTTTAAGGTAACATATACGCTATAGCCGTCATCAGAAACAGTACCCTCTATCGGATTATCATCCAATGTTATTGAGGATAAAACTTCTTGCGTAACCTCAACAGGAAAATCAATTCTTGCCACTGTACCCTCTTTAATGTTTAAATCTCCGTCTAAAGCTTTTTCGTCACCGTATACCGCACTCGGTCCCGGAATTAAGTCTGCATCCCAAACACGTACATAATCAACACTGTTCTTTGCGGTGCCGGATCCGCAGTTAATAGAATCAACCTGAATTAGGTTTGTGTAACTCCATCCGGCCGATTTATTAAAAAAGTCCATTGTCTTATTAAATACGTTTTGTGGATTGTCCTCATCAATAATTGTAATATCAATTGATTGTGCCTTATAGTCTAATTTTGCCTTTAAAGTATAATTTTTATTAGTAGCAATATTATAACCAAGTGCAGTTCCCTCATTACCGTAATAACCGTATTTTAATTCATTTTCACCGCTTGTTTCATTTAGTTGCGCTACAATACTCAGTAATGAATATTCATCTGCATCTCCGGTTGGTGACGTTTTACGGTTAGCCTTAATTCTTAATATTGATTTTCTGTATTGATTTATACTTGTTGCATTAAAGCGTGTCTGAACATATATATTTTCCTTTGTGTTATCAATAGAATACTTATTGTCCGGGCATATTGAAAAACAACCGCTTGCAACCGCATTAGCATCTATAGAAAGCCAGCCGTCAGAAATTTTGCTGTCCAACCCGTCTATTTTAATATGATTGGCATTATTTGTAACACGACCCCAGCCTGTTGTATCATCAAGACCATCAAATTCTGCTCTCATAATATAGTAGTCGGCGTCTGCTGTCTGAAAGCTTACGGTTTGCTCGATATTTTCTCCAATCTGCGGAACGGTAATGGTATATTTTGTACGTTCAGTAAAATTATATGCCATAAACTCTGCTGTTTTTCCATCACCCGAAAGACTATTCGGAGTAATTACGGCGTTGTTGTCAATTGTAATCCTTGACAAATCGTCAAATGTAACCGCTGACGGGAACACAATTTTAATAGGAATGGATTTTCCCGAAATTTTTGCACCGTTCAAGGTATTTTCATTTTCTCCGTATGTAAAGATTGCATTTGGAATTTTGTCCTTGTCATAAAGACGCAGATAATCGATATATGCATACTGAACACCGGATGTTGAATTATTAAGCATAGCGGTCTTGATTGTTGCAACCTCTGTTATATTTGTCCAGTTTTGACCCCATAAATAATTTGATACAAACTCACCAACATTACCGTTTTCATCGGTAATGTTAATATAGCTTTTCTTTTCCTTATAATCAAGTCTGATATTCATTGTGTACCATGTTTTTGTATTAATGGCATAATCCTGTTCTGTCGCTTCATTCAGATTTTGTCCCCCGTATGCAAGATTTCCGTTTTTAACTGCAATAAACAGGAAATGATAATCATCTTCTGTATCTCCGTTTCTTTGTCCGCCAACCTTTAAAAGCTCACCGTTTAGTCCCTGGTCAAACTTAAAACGCACATCAAGACAGATATTCTGCTTTGTTTGGTCAATCGGTGCCACGTTTTCACCTGTTCCGAAGCGTATTCCCCACGCTCCGCTTCCAAGGCTGTTTGCGGTAATTTTTAATAACCCGTCATCGGTTAACGCAAGTCCGGAATCGTTATTTGTTATTTCCGGTGCCGCGCCGGAATACTTATAATCCGAAGCGCCGTATTTTGCCCATCTTGATGTGTCGTCCGTTCCGTCAAACTCCGCCCTTGCTATATACCATTCGGGCAATGCGTTCCCTTCTGCCTGCACAATCGCATTCGGAGCACATGAAATACCCATTGCAAGAGCTATTACAGCGCTCAATAATTTTGATTTTACTTTCATTATAATGTCATCCTCCTTTTATTTTTCCTTCCCTGATATTTATTGACAATATATTTATAAATACAAAAAACTTTAACTTTTTTTGTAAATATAACAAGTTTAATCGATTTTGTATATTCCGTAGTACACGGAATCCAAAATTTCTATATTTCCAAATTGCTTTGCCTCATCGCTTGCAGTCGCACACGGGGAATTTACGGTTTTGTTGTTATATATAACACAGTTTTTAGGATATTCCGGGTGATTATCAGGATAATTCTCATCCTCATATTCCAATAGCAAATCCGAAACCTCGGGATATTCCTCCTTTAGCTTGCTAAGATACGGAACACTGATTAAGCGTTTATACAAGTTGTCCGAGCTTTCGTTATCCTTAGCGTGCCATTTAGGGTCGTTTATTCCCCAATGTGTTGACGCCACAACAGATGCCGTGCAATTATACATAAAGTTATTTATTATAACATTATCTCGACCTCCGCTTGAAACGACCGCGTTATTGCAGTTTACAAAGGCATTTTCCTCAACTCTCATTCCCGACATATAATCATCAAGGTAAATTGCGATTATTCCGTGGTTTGTTATATCATGGAAATAATTTCTTAATATTGCGTTTCCCCTAAAGCTCCATGAGCGTCCGATATAAATTGCACCCCAGTCTGAAATATCACTGCACAAATTATACAGCTCATTATCCGATATTTCATGCTTTAGCCCACTCATTCCTATTCCGCTCGCCGGGCAGTCATGAATAATACATTCCGAAATCTTGTTTCCGACTCCGGAAAGTTTTATTGCCGAAACAGTTGCGGCACTTGTTCTTGAAACATTAAAAATATCGGTACTCTTTATTATGTTTTCAGATTTAATAAGCTCGTTATTAATTCCCTCTTCAATTGCAATACCGCATTTTCCGATATTGAATATTCTGCCGTTATCAAACAATACATTTGTCGAGTTAATTATACTAATACCATTGTTTCCGCAATTTTTTATCTCAAAGTTTCTGAAGGTTATATTACTGCAATTCTTAATAGTCACAGCATCCATTCTTGACCCCTCGAAATTAATACCCTCAAAGGAAATGTATTTTGCACCATCCATACTGATAATTCCCTTATCTGTCTGTGATAAATACAAATCATCCGTAAAATTCTCCGGCGGATAAAGGTATAATAAAGAATTTTTACGGTCTATGTAATATTCGCCGCAATCGTCAAGCTCCTCCAATATGTTAAACACATAATACCTTGATTCTCTCATATATGCTCCGCCCGAATCGGTATGTGACTTTAAGAGCATATATCCCGTATCGGAGTCTATTCCCGTAAGATAGGTTCCCGCTGTTCTGTAGTCCGCATCTGAAAATGCCTCTATCTGTGCATACTTTTCACGAAGAACACCGTTTTCATCTACCCAACTCAACTGTCTTTTGTCAAGGTTTTCCATATAAATCGGCTCTGTCTGAAACGCTTTGTTTGAAGAGCAATACCCGTTATATGCAAAGTTATCATTCGGCCAGCGCGCAAGACGAATATCCTCATTGTCCGAAAACAGTTCAACCGCCTCGCACGATGTATTGTCCTCCGTTATTCCACGGACTCTCGGATTTATTTCCAATCCCCAAATGCCCAACTCCGATAAATCCGCACACAAAACATTAGTCCTCGCATCAGCAGAGAGTCTTTTTAAAACCTCTTCATCGCTAACCTCTTTAAAAATCTTTTTCGGAACACTTTTTGCACCTCTTATGGTAACATTTCCGTCACCACGGTAAATTACCGGATATTCCTTGTTTCCCGATGTTGTAATATTTTGAAGTTCATCTACCGTATAAACCCCCGGCGCAAAATTTACTGTAACCTTTTTGATGCCCGATACCGCTTTTGCCTTTTGATTTGCCCTTGCAAGGCTTTTTACGGGTGTTTGTTCACTTGTTCCGTTATTCTCATCATTTCCAATATCGGCATTTACATATATATTATATTCATTTTCAGCGGCATATGAAAAATTAGTTCCGCAAATTAACATTGTGTATGTCAAAACCGCTGACAGTATTTTCTTTCTCATTCAATACTCACCCCCTTTAAATAAATCGTACTGTTTCCCAAAAGACAGCTACCGGCACAGGTAAGTGTTAGATTTCCCTTTGGCTGTGTTATCTGATGCAAATATCCTATTTCATTGTTTTCGTTGTTGACAGTTTTTATTGCAACACGCGAATCCCTCAGTATTTCCATATCCAGGACCGCCATTTTTGCGCTTCGGTATGTACCCTCCTCATTTACTGTTATTAAATTCTTTGAGCGATTTACAAAATCAACATTCTTTGTTATAATTCCGTCAAAATAATAACCCTCAAACGGAGTAATGCTGTTTAGATTGTCAATCATAAATATTTTATACTCTACAAGACTATTCAGGCTTAATTCGTGCGATGCAGTCTTTGTACTTTTTGAATACGGCAAAAACTCAAGCTTATCTGTATATACCCTTTGCATTTTTCCATTCTCATAAACCGCAGTTACCATAACCGCACTTTGATTAATCGAGCTTTTGTTTGATACCTCAACCGTATAGGTTATCCCCGTATTGCTCTCCAATATTGTATATCCCAAAAGCTCCGGTCCGCGAACATCTATTTGTGACGGATACTCAAGTGCAGTTTTATTTAATATTGCATTTTTATAATCTTCCTTTATATTCGGCAAAAGACTTGAATCCAAAAACGCATCCGCACCTGAAATGGAGATTTTTGCATCCTTTATTGGATTAATAACTGCATGGTTTGTCGACGTTGCCGCAGTAACCTTTGAATATACAAAGCCTTTCGGAAGCTCATATTCTCCTGATTTTAATATTATCTGTGCAGGAATATTCTGTGCCTTTTGATTTTCGTAAAGCTTTACTGCCATATCAAAACTTTTTACAGGATTATCGTATGTGCCATCATTCTCATCATTTCCCAAGCTCGACACAAAAATCATTTTCTCATCGGTATAAATATACACATCATCAATATAAACCTTGCCATCCCCCGATGTTGAACCGGATATGTTAAAGGACACTCTTTGAATATCCTTGCCGCTGTACGAATAGCGTGAATTGCCATTGGCATCCACTATTTTTTCACCGTCTATTAAAAGCTCACGCCAGCCCTCGTCGAGATTGATTTTTTGGCAAATTCTTACATCCCTTCCAAGGGCAATCTTATCCGAAACTTGTATTGATGAAAAAATCATATTGCTTTTGCTATACACTGCAATTCCCTGTGCAGTGGGAGTCGCAGTCTGATTGTCAGAAGAATATATTCCTCCCAAGCCGTGATAGCTTGCAAAACAGCTGTCTTCCGGGATATTTATGGTAAATTCAAAGGTCACAACACCGCCGGTTGCCGGTTTTGAGAGCCTTAGAAACGGCCAGACATCCCCTCCGCCATCTGACAAATCCTCTACCTTTCCTACACTCAAAATAAGCCTTCCATCCTCAACCCTGACATAATGCCTGTCAGTCTTTGGCGCCATGGATGATTTGCTCCACCCAGGCATTTTTTTAAAAATTTTACCGCTGAAATCCTCATACACCGGCAGTTCGTTTGACGCTGATACCGCCGCTGTATAAATCAGCATAATTATTAAGGTAAAATATATCAATCTAACTTTTTTCATATTTATATATTATCCCCTCCAAATACATCGATACTTTTTCTTAATCTTTGTAATTCATTCGGTATATTGCAGAAGGCGATCTATACCCTGCCCTCATAAAGAATGAATCTCCCGGGCGCAAATCTTTTAAAGTCTTTGTTTCATCAATATTAACCTTTCCGTTCACAGCAGTAACATCATAAAGCGGTCCGTTATACTTTGAAATATTTATGCAAAGCGTATCCCAAACATTTAAATCATTTTCCGACTGAACCTCATAAACCAAAACATCTCCGGCGCACTTTATTACTCGTCCGTAAATATTTCTCGTGTTCTCCGCATGGTCATATTTTATACGATAATTCAATATGTCGTATGAATTTAAATATAATCCGTGATTATTTGCATCAACAGTAATATGAACTCCTAAAAAATTGTTCGCTGTATCAAGAGTATAATTGATGATGTCACCAGGCTTTACTTTATCCAAAACATCTGTCATAAAAGAATTGTAGTCATTCCTGTTGTACGGAATCTCCTTTATTTTACCGGCTGTATATCCCTTTATTATTTTTACAGCTTCATCATCCTCATTAATCGCATCATAAACAGATGTAACCACAAGCTCTTGTGAATTACTATCAATCAGCATCTTTCCCTGTGCGTTTTTATCGAAATATCTTACAATGACCCTTGCGGTCTTATCCTCGCCGACATTGTAAAGATACATTTTACTTGCACCGTTACCTGCTGCCCCAGGCACCTCGCACTTACTTACAACAAGCTGACGCTCATTTTCATACACATCAAAAAACAAGGTGTTTTTATCGGCATAAAACTTTTGTCCGAGACTCATATACCCGACATCCTTTATTGTAAATGTATACCACACAAATGCACCGCTTTTATTCTCAACAAGCGCATTATAGGAAAGAGGAACATTTTCATTAAAGTTATTGCCAAGATTTTTTGAAACTGCATTAATTTTGTTTATTTTCTGACCTGACGATAGCCCAAATTGTATCAGCTGCATTTCGTAATCGTCCCCCATTGAGCTTCTTCCGACATCCTGTAAGTTTGTATTCTTCAGAATTTTTATTACATCATCATAGTCCCTTTTGACCGATGATATACTTTCAAAGGAACTTATTTTGACCTTGTCCTCAAGCTGATATTTTACAATCTCGTCATCCTCTGTGAAAAGTCTTAGATACCCGGTTTCATTCTCCGGATCCTCAATAATTTTTAAAATCACAGCGTATTTCAATTCCGAGTCAATTTTCAATGAAGCTATGTATTGTAAATATCCGAAGCAATCGATATAAAAGCTTCCCGAGACACCCGGCTCCGGTTTTATTGACACGCCGGTATTTGAAAGCTCATAAAAGCTTTTTGAAATTTCATATTTATTGCCGTCAATTACAACCTCGTCTTTTGTCGCAGAGCTTATTTTCCCCGTAATAATATCAGAGCTTGCCATAATATAATCATAGCCGTAATCGGAATTTCTTCCTATTAATATGGTATCATCTGTTGTTATGCTTCTCATTTCGGAGAAAATGCCGTTTCTTACGATTTCTCCGAAAACATCATCATTATCCTTTTTTATACTGTATGTTATAGATTTATCACGCTTGTCATTTATAATATATCGGTCATTTTCCTCGCCTACAGAATTAACAACTAAAACATCCGTTACCTCAAAAATCTTTATAACCTCGTATTTTCCGTCAGAATTATTGTCTATAAAAGTTATTTCACCGTATTCGGGATAAAAAATATCATCGGGATAGTCAGGCTTTGCAATTCCGTTATACAAAACACGCACATCCGGTAAAATCCTGATATTTTTAACCTTTCCTCCCTCGGTTTCATAGCTTATTATATCCTGTTGCTTATTATCTCTGACAATATCTCTTGCATTTACGACAACGATAACGTTTCTATTTTGTACAGGCGTTATGTACCGGATAATAAATTCTCCGTCATCATCAAGATAATATATTTCGGAATTTATTCCAAGCATACCACGAACATCAGTGTTTCCCACAGAATACCGGATGCCGTCTATTCTTATATATCCATTTTCCAAAACACCCACACTTCCGCTTGTTAAGGTTGAAGTATCGTTTGCCTCAACAATTCCGGATTCTAAATAAATGTTTTTCCAATGCGATAAAAGCGTTTCGTTTTCGCTCTTATTATATTTCATAACAAGCCCCGAAAATTCAGCGTCATAATACGGGATCTCGAGAGAATTATTAAATAATGCAAAAACATCTGAGCGTGTCATTTTCTTTGATGGCGAAATACTTTTTGTCACTCCGAGTTCAGCCGCCAATGTGATATATCCGTTAGGATATCCTCCCTTGTATTCCGCCGCCGTCTCATATCCGGCCATCGTAAGTACTGATTTTAAAATCTGATTATATTCCACCGCTTCCTCCGGATAAAACTTTCCGTCGCCATAGCCCGTGAAAATTTTCATATCAGTAACGTATTCAATATTCTCAGCCGCCCAATAATCTGCGCTTACATCCGGATATATGTCTTCTTCCGGCTTAATATTCCTTTCTTCATATCCCATAAGCCGTGCAATCATGCAGGCAAAATCCGCGCGTGTAACAATCTCGTCATTGTCTAAGTTTATATCCTTGTCACTGATTATCCCCAAAGCAAAAAGCTTTTTTGTTACTTCATCGTTGTAAATTGTCTTTGTTTCGGCTTTTGCATAAAAATTCATTTCCGATGTACATAAAATCATGCAAAAAAGTATGCCGATAATTCTTTTCATTCTCATATTTATAACCATTAACTCCTTTCACAAAACCCGGTTTATCAAAAACTTATTTTCATACTCCCGCATTTAAAAAGCATATCACTTTAAAAGCTTCGACAGATTGTTTAAAACCTCTGCTGCCATTGCTCTTGTTAACGTTCTTTGAGGATTGAATTGGTCAGAGTCCATTCCGTTTATAAGTCCGATACTATAGAGTTTTTTCACCGCATCTTTTGCATAATCCATAATTTCCTCATCATCCGAAAAGACTTTATATTCTCTTTTTTCTTGAATTTTCAAGTTTTTTGCCTTGATTGCCTTATAAAGCATCACCGCCATATCCTGTCTTGTAATAAATCTTCCTTTACCAAAATTATTTTCATCTATTCCGTTTACGATATTGTTTTTAACTGCCGCACACACATATTGATTATACCAGCTTCCGACAGGGCAATCCGAAAATATCGCTTCCTCGGTTGAATGGTCTATATCCAAAACAAGCACAAGCATCTTTACAAATTCTTCTCGCAAAACCTCATCGGAAGGTGCAAAAATTCCTTCTTCTTTTCCATTTATTACGCGTAATTCGGCAAGCTCCATAATTGAATTGTATGCCCAATGTTCCTCTGAGACATCTGAAAATTTAAAGGTTTCTCCTTTGTTTTCCTCCTCCTGCTTTTTTTCCTCATTCTTGTTTTCATTATTCTCGATTTTTAAGGGGATATATGCCGGGACACTGCTCTTTTTGCCTCCTCCCGATGAAACTCCGCCGCCTGACGTATTTTTATTATTGCTGTTAATATCGGGTGCATTTATTATTGCATTGCTGATATCATCATCTGACAGAAAACCTTTATTTACAAGTGCTGTTATTATATTTGCCTTGTCACTTGTGTTGTTATATTTGGAATTTGCTTCCTCAGAGATATTTATAAATCCAAATCCGCTTTCAAAGGTTTTTAGCACCGTTTGACGGTCAGCCTCGTTTACTCGTTCGATTGCATATGCGTTATAAAATACTTTTTTTACTTCATCTACATTCTGAGCTTTTTTGTCTGATAGAGTTTTTTCTATAATTTTATTTATACTTTCAACGTTCTTTATATCTTCTTTTGCATCTATTTGCAAAATATCCTTATATTTCAAAGCATTCTGATATTTAGGGGCTGCTTGATTAAATAATGCAATTGCCTTTGCTGTGTTAAATACCCTTATAAAATCATCAAGTATTTCAAATTCGTTGTTTAAAATATATTCGCACACAAAACCCTTATCCAAAAGCGTACTGTAGTCTGACAAATCAAGCTTTATAAGCTTTTCATTATCCAGAATAAATTCCTGAATCTGCTTTATCTTTTTTTCTATGCTTTCCTCGCTGTTCTTGATTTCCTTTATTTTATCAAGTGAATCTTTTAGGTCCTGTTTGTCCGTATAATAAATATCCGAAAAATTAACACCCCCTAAATTATCATCGATAATAAATCCATAGGCACCGGTTTCGGCATTCTCCGAAAACGTATATTCTGTTTCATCTCCGTTTACTTTTATCAGATCCAAAAGTTTTTCTTCATTCGGGTCTTCAATAAGCTCTGAAAAGCTGTACACATCTTGAGAAAATTTTTCCTTTGGTCTTGTGATTATAATTTCTCCTGTTGCATTTTCAGTCTTAATCAATACAGTGTTATCATCAACAAAGCTTATATCGCAGATCTCAGATTTTTTATTTTTAATTTTGTTGAAAATATAATTTTTTCCATCGATTTCATACACACATTTTTCGTCATCGTCAGATATGAGCTGTGCATTGTTTAAGATTATTTCTGTATCATCATCGCATCCTTCTACAAAGTATACATATCTGTCTGACGAAAAAACACGATCAATATATCCTTTTGTAATTTTTACATCCGAAGCTTCTGCCTCCTTAATGCTCTTTAAAGCCGAAGGTGATACAAGTTTTAATGTTTTTATCTCGTCAAATATCTCATTTTCGATACTGATTTCCTTTAAAGCCTCCTCACCGCCGCATTCTGCCGGTATAGTAAATTCTATAATATCCGAAAAAATCAGCTCATTTTCAGCATTATATCCGGATAAAATATAACCCTGCTTCTTTTCATAGGGTGACAAATTTGCTATAACTCCCGAAAGTATAACTTTGTTATCGTTTTTTGATACGTTAATATCACATCTGTACGGAGGTTGTTCGGTTGTAAATTCAAAATTTTCTTCTATCAAACCCACACCCTGCTCATTCTTTAAATCGTCCGATAATTTAAGCGTATATTTTGTGTTGTATCTTAGTCCGCCGACAGGAGAAATTATAAGACTTTTATCCTCCTGCTTTATCGAAATGTCAACCTTATTATTTTCGCTGTCATATAGAAAAACATTACCTATTGTGCCGGAATCGAGTTTTGTGTTAAAGGTTACTAAAATATCCTCATCGGTTCTGACATTTTCTTTTTCTATTGAAATACTTTCTCTGGTCAACGAAATATCATACACCTTGAAATCAAGCACTGTAACATTTAACGGCTTTGAGTCTATGTTTGACATTCTGATTTCTTTTATTGATGTATATTTACAGTCATCATTCGCCGAGCTTTTTACGGTTTGTTTTAATATTTCGTTGCTTTCCTCATCTATTATGTATCTTACGATTTCCTTGCCGTATGACACAATATCACGTACAATATATGTTTTTCCGACGGTCATTATTGCAGAATCCAGACCCTTCCCGCCTGACCAGCTTGAATTAAACGTCATTGTGGCACCGTCTGCCTTTGATAAAACAAGCCAATAACAATTCCACGCATTCTGTCCTTGCGGAACACCCGTATTTACGGTTATTCTTGTTTCTGCCGCAATTCCGCTCTTATTTGAAATATCGCATCCGATGCTGACAGGAAGATACCCCGCTGTTTTATTAATATTCTTTTCAAAATACGCTTCCTCATCATACGCAAACACCACATTATTTAAAACAATCAGCGCAATCATAAAAAATGCAATTAATTTTTTCATACAATTTTTCCTTTCATCATTGTTTGTTTTCGAGTAAGGGAAAACCCTTCAATTACTCGTTTTATTATTCAAAGCATTTTTTAGTTCCAATTTTTATTGTGTATTTTTATTTTCAGTTAAAAATTCGTCAACCTGTTTTTGAATTTTCTCACCGATCTTTTCTAATCCGGCATCCTTGAGGTCAGAAATATATTGATCCCAAACCTCATCGGGATTCTCCGAGCCGTTTGATAATCCTGCGTAATTATCCATAACCTCTTTAATTCGTGCCAATTCCGGTTTAAATTCATCATTATTGACAGTAAAGGCAAATAAATCAGTAACCTGTGCCGCTCTGTTTAACTCAATCGTCTTTCCCCAAACATCATCACTCTGAAGCGGAAGCAAATATGCATTAAACTGATTGCCGAATTTCCATGATGCATTAGGATTGTAGCCGCTGTCCACTATAGGCTCAATTCTGTTTTCTCCGATTTTGTTATAATGCTTTTGTTCGATCCCGTAGCAAATAAGATTATAGGCATCTTTATTTGTATTTAAAAGCTCAATCATTTTTATACATTTTTCCGGATTTTTTGTATTTGCACCAATTCCAATCATTGTCTGTATTACAGATGCTGCTGAAATCTTAGGCTCGTCAATCGGTATTGCCACAACCTCAACTCCGGTATAATTTGTAAATTCTGCGTCAACTCCCGGCTTATATACATCTATCCACGCACCGTATTTTCCGGTAATTCTTGCCTGCTCATCGTCCATTACGGACGCAACATCCTGTCTTATGTAGCCCTTTTCAAACCAATTGCGCATTATCCTTGCCTTTTTGAGCTGATATTCTGCACACTCAGGCTCTACAATTGTATGCACCTTATATTCGCCGTTTTCATCAATAATCATATATCCTGTACTGTATTGCAGAATATCGTCATTTGATATTCCTCCGACATCACGGCTTGAAAATGCCTTTAGTCCCCAAGAAGTTCTAAACGGATATGTTTCCGGATTATTTTTTTGTATCTGCTCCAATAATGGTTCAATATCGGTTGTTTTGGTAACCTTTGACATATCAAAATTATATTTGTCTATAAATTTTTTCTGAACAAATAAACCGGTTGATGTTGCATGAATCTGCATATTCGGCACAGCATAAATTCCCCCGCTGTAAGTAACCGCATCCCATGCATATCCATCTATTGTTTTTTTCAGCTCGGGCGTTGTTTCAAGCAGCTCATCAAGCTTATATAAGCCTTTTTTGTCAACTGCGTCATAATACGGATTTAAATATCCTACAAAGCATAAATCATAGTCGTTTTTACTTGCCATATTAAGCTGCATTCTGTCCTGAAAAATTCCCTGGTCAATAAATTGAATATCAAGCTTTGCGCCTATTTTTTCAACGCTGATTTTGTTAAATTCATCAAGCACCTGCTTTACATCGGGCTGCGCAGAGCCCGGCACAAGCCATGTTAATGTTGGAATTGCATCCTTATTCTCTTTTTGGGTATTACATCCCGAAAATGCCGTAGCACCAAATGATACTGCCATACATAAAGCTCCAATTTTCATAATCTTTTTCATAAAAATCCTCCTAAAAATTTATATTTTTTATAAAATTGTATCTTTTGACCGTTTTAATTTTCTACTATCCCTTAACGCTTCCCACAGCAATTCCCTTCACAAAATACTTTTGGAAAAACGGAAAGATAACCAATGCGGGTCCTGCAACGATTATCGCCATACCCATTCTGACAGTTTCTGTCGGAATGCTTTTAATATCGACCAATCCGCTTGACATTGCCGACTCCGACTGCAAAATCTGTGAATCAAGTATTATTCTTTGCAAAAGATATTGCAGACTGATAAGCTTTTGATTGTTTATATAAAGCATTGATGTCATCCAGTTGTTCCAGAAGGACAAAAAGCTTGTGAATGCGCAAAATGCCAATGCCGGCTTTGCCATCGGTGCCATAATTTTTATGAATATCGTAAATTCATTTGCACCGTCAATGTACGCTGATTCCGCCAATGCCTCCGGAATGTCGGCAAAAAATGTCCTTAGCATAAATATAAACCACGGCACTATCAACGACGGCAATATGTATATTAAAATCGTGTCATTGATATGAAGAAACTGTGTGTTAAGAATATATGCCGGAACAAGTCCACCCGAAAACATAGTTGTAAAATACAAATAAAATGAAATTTTGTTTCTCCCCGGCAAAAATTTTCTTGACAATGCATATGAAATCATCGCCATCAAAAATACAGATAAAAATGTTCCGATAACAGAATAAAGAGTTGTTATCTTATACGCATCAATCAATGTACCGGGATTTTTAAAAATATATTTATAAGCGCTTAGGTCAAAATGCTCCGGTACCAGCTTATACCCGTTTAATACGATATCGTTTTCGTTTGATAGGGATATACTTATAATCAGAAGACATGGTATAATAATTGATATACATAAAAGTATTATTATCACATTCCATAATATCTGCATCATTCTGTTCTTTTTATTGTTAATCATTTTTTTGCCCCCTCTTTAGAATAATGCGTAATCGTCATCTATGCGTCGTATAATCAGATTTGTCAAAAGTACAAGCACAAATCCTACACAGGACTGTAAAAGTCCGGCAGCGCTCGACACCGATATATCACCGTCTGTTTTTAATGCACGGAATATATATGTATCCATAACATCGGTTGTCGGATACAGCTTTGATACGTTTCTCGTAAGCTGATAAAAAAGTCCGAAATCCGCTCTGAAAATCCCGCCTATTTTTAAAATCAGTGTAATTATTATCGTATGAAGTATTGACGGAATCATAATATGCCACACGGTTTTTAGCTTTCCGGCGCCGTCAATTTCCGCAGCCTCCGTAAGCTGTGAATCTATGCCCATCAATGCTGCATAGTATAAAATCATATCCATTCCAATGTTTTTCCAGACGGTTGCTGCGGTCAATATGAGCGGCCAAATTCCCGGCTTTGAATACCACTGAATTTTCTGAACTCCGATTTTTTCCAAAAAGGAATTTAAAATTCCATATTCCGGATTTATAAAGCCATAAAGCATATAGCCCACCACAACCCATGACATGAAATTCGGAAGAATTAATACCGTCTGATACATCTTTATCCTCTTTTTTCCGACTGTTTCATACATTATTATTGCCAGCGATAATGCGCAAATAAAGCTCACCGTTATAAACAGTGCATTTAAAACTATAGTATTTACAGCCGCCCTTTTAAAGGAATCCGCTGCAAAAATCAGCTTAAAATTATCAAGTCCGGCCCACGGGCTTTTTAATATTCCGTCTGCATAATTATAATCCTTAAAAGCAATCACTGCTCCGAACATGGGAATATAACAAAATACAAATATCAATAAAATCGGTATTGTACACATCATATAAAGATGCAGCTTGTTTTTTCTCATAAGATCATTTTTTCTAATCGCTGATTCTCTTTTTTCTTGTATTTTCACTTCTATAATCTTTCCCTTCCTTGCAAAGTCATGTTGCTGTCATGACATGGAAAGCAAACGCTTTCCGGTCATAATGTCTTTTATAAATGCCAACCTTATTTAAAAAGCTCGTCATCCGACGGCATATCGTCTCCTGCCGGCTTTATGATAAGAGGCCTTCCTTGCGCCGCAACAAATGATACAAAGCCTTCCTTGTCAATGATTTTTTCCTTATCCACAAAATCAAATACTGTTTTTGAATCAACTTTTAAAATAAGTCTTACGCCTTCCTCGTCATCCAGCGCACCGACCTCAACAAGACAATCCTTGCCGACGGTTATAAATTCATTCGGAACAGTATAATAAAAGCTGTCAAGTCCACTGTTAAACTTCTGACACTCTATAACATCGGGTTTAAAAATAAATATGTATGAATATCCGCCGCTCCATGCAAGAGAATTTGGTCCCGACGCTCTTAACGAAATTGCCTGCCAACCCTGCGCGGTACTGTCATAGTTAAAGTTTGCCTTAAAGGTCCACAGGTTGTTGTTTGGCATAATTTCCTTAAATCCAAATACATCACCATAATCGGACGATGAGGTTGGGTTAAAGGTCAGAGTATTATCCTTTCTTATTATAAAGTTCGGATTTGACGCCGTCCAGCTTGATGAGTCATATTTCATCACATCCAATAAATCCGTATGACCCGGAATAACCTTTTTCTTAAATGCCTTTATCGCGTCATTAATATTTTTTGTACATTCGTCGACCATAATACCGGTAACCAAATGATCACCGTTTATTATTTCATCATTTTTGATAAGCTCCGTATTAAGCTTTTCAATATTCTCCCTTGAAACATTATCCTTTCCGCTACCCTCAGTATGCTTTTGCAAAAGCTCATTTGCATCGGCTACTGCCTGTTTATACTGTGTCAGATCAAGCTCCTCGGTTTCCGCTGTTGTAAAAGAATAAATTCTTTTACACATTTTGTTATCGGAGTGATTCATTGCATTTCCGATAGCTTCAACTTTCCAATAATAGGTTGTTTTTCCGTATTCATATTCAATATCGGGAATTACACCCTTATACCAATTTACATCCTTTTCATATACAATTTCTTCAAAGTCCGGATCCTTTGCCAATACAAAATGACTTATCCCGGAGCCTATGCTCTTTTCCCATACAAATTCCATATCCTTCGCCTGAACATTTCTTTGACCGTTTGTCGGATACAAAAGTGAGAAATCCGAAAGTTCGGGATAATCCTGTCTGTTTTCGCTCATTAAAACCCCCATATTGTCTGTTTCAGGCATTGTAAAATCCACGAATTCCATTTTTTCAAGCCATTCCCAATCCCAGTTTTTCCAATTGGAATCAGAAAATCCCTCAACATTTTTTATGTCATAATTGCTTTTAAAAACGTTTTGTGTTTCCTCGGGATACAAATTATTTTTCAAAGCATTGCGATCCATATTGAATACACCGTTACTCAAGGTATTGATTCCTATGTTTCCGACAAATTTTGCCCTGTGCGGAAACCGTCTTTCCTTTCCCCTTAAGCTAATCCCCGGATATTTGCTTTTCCAAAATGTGTTTTCATACGGTATTCCGTTTAACGAATTATAAAGTGCATCGGAAAACATTGCAACGGCATCCGTTACGGCATTTTTGTCATACTGTGCAAGATTCATAACTGGGGTTCCTGTGTTTATGAAAACATTGTTTATTAATGTCGAATCGGATCCTGTACCCTTAATTTGTTGTGCTCCGGGATTATTAAAGAATATGTTTCCTATTTCGGAATTTCCGGTCAGTCCGTCATCCCAATAAACGCAGTGCGCGTCCTTTCCTATATTATGGAACGCATTATTTTTAAGAGTTATTCCCGTCGTTCTCCAGCTTCTGCCGGCATATATACATCCGGCATCCGATGATGTCTGATTTGTTTCATAAAATTCACAGTTTTCAATCAGCAAATCGTTTCCGGCGCCTATTGTCAAACCCTGATGCTTTGCATTTGTTATTTCGCAGTTTTTCACTACATTACCTATACCTGCAATATTCATTGCAGGTTCCAGCCAGTCAGACCAGTCGGCAAAATAACAATTGTCGATTACCACCGCGCCCTTTCTTAAGGTTTCGGTATCGCCGCAGTCTGCGCCTATTTCAAGTCTTTCGTTAAAATTACAGTCATAAACGTTTATGTATGCTGAAGCATCTATCAGCATTGCCTCCTCGCTTATATTTTTTATATTGCAATCCGTTACGTTTACCCGAAATGCATTATTGATTTTCACTCCCTTACCGCGAGTTCCCTCAAGGTTAAATCCACGAAGCGTAAGAAACTGCGTACCGTTTATATTAATCATCTCATCCTTCATTCCCGCAGCAACCGTCATTTTTGCATTTTTAAGATCTATATCCTCTCTCGGATACCAATAAAGCATGTATGTATCAAAATCTATGTACCATTCTCCCGGAACATCTATTTCTTCTATAAGATTATATACATAATACGGCTTTGAGCTTTCAAGAGAATCATAAATTCTTTTTTGTACAGTTATTGTCTTTTGCTGTTCGTCTATCTTAATCGGTACACTCTCGCATGCCCATGACCATTTTAATTCTCCGTACATCCACGGATTTTTTGCCTTTGTCCAGCGGGAAATCGGAACATTTTCGCTCACCTTGAACGTCGCCCCAACGCCGGAACCCGGAACCGTTACGGTCCCCGTATATGCCATTGTCGCATTCGGCCAGCGTGAAAGCGTTTGACGTCTGCCATTTACATAAAACTCTTGGCTTCCTATGTTTTCCGTATCCTCGCCGCCCATTCGCATATATGTGATTTCTCTTAAGCTTTTAACACCTTTTTTTTTTAAATTCACACAATAAAGCTTATTTCTTACTTCAGGATATATAACCTCTAAAATCTCCGGTTCTGTCACTCTTTCAAAGTCCTGCCATGTAAGCTTTATTCCTCCGTTTATTGTTACATCGTCGTCCTTATATGCCCTGTAGGTAATCGGTGCTTCCGGGCTTCCGGAGTCGGTTGTATTAAATCTTATTGTGTCATCTATATAGTATTCACCGCGCATTACATATACACTTATTCCTCCCTCAGGAATTCCATTTCCGTGCTTTAGACTTTTAATGTAATTTTGCGCATCAACAATCGATGAAAACGGATCGTTTTTTGTACCCGATGCATTAACATTTGATTTCTGTGATACAAATACTCCAAAGCTCTGTATAATTCTGTTTAATATTTTATCAGCCTTTTTCTTTAGTGTCTCAGAATCGGAGGATATGGCAATAAGTCCGTTTTCCCACCATAAAACCTCCATTCCCAGAGCCTCTCCAACCGATCTTAACGGAATCATCGTTCTTCCGTTAATAATTTGAGCCGGAACGTCAAACATATGCTTTTCGTCATTTATGCTGTATTCTTCTTTGCCTATTTCAAGGTTGATTTCCGTGTCCTTATATTTAATTTGAACCTTACCGTTATCATAGGTTACTGCAGCACCCAGGCGCTCCGAAATAAATCTAATCGGAACCAAAGTTCTTCCATCTGTAATTGTCGGTGTGACATTGTCATCCTCAGAATCTATCAAAACTCTGCGTCTTTTTGTTATCGCATACGGAGTTTCAGCATAAAGGAACATATCATTTTGACCCATTATATATTTTATATCCTTTAAATCGTCAACCTTAACCTGCAAATCCTTGAAAAACTTCTTTTGAAATGCTGCAAAACTCTCGTCTGTTTTTTCCTCTATAATCAGATTATCCATTTCATAATCGGCAACCTCTTCGGCACCCTTTGGCTGCTTTGTCACAAAATGAATTGCTTGTATTGAGTTCACATTCGGATCATAGAAATTTCTGTCACATAATTCATAATATTCGTCCTTATCGGTTGTAACATATAAATTTTGCCTGCGCTTTTCCAAATCAATTTCAAACCCAAATTTAAATGTGATACCGTCCCTAATTGCAATCGGTATATCGGTTGTCACCTTTTTTCCTTCAGCTTCTTCGGTAAACATAAACTTTTCCCCAGAAAATGTTACCATTGTCGTTGCTGTATCTATATTTCCACTGTCCTCTGAGCAAATTCGCGGAAACGCATAGCTTGATGACGCTTTTTTGTTTATCTTTATTTCGTAGCTTACCAAAACCGTTTTGTTGACCCACGCCTTGTTTAAATTTCTGTGCATTGTAAGGCTTAAATCCTTTCCCACGTGAGTAAACCACAGCTTATTGTTTTTATAGTTTACAACGCACCCCTGCCATATTGCATTTTCGTCAAATTTCCAGTTGTCCGGACGTGCAATACCATCAGGACTGTCAAAGGTTTCTGAAACATTTTCTCCCTCCTGTGCAATATTTTCCTCCGCCATAGCCGGAACAGCATATCCCGAAAGCATCAAAAGCGTTGTCACCGCAGCAATTATTCTTTTCTTCAATCATATCGCCTCCATAAAAATTTATACTCTGTAAAATTATACTTATTAATCAGCTGTGCCTTTACAATAAAATAATTCTCAATTTTCACACGATTTATATTACAAATAAATTATATAGCGTTATAATTTTTTTGTCAATTCTGCTAATCTGACTTTTATATACACAATTTGGACAATTTGATTTTTCCCAAAACAGTATGACATACTGTGTTTTATGGTATTGTTTTGGCGTTTTTATGTATATAAAAATCCATTTTCCTGCATTGACACATAATTTGTTTTATGATATAATTGTAATCAATAATAGGATATAAATCAAAAAATATGTATAGTTGGTAATAGTTTTTTTATATAACGGAAGGAGTTTTTTGCGCTATGTACAAATTCATTATTGTTGACGACGAGGCTATAATTGTTGATAATTTTGAGTATATAACCGATTGGTCCGAAATTGATTACTGCTTTGCCGGCGGCTTTTTATATGCAACAGCGGCTCTTGAATATCTAAAAATACATAACGATATCAGCCTTATTATTACAGATATTTCAATGACCGATATGTCCGGACTTCAATTTACCGAGCAGGTTCGCAAGCTATATCCTCACATTGCCGTAATTTTTTTGAGTGGTTACAAAAGCTTTGAATATGCAAAGGAAGCCGTAAGACTAAAGGCTATTGACTATCTTGTAAAGCCTCTTGATATAGACCAGCTAAAACAAACCATGGATATGGCAAAATCATGGTTTGCGGACTACCATTCCTCACCCTCGGAATATACCAATATTATAGAGCTTGTAAAAAAATATGTAAGGGAAAACATCTCAAAAAAAATCACTTCCGAAATGGTCGCAAATGCCGTAAATACCAGTCCGGGCTATATCGGAAAGTATTTTAAAAGAAAAACCGGCATTAACCTTGTTGATTATATCACGGATGAAAAAATATCAAAAACCATAGAATTGTTAAAGGATCCTACGATTCGTATTAATGAAATTTGCTATATGGTTGGATATAATTCAATGCATCATTTTCTGTCGCTCTTTCGAGATCGTACGGGGCTTACTCCAACCGAATACAGAAAAAAAATGCAAGAAAACACGCAAAAAAAATAATTTTTTTTCTTTTATTTATTGGGGAGATATTCATGAGTGGAAAGTATTATAATAAACCATTTCATTTTTGGCAGCACATAACAGTAATTCTTTTAATACCATTTGTTTTATCGAATATGTTTACAATTTTTATTGCCGCGGATATGTCGCTTGATAAGCTGAAGACTTATCAGCAAAGTAATCTATACACATATACTCAGGCAGTTAATCAGTCACTAAACGAAATGATGCGTATTGGAAAGCAATTTTCGCAGGATACCGACGTGAATAAATTTTCATATTTAACTACACTCTCACATATCGAAAAAAATAAATCTCAAAATCCTCAGAAATTATATGAAAGCTTAAAAAACGCACTTGTAAGCAGCAGCTTTCTTTCAAACATATACATATACTTTGAAAACACCGATTATATTTTTGCCGCAAACTACACAGGCCTGCGGCGTGATTTTAACGCCTCCGTATGGTATGAAATTTACAAAGACTCTCCCGGTCGGTCCGCATTTTTTTCGGTAACAGAAAACAACAGCTCGCAGCTTGCGCTGATCCTCCCGCTTGAATCCTCAAACGGCTGCGTGGTTCTAACCTGCTCTGCAAACGATCTATATGCATATTTCGGTCATGACAACATCGGAACGGGAATGATAATCGATTCCGAAGGGAAAATTATTTTCTCCCCATTTTTAAGCTACTGTGAAAAAAACATTTCCGAATTATACGGCACATATATCAATCCTGATGACATCGCCGATACAAAAAGCTTTTTTAAACTGAAAAACGTTGTTTTTTCAGCCGAAAAGCTTTTCGTGAACGGATGGAAAAGCATTTTTTTAACTCAGGATACAGAGCTTCATTCCTTCTATACAAGCGTTATAAATATGGCTATCTGGGCAATTTTAATTTCCGTGATATGCTGGCTGTTCGTATCAATGGCAATTTCAGCACGTTTTTTCAAGGCGATGGATAATCTTCTTGATATACTGAATATTCAAAAAACAAGCTCTAAAAACGATAATTATATGCGAAATTATTTCCATTCCGCCATCCTTAACAAAAAAGCTCTTGAAAACAAATTTGCACAAAGGCTTATGGCATTGAAAAGCAACCAGGTTGCCGCTCTTCAATCTCAAATAAATCCGCATTTTCTGTTTAACACACTGAATGCAATAAGTGTTGTTCAGCTAAGATTATGCAAAGGAAAGAACGACGCCACACAAATGACTCTTTTAATGGCGGATCTAATGAAAGCCGCAATGAAAATTGACAATCTTACAATACCATTATCGCAAGAACTTGAGCTGGCGGAAAAATACATAGAAATACAAAAAATACGTTATCGTGGTTTATTTTTAATCGAATGTGATTATGACCCAAAATGTCAAAACGTTTCCATACCTCCAATGAGCCTGCAGCCACTTTTGGAAAATGCATTCTTATACAGCTTAAAAAGTCAAAGCTCGGAAAATGTAATAATTCTTACAACAAAAAGACAAAATGATAATGTTATAATCACGATTAAGGATAATGGCAAAAAATTTGATTCGGATAAATTAAAGGATATAAAAAATATTTTAAAAGCATCCGATATCCCCCCCTCCGGCATCGGACTCAGCAATGTAAATAAACGTATCAAGCTCATTTTCGGAAACAACTACGGCTGTGATATTAATAACGATGAAAACGGAACCACAGTTTCAATTTGTATTCCGTTTGACTATGATAATAATAAAATTTAAAAACTGGCGTGTTACAATTTAAGTACAGTCGACAAACGGGTTTGTCAAGTAATCTGTGTAAGTTTTTTTGCATAAGTCAATTTTTTTACAAAAGTAGCGTTTATGCCGCGAAAGTCACTTGACGGCGTGACGATTTTGTATACAATGCCTCAGTGGATTTGTATGACATATTTTTTCATACAATCCACAGGCGCTAAAAATTTCAAAATCGACACGCAGTCAAGTGAACCGTGGAATAAATGCGGGCCTCATTGTTCGTATTTTAATATACGCTCTTTAATTTTTTCGTCCATAATAAGTTGGTTACGAACCATTGCCCAATTGCTTACAGGGCGGTCTTTCCATTTATCATATAGCTCAGTTATTCTTAAATACAGTAATTTTAATAGTGCGTTTTCGTGCGGAAAAGCTCCTTTTTTTGTAACTTTACGAAAACTTGAATTGATACTTTCTACTGCATTTGTTGTGTATAGGATTTTTCTTACAGCACTTCCATAATTGAATAGTTGCTCAACATGTTTGAAATTTCTTACCCACACATCAACAGCTCCGGGATACGATGACCACGCTTGCTTAAATTTTTCAAATTCAGCAATACAAGCCTTTAAACTGCTTGCCCCATACATCTTTTTCAATGCTGCGACATATGCTTTATAATCTTTACTTGGTATGTATTTTATTGAGTTTCTTATTAAATGTACAATGCAACGCTGCACAACGACATTCGGGAATATTGATTTTGCGCCCTCTTCCAATCCGCTTACGCCGTCCATTGAAATAAATAATATATCCTCTACACCTCTGTTTTTTAATTCATCAAATATTTGCATCCATACATGCTTGCTTTCTGTTTCATTGAGCCATAAACCCAGTATATCTTTCATTCCGTTGATATCATATCCAAGAATTGTATATACCGCATAATTCTTTGTTTCATAATCTCCTCGTATGGTGACGTACATACAATCTATAAAAAGAAATGTATAGAATTTTTTTAACGGTCTGTTTTGCCAATCTTCCAGCCTATCAAGTACGCTATCGGTAATATTAGATATGGTTTCAGCCGAAATATTAAATCCATATATATCTTCAATGGTTGATGAAATATCACGTTGGCTCATACCTCTGGCATACATTGCAAGAACCTTGTTCTCAATTCCTGAAACGTCTTTTTCTCTCTTTGGAATAACCTTTGGTTCAAAGCTGGCATCACGATCACGA
>JAXEIW010000049.1:0-17238 GCA_034101885.1 Clostridia bacterium | reverse complement strand
TTATTCCTTTGATTTTACACTTTTGGAAAGATGGGTAGATCTATGTATACGATGCGGAATAAAATACTTTGAGATTTCTCATTTGTTTACACAGTGGGGAGCAAAGTTTACTCCTAAAATTGTGGCAACGGAAGAAGGAATTGAAAAGAAAATTTTTGGTTGGGATGTTGCGGCGGATGATAAGCGGTACAAAAGCTTTTTGTCGCAGTTTTTACCTGCCCTCATCGCATTTTTTGACAAAAGACATTTATTACAAAATACATATTTTCATATCTCTGATGAACCATCGGGGAGTAACCTTGAAAGTTATTTGAAAGCAAAGAGTAATGCTGTAGAATACTTGGAGGATTGTAATATAATCGATGCATTGTCAGACTATGAATTTTATAAAAGGGGTATAGTTAAAAAACCTGTTGTTTCCATTAATCACATAAAGCCGTTTATAGGAAATATTCAAGAGCTTTGGGGATATTATTGCTGTGCGCAGTGCGAGGGTGTTTCTAACAGATTTATAGCAATGCCGTCTTCAAGAAACAGATTTATTGCTTTGCAGATGTATAAATATAAAATGAAGGGCTTTTTGCAGTGGGGATATAATTTTTATTATACTCAATATTCAAAAGAAATGGTAAATCCGTTTTTTCAAAATGACAGCGGCGGCGCCTTTCCGGCAGGTGATTCTTTTTCTGTTTATCCGGGAGAGAACGAACCTATAGAGTCATTGAGAATTGCTGTGTTTAATCAAGCTTTGCAGGATTTGGCGGCAATGAAATTATTGGAAAGCTATATAGGCTATGAAGAAACATTGGAAATTATTGAAAGTGTTGCCGGAAACATAGTATTTGAAAAATGCACTTCCAATCCTGAAATTGTTCTTGGTGCAAGAGAATTAATAAATGACAGGTTAAGTCAAATATTATGCAGCGGAGAAAAATAATAAATAATTCTTATAGAAAAAGTCATTAATTAAGGTATACTGAATAATTGCAATTTCCGTAATATTATAAATTCCAACAAAAAGATAAGAAGAACTCCAAGTTGTATAAATTGCTCTTTATACAACTTGGATTGCATTCTTATAAAAAATGCTCTAAAAATGGTTAAAACACCGGATTTTTTAGTTTGTGTAAAATAACGAATTCAGTGTTTTAACCACTTATTGAGCACTTATGAAGAAAATTTAAAATTAAACTATTATACTAAAAAACAAATTCCACTATAATTTCACTATTAGAATCACAACTAAATGAATAAATGTCTCCAGTATTATTTGGCGAAGTTTTTTCTCCATTTATATATAACTCATGTTCTTTATTGAAGTAATAAACAAAATTTCCACCCTCTCGCAAAGTAAGAATTTTTCTACTTGCAAAATCCACTTCCTTTTCAACAGCAGCTGCTGATACATATTTATCTACATTTCCAATAAAAGAAAAACCATTTATTATAGGTGTAAACTGATACATAGTTGTATCACAATTACCTAAAGTTACACTTATTTCATCATTATACTTAACCTTTTCAATTTTCTTTGTAAAATACTCATACAACACAAATTCTTCTCCAGTAAGTTCATATACATCTTTAGGTGAAATAACATCGTTAATTGTGTTACCATCACAATTAACATTCACAACACCTAAATACCCGGTTTTGTTTTTCATATTATGAAATTTCAAGAGAACACTTTCTTTTTTTGCATCCACAAAAAGTCTATCAATCGTAGGTAGCCCTATTTTATCACATCTATAAAGCTTACCCGTCGAATCTGCAAAAGCACAGGCATATTCTTCAACCGTTTTTCCAATGTGATCACTTAAATATACACAACCTCCAGATAGCGCATGGAGAACAATATTTATTTTGGCTGTAATATCATGTGTTTGCATCATATCACCATCAACATAAGAAAATTCTGAATTGAAAAGTGAATTATAAACAGATGCCATAGCAAAACTTCTCATAGACATTATATCACCTTGTATAAAATCCTCACTATTTCTATTCATAAGCCCTAGAGGTTTATTCCACAGACATTCCTGAGCCATCCCTGTACAATTTATAACATTACCATTAAATAGCATTGCAGTTGCTGCATCCATTCCGTTGTATGCTCCACGTGCCGCTCGTCCCACAGCTATGTTACCATGAGTGCACGCCTCAAGATTCGTTTCTACATCTACCTTTACAAAATCTACACCTTCATTTTTCAAATAACTATCCCATTTATTCCAAAAACTGAAGCTACCTCCTTCTGTTATTTGTGGTAGATATTCTCCACCATTTGTTTTATAAACAAGTTGTGGATAATTTTTAACAATTGGGCTTTCTGGATGTATGCCATTCCAATCTCCCGAAAAACACTGCCAAAATCCAACCCATTTCACACCACAATCATTCTTTAATTTATCTACAACAGGTTTTATACCATCAGGGAATTTTTCTTTATCAGGTTCGAAGTTCCATAATAATTTACCTTTTCGTTGAAACCAGCCATCATCCACAAGAATCCATCTTACAGGTATTCCTTTATCATAAAAATCGATTGCTCTTTTTAATATTTTATCAGCAGATACAGCTGTTCTGCACCAATCCCAGCTGCACCATCCTAAATATTCAAACATTTCGGGTAACTTTTTATCCTTCGTCATTGATCGTGCCAATCCTAAATATGAAAATCCGGCCTCAATTGTTTTTCCCATCAACTTATATGGATTTTTTCCCCATGCCATTACAATAGCTTTTCCACTTATCTCACGAAAACCTCCTGTATACGGCGAAATGGTTACTTCAAGTTCATTACCATTACCGTGTATTTCGCTCTTAAAATCACCGTCACAAAGCGGCATCATATGAAAATATGTATTGTTTTTCTTCCATAACAATGAAGCTATCCTTTTAGGAGCATCTACAATATCCTCGCAGAAAAATTCCTTTGCCCAACAATCACTTTTTTCGGGTATAAAATAGAAACTACCCATTGCAGCATCTGCTTTTTCTTTTGGTGAAATATATAATTTTATGCTATCAAAAGGAAAAAAAGTTTTTCTTATATCATAACTGGCTCCTTTTGTCAGATTAGCATCAACCTCAAAGCATACCGTATCTCCATTTTTTAAAATTCGAAAAACGCAATATCCTTTTTCCTTTTGTTCCGATAACACTGCAAATTTGCAATAATTTTCCTTTTCTTCAATAATTGTTCCTTCAAAAACATTTCCTCTAAAATCTTTAAGTTCAACACTTAATTCAAATTCAAAATCCTTAATATAATTAATCATAATTTCCCTACCTCATATTATTCAATTAACTCATATTCATGTATGGTTGTTTTTGGCACTCCACTTATCTTTGAAAGCTGATATTTGGTTATTTTGATTCGTTATATAATAGCATTTGAAGAGTCATAATCTTACCGTCCTTATACATATATTATATGCAATTATATCAGAACACCGACCTTTTGTCAATATGCTAAGATAAATTACAGTGAACTGGTAAATAACCTGTTCAATTATAAATATTTGCCTCCTGTCTTTTCGAAATGAATCTTATACAAACTCATCAAGTATTGGTAAACATTCTTTAGCTGTATATTCCCATAAGATTCCACTTTACATTTCCTCCTTTGTTATTTTAAGACATAAAAAAACAGACCAATATTAAATTTGATCTGTTAAAAATAATATTTATATTTTTAATCATAGTTTTAACGTTTCATGGTTTTCTTTTTTAATTTATGCAATTTGACGAAACTGCAATTTTGACCACTTATGAAGCAAAAAATTTGTCGTGATAACACATAATTACATTTCTGCATAAGTTGCTCTTTATACAACTTGGAAATGCTATTATTTGTCAATAGTCATAATTTTTCTAAATGCGATTTTCAATCGCATTTATTCAGTAAGCATTAATTAAAGATTATATTGCATCAGATATTATATTATAATTAATTTCCACACGTTCTTTAAAAATATTTATTATGGTTTTTATAAGTTCATTATTTCTAAACTCTGCCGGATTAAATATTTCTATTCGTTTAGGTGCGAGCATCACCAACGCATCAATAAGTGTATCATCATATTCAATAAAACTGAATATCACTTTATTATCAGCATCTGTAATTGTATAGTTATTATCAATGACACTGATTTTAATGCAATCAATAAGAGCTTCCTGCATATTTACATATAAAGTAAGGTAATCTATTAATTCATAAAAATCCCTTTGGCATTCGGCTGCATTATTAAATTTTATTATTTTCGAACGAGTCATTATACATCTCTCCTTGTTACATTAACAGATAACGTTCCTTTCCCGAACGTTTGTTCTAAAAGCAAACAGGGATAATACTTCCTACATCTACAGGTATATCATTTGATAAATTTAATATTTTAATATTGTATTTTTCGCAAAAATCAACAAACTTATAAAAGTCAGACAAATATTCAATATTGCCGTTGACAGCAAGAATATCCGGTGCTATTTTACCGCAAATTCCTCCTATAAAGCCGTGTGCGATATTGTAAAGCTTAATGTCCTTTGAATCATAATACAAAGCGTCAATGTCGTATTTTTCGGCAATATCGGCAATGACTCTGTCTGAAGTTATAATTGAATTTTCTGTTAAAACACAAACCGAACATTTTGTATACCCCTGTTTTACATTAATTAATTTAACACCATGGGTTTTATAATATTCAATAATTGACAAATCCGTATATTTTAAATTATGGAAAACGCACTTCCCTACTCTTACTGCATTATATGCAATATCATACGGATATTTTCCGGTAAGAACTGTTTTTCCCTTCAAGAGTATGATATTATTTAATTTGCATTTATAGTAATCATATAAAGTAGGTTCACATATAAAACAATTCTCGCCCAAATGATGTATCTGCATATCCGGGTGACCGCAAACGGCATTATATAAAGGCGATAAATTTGCGGAAGATATTATATTTATATTTAATTTTTTCAACGTATCTTTTGCATTTTCCGACATTCTGAAATCAACAATCACTTTTTTAACTTTTTCTTCGGGTAAATTAGGCAGCATTTTAAATTAAAGTTGACATAAAATATTTACGGTCAACCATTTAGGTATTTAAGTGCCGCTTCGGTTAAAACCGCCGCACCCAAATGAAGACTTTTTTCATCGATGTTAAATTCAGAACTATGCAAAGGATTTTTTATTATATCATTACCGACACCAAGTTTAAAATATGATGCAGGTACAAGCTGTGCAAAATACGAAAAATCATCTCCGGTCATTGATGACTTTTCAAGTTCAATAATTTTTTTTATTTCGGGTATATTTTTTGCAGATTCAATAACAATATTATTCATTTTTTTATCATTTATAACCGGCGGATATAGTTTGTTAAAAGTAAATTCATATCCACAGTTGTTAGCAGCGCTTGTTTCTTTTGTATATTTTAATAATAATGCCTCGATTTTTGTGCGTGTATCATTGTCAAGTGAACGTGCCGTTCCTGTAATTTCAACGCTATCGGGAATAATATTATTAAAGCTCCCACCCTTTACAGTACATACGGAAACAATACATTTTGATATATCATCAAAATTATCTTTGACAATGTTATTTATTTTTAGAATCAATTCAGAAACAGCATAAATAGGATTTATACACTTATCGGGGCAAGCTCCGTGTCCTCCTATCCCCTTTATAGTAATTTTAAAATCATCGGGAGATGCCATAATTGCTCCGTTTCTATATTGTAAAGTTCCGACACTGCACAGTGGTTCAACATGAAGAGCAATAGCAGCGTCAACATTTGGATTTTTCATGACTCCTTGTTCAATCATAGGCAAAGCTCCGCCACTGCCTTCTTCGGCAGGCTGAAACACCGCTTTTATATTTCCGCAAAAATCAAAATTCATCTTTTTTAATATCATACATAAACCAAGTAAACAGGTAATGTGGGCATCGTGACCGCAGGCGTGCATTTTGCCTGGATTTGATGACTTATAATCGATATTGTTTTTCTCATCAAGAGGAAGTGCGTCAATATCGGCTCTTATTAATATGGTTTTTCCTTTTCCTCTTTTTCCCTCAATTAATGCCGCAATTCCGGTTTCGAGCACACTTTCGTATTTTATTCCCAGTCTGTCTAAATATGACTTTATAAATTTACTTGTTTCAAATTCTTCAAATTCCAGTTCCGGTATAGTATGCAGATACCTTCGTATTTTTATAAGCTCATCACTTATTTCATTTGCAAATTCGTAAACCATTATATGCCTCCGTTAATCATGTTAATAAATTCTTCTTCTCCTATAACCTTAACACCTAATTTTTTTGCTTTGTCAAGTTTACTTCCGGCTTCACTTCCGGCTAATACATAATCGGTTTTCTTTGATACGCTCGAAGAAGCTTTACCACCCATTTTTTCTATAATTTCCGTTGCCTCGTTTCTTGTGTAGTGCTCTAAAGTTCCGGTTAATACAAAGGTTTTACTGGAAAATTTTTGATCTGTTTCTTCGTTATTTTCGTAATCCTCAGTTTTAACTCCTGCTTTTTTTAATTTTTCTATAAAATCGATGTTTTGCTGTTGCATAAAAAAGTCTGTAATGCTTTCAGCCATTACACCTCCGATGTCATCAATTTGTGTCAATTCTTCTGCCTTTACAGAAATCAGATTATCAATTGACTTATATCTCTTTGCTAAAATCTTTGCAGCCTTTTCTCCTATATGTCTTATACCTAAAGCATATATCAATCTGTAAAGTGAATTTGCTTTAGAATTTTCGAGAGCATTTAAAAGATTATCGGCAGATTTTTCACCCATCTTATCCATTTTAGCAATATCCTCTTTTTTTAGAAAATACAAATCTGCGGCAGTTTCAATCATTTTTTTATCAATCATCTGTTCTATTATAGACGGTCCCAAGCCGTCAATGTCCATTGCATTTCTCGATACAAAGTGAATTATATGTCTTAGTCTTTGTGCCGGACAGTTTGTCCCGGTGCAGCGATGTGCAGCTTCTCCCTCTTCACGCACAATCAGTGCTCCGCATTCAAGGCAATGTTCGGGCATTTTAAATTCTTTTTCATTCCCGTTTCTTTCTTCCTTAACAACTTCAACCACTTCCGGAATTATATCTCCTGCCTTTTGAATTACTACAGTATCTCCTATTTTTATATCTTTTTCTTCAATATAGTCCATATTATGAAGTGTTGCACGTGAAACAAGTGAGCCTGCAACTCTAACAGGTGTTAAAAATGCCAAAGGAGTAAGAACGCCGGTTCTTCCTACCTGAACAGTTATATTTTCTATCTTTGTTTTCTGACGTTCTGCCGGAAATTTGTATGCAATTGCCCATTTGGGATATTTTGCGGTTGAACCAAGACGTTCTCTTTGTGTAAAGTTATTTACCTTTATAACAGCTCCGTCAATATCAAAATACAAATTTCCTCGTTCTTCCCCAATTTCAAGCACACGCTTGTATGCACTTTTTATATCGTTGTATTTTTTATTGTTTAATATTACCTTAAAACCTTGACTTCTTAAAAAATCAAGTCCTTCCAAATGTGAAGTTATTTCCCTTCCCTGAATCTGTTGAATATTAAATACAAAAATATCGAGATTCCTTGAAGCTGTAATTTTAGAATCCAATTGTCGCAAGGATCCGGCTGCCGCATTTCTGGGATTTGCAAATAAGGGTTCTTCTGTTGCTTCTCTCAATGCGTTTAATTCCTCAAAGCTTTTTTTGGACATAAATACCTCGCCGCGCACTTCGAGATATGGTATAGGATCCTTAAGCTTCAACGGAATGGATTTTATTGTTTTTAAATTTTCCGATACATCTTCGCCTACATTCCCGTCCCCCCTTGTTGATCCACGTTTGAATATTCCGTTTTCATATTCAAGGCTGACGGACAGTCCGTCAATTTTATGTTCGACAACATAATTGTAATCCGATATAACAGAAGATACACGCTTATCAAAGTCATATATTTCATTTTCATCAAAAGCATCCTGCAAGCTTTCCATTCGCACCTCATGTACGACAGTATCAAATTTAGATAATACCGCACCGCCGACACGTTTTGTCGGCGATACGTCAGAAGCAAATTGAGGATATTCTTTTTCAAGATTTTCAAGTTCTCTTAAAAGTTTATCATATTCAAAATCACTGATCTCCGGTGCATCGTCAACATAATATTTTTTTGCATGATAATTAAGCTGCTGCGTTAACTCCGCAATTCTTTTTTTTGCTTTTTCCAAGTTTATTCCTCTCTTTCGTTTGGTAAAATATCAAATCCTTTATTCGTACTGTAATATTTAGGCACCTGACCGACAATAACTGTTTCCGCAACAGGAATCGTATCATGTATAACTTCCGATTTTGTCATGGACGCACAGTTTATAGACAGCGTTACATATGCATCGATAAAAATTCTGTGCCTTACCTGATTAATTCCGGCATCTTCAAAGCTATCGTTAAAATTAAGATCTGTAATATCCATTGCAGATACTTTTATTTTTATATTCGGTCCGAAACCATGTAATACAATATTGTCAAACATATTTCCAATCGGCATGGATAATTCAGTTGTTTTTAACTCTGTAATTTTGTCCTGTAAATATATTGACAATTCCGCCTTGACTTTATTCATTAAAGCCGAATTAGCCTGTACCGATGAAATTTCATTATTATTATTGTACGACAGCGTGACAAAGTCATTGTAATCATAATTATTTTCGGCAAAATAATCCGCAACGGTAAAATTAATCGCATCTGAGCCTATATTTATTGCATATGGCGTAAATACTTTTAAAAAGGCATTTCTGACCTTTCCGAGCATAAAAACACACATCGCAAAGGTAAGAAGAAAAATTATGTAAAAATATATTCTGTAAATAATATGTCTGTATTTGTATGCAATTATATTTCTTTTGCAAAGCCCCATTCTCATTCCATTCACCCCATTTCGTTAAGCAATAGCCATTTTAATATGAAAAATAAAAATTTTCATCTAAAATATACTATGCGTAAAACGAGATAAATGCTAACAGAAAAGGAATACCGAAAACCGACATTCCTTAACTGATTACTTACTATGCGCAGATTATTCTTTTATGTTATCAGATAATTCAAGATAAAGCTCATCAAGCTGTTTTTGTTCAACAACATCGGGCGCATTTGACATAAGCTCCGATGCATTCTGAACTTTTGGAAACGCAATCACATCTTTAATATTATCACATCCCGTTAAAAGCATTACAAGCCTGTCCAGACCGTATGCCATACCGCCGTGCGGAGGTGTTCCGTATTTTAAGCCTTCAAGCAAAAATCCAAATCTTTCCCATGCATCCTCTTTTGAAAAGCCCAAGGTTTCAAACATTTTTTGCTGTAAGTCTGAGTTATATATTCTTATACTTCCTCCCCCGGCTTCACATCCGTTAATAACTATATCATAAGCCTTAGCTCTTACTCTTCCGGGATCTGAATCGAGATATTGAATATCTTCATCCATCGGCGCGGTAAACGGATGATGCATTGCCTGGAATCTGTTTTCATCTTCATTAAACTCCAATAACGGGAATTCGGTAACCCACAATAAATCATAAGTACCTTCTTTTATCAATCCGAGTTTCTTTGCAACATGAACACGCAAAGCGCCAAGAGAGTCAAACACTACACTGTTTTTATCGGCAACAAATACCAACAAATCGCCTTTTTCGCCGTTCATGGCATTAATTAAGCTGTTAACCTCATCCTCGGCAAGAAATTTTGCAAAGGAGGATTTGTTTTCCGTTTCACCGATACTGAGCCAAGCAAGACCTTTTGCTCTGTAAGATTTTACAAATTCACCGAGGGCGTCAATTTCTTTCCTTGAGAACTTATCTGCACCGCCTTTAATGTTTATGCCTCTTACACTTCCGCCCGATTGTACTGCACCGGAAAACACTTTAAACCCGCAGTTTTTGACAACTTCCGAAACATTCTGCAATTCAAGACCAAATCTTGTATCGGGCTTATCCGAACCGTACTTTTCCATGGCAATTTTCCAAGGTATTCTTCTTAAAGGTATTTCTATGTCAATATTCTTAATTTCTTTAAATAATTTCTTTATAAATTTTTCATTTACCGACATAACATCTTCTGCCTCAACAAAAGACATCTCAAGATCTATTTGGGTAAATTCGGGTTGTCTGTCCGCTCTTAAATCCTCATCTCTGAAGCATTTTACTATTTGAAAATATCTGTCCATGCCGGAAACCATCAAAAGCTGTTTATACAACTGGGGAGACTGCGGTAAAGCATAAAATTTTCCCGGATGAACACGGCTCGGAACAAGATAATCTCTTGCTCCTTCAGGTGTGCTTTTTGTAAGCATAGGTGTTTCAATTTCCAAAAAGTTATTATCGGAATAATATTCTCTTGCAAGCTGTGCTATTTTGTGTCTTGTAATAATATTTTTCTGCACATCGGGACGTCTTAAATCCAAATATCTGTACTTAAGTCTGACTTCTTCCTTTACATTCGAGTTTTCCTCTACGGCTATAGGAGGTGTTTGAGCCTCATCAAGTATACGAAGCTCGGTAACCTGAATTTCAATTTTACCTGTTTTTATTTTGTCGTTTATGGCAGAACGCATAACAACAGTACCTTTTGCGGCAAGAACAAATTCGTTTCTAACTCTTTGAGCCTTATTAAACGCTTCGCTTGAAATATCTTCCGAAAAGGATAATTGTATTATGCCCGTTATATCTCTTAAATCTATGAAGGTTAATGCTCCAAGCTGCCTATATGTCTGCGTCCAGCCCATGACTATAACTTCCTGACCGATATTATTTTCGTCCAATTCACCGCATCTGTGTGTTCTTTTAAAATCCTTTATTGTTTCCATTATTTATTATCTCCCTTAATAAATTCATAAATTTTATCTGTTTCGATTTCTGTCTGACTGCCGGTTTCCATATTTTTAATATTAACAATTCCCTTTTCAATCTCATTGTCACCGAAAACAGCCGTATATCTGCATCCAAGCTTATTGGCATACTTCATCTGTGATTTTAACCCACGGGACATATGGTCAATATCAACTTTTATTCCTTGTTGACGTAAATCATATGCAAGCTTGAAAGTAAATTTTTCTGCATTTTCACCCAAAGCTATTACATATAAATCAAGAAGCTCATCATTTGGTATTTCCACTCCCAAATCTTCAAGCCTGATTAACAGTCTTTCGATTCCCAAGCCAAATCCTATACCTGGAGTCGAATCTCCGCCGAATTCCTCAATTAGACCGTCATATCTTCCGCCTCCGCAAACCGTAAACGAGCCGCTTATTATTTCAAACACTGTTTTTGTATAATAGTCAAGTCCTCTCACAATTCCGCTGTCAATTTTATAATCTATGCCCAAAAGATCAAGCTGTGCCTTAAAGCCCTCAAAATGATCTCTGCAATCATCGCAAATATAATCCAAAAGCTTAGGAGCACCCTTTACCGCTTCCTGACAAATTTCAGATTTGCAATCAATGATTCTGAGAGGATTTCTTTCAAATCTTTCATGACACGTAGAACATAGCTTATCAAGATTAGGTCTTAAAAAGTCCTTTAAGGCTTCCTTATATCTTTCCCTACACGCAGGACAGCCTATGCTGTTTATATTAACAGACATAACATCAAGACCACAGTTTCTTAAAAAAGTCAATGCAAGACTGACAATTTCCGCATCAACGGAAGGACCTTTTGCCCCGAAAACCTCAACTCCGAACTGGTGAAATTCTCTTAATCTTCCCTTTTGCTTATTTTCATATCTGAAACAAGGTATATCGTAATATGTTTTAACAGGCATAGGTTCTGCATAAAGATTATTTTGTAAAAAACTTCTGCAAACCGACGAAGTTCCCTCCGGACGAAGCGTAATGCTTCTGCCGCCCTTATCATTGAATGTATACATCTGTTTTTGAACAACATCCGTTGTATCACCCACACCGCGCTCAAAAAGTTCTGTATGCTCAAAGGTAGGAAATCTTATTTCTTTATATCCAAAGCAATCACATACCTTTTTAAAATTATTTTCAAGATAGTGCCATTTGTAACTGTCCTTAGGCAGCAAATCCTCGGTTCCCTTAGGCGCTTGAGTTATTAACATTTGCGTTACCAGTCCTTTCAAATTATATTGTCGTAAGCTTTATAAATATATCATATGCTATGACATAAATCATATCTTATATATTTTATATTTTTATTCTTCCCGTGTCAAGATATTTTGTAATAAATTTTTTAATTTTATTGAAAAAGTGATTTTTTTCTGTAATATGTATTAAAATATTGTTGAAGTATAGTCAGACTTTAAAATATTTAGGAATAAATTATCTATTTAATGACTGCTGAACAATTCTGAAACGCAGCCGCACAGCGGCTTACAAGCATTTCAGAATTGTTTTGGTGCAAGGATTTTGTGCATTTTTGCAAAAAAATCCTTGCACCATGAATAAATATTTTGCTGCCAAAATATTTATTTCAGCAGACTTTATCAATGCGAACTGTGTAAAATCTTTGATTTTACACGAAAAATTTTGACAATAGTCATAATTTTTCTAAATGCGATTGAAAATCGCATTTATTCAGTGAGCATTATTTATTTTTAAGTTAATTGAAATATGTTATTATTTCAATAATCGGACGCGAAAAAATATTTTTTTCACGTCCGACAAACAGGATACAAAATTTTTATAAAAAATTTATTCTTTTTTTACGTTTCCGACAGCGGTTACGATTTTGTACCCTGCTGATTTTACACGCCTTTCAAGACAACCACGACACTGCGCCGCTTCCTCACCGGTGCATATTTTGTTTTCATACAGCTCATAAAGACTTCGCACTTTTACCGGTGAAAGATTTGGCATTACCACATTAGCACCTGCCTTAAGACCAAGTTCACGTCCCTGCGGATGAATTGTTCCCAATGCCGTTGTTGCAGGAATCAGCGCATACGGAAATAATAGTCTTAACATTGAAATCATACGAAGGGTCAATTCAAAGCTTCCGTTGCCAAATTCCGCAAACGGCGTCTGCGCATGATTGATATACGGTCCTATTCCAATCATATCGGGTTTCAACTCCTGTAAAAAACGAAGGTCATCAATTAAATTTTGTGTTTTCTGATAAGGTGAGCCGACCATAAATCCCGATCCTACCTGATAGCCTATTTCTTTTAAATCAAATAAACATCTTTTTCGATTTTTTAAGCTCATGCTTTCGGGATGAAGCTTTTTATAGTGCTCCTCGTCTGCCGTTTCGTGCCTTAATAAATAACGATTTGCGCCGGCATTATAAAACATACGATAGCTTTCTTTTGATTTTTCTCCAATTGAAAGCGTAATGGCACAGTCAGAAAATTTTTCTCTTATTTCAGAAACAATCTCACATATTAATTTATCACTGTAATACGGATCCTCGCCTCCCTGCAAAACAAAGGTACGAAAACCGAGAACATAGCCCTCCTTGCAGCATGACAATATATCTTCTCTGTCGAGTCTGTATCTTTCGACAGTTTTATTATCTCTGCGTATACCACAGTAATAGCAGTTATTTTTACAGTAGTTAGTGAATTCAATTAAGCCTCTTATATAAACCTCATTGCCGTAGATTTTACGTCTGACACTGTCTGCCTTTGAAAAAAGAATTTTGTCCGCTTCCGATGTTTCAAGTAAAGTTTTAACTTCGTCATCCAAAAAATCTCTGTTATTTATAATATTATTTATAATTTCTTCAAATGCTCTCATAAATACTCTCACAACTTCTCATAGCCAAAATAGTTTCACAAATCAAATAATCAAGCTCCCAGCCGAGCATTTCCGCACCACGCTCAATAACATCTCTTGAACAGCCTGCGGCAAAATTCATATTTTTATATTTTTTCTTAACCGATTTCAACTCCAAATCGGAAACACTCTTTGAAGGGCGCATCAAAGCAACGGCACCTATAAGTCCGGTAAGCTCATCGGTGGCATAAAGCACTTTTTCCATTTCATGTTCCGGTTTTATATCAACAGTCAATTCATATCCGTGACTTGCCACAGCGTGAATAAGACGCTCGTCAAGTCCGAGGTTTTTCATAATTTCCTGTTCCTTTATACAATGATGCTGAGGAAATTGTTCAAAATCAAGGTCATGCAAAAGTCCGACATTTCCCCAAAATTCCGTTTCCTCCGAATAATTCAGCTTTTGGGCAAAATATCTCATTACTCCCTCAACCGTCAAAGCGTGTTTTAAATGAAAATGCTCTTTATTATATTCATTCAGCAAATTCCATGCTTCCTCGCGTGTAAGTTCTTTACTCATTATAATTCACATCCTTATCATTCTGTATAAGATTAACAAATAAAACCTATCTGATTAATATGTATTATACTATTAAATAGTTAATTTGTCAAGCAAAAATATGTATTTAAAACTCAAAAATATTATTTAATAATTATTGTTATTTACAAATAGTTTCCAACTATTCAACTTCATTTTGTTTACAATCTCAAAATCTGTCTTAATTTGTTGACACGCTTTTTTTAATATGATAAAATAATAGTTGTATACATATATACAAAAAACTCCCATCGGAAAGGATGACTGAAAAAATGGACGAAATAAGAGAAATAGCAATTCGTATCAAAGAACTGCGGGAAATATGCGGCTATACCGTCGAAGAAACCGCAAAAGAACTGGGAATCGACAAATCGGTATACGTCGGATATGAAGAAAACGGAAATGATATTCCGATAAGTGTAATTTATCATCTGGCAAAAAAATTCGGAGTGGATTTTTCAGAGCTGCTTACAGGCACTTCAGCAAAGCTTGATACATATCAGGTCGTCCGTGCAGGTGAAGGATTAATTGCAGACCGCTATCCGGGTTATGTTTTTCAGGACCTCGCATTTAGATTTTCAAAGAAAATAATGCAGCCTTTTATTGTAACCCTTGACCCATCGGACAAACCCGCCGATTTAGTCACACACAGCGGAGAAGAATTTAATCTTGTTTTGGAAGGAACAATAATACTCACCTTTGCAAATCAGCAAATAGAATTACACGCAGGCGACAGCATATACTTTAACCCAACATACCCTCACGGTCAAAAATGCGGTTCTTCAACTCCTGCCAAGTTCCTTACAATGATTTGCGAATAACAGGCACACGAAAGGACGTTTTACATATGTTAGAAAAATATTTACCACGAACAGAATTTGATTCATACGAAGATTTTAAAAACAATTATAAAATAAATACCCCTGACAATTTCAACTTTGGTTTTGATATTGTTGACGGCTGGGCAAAGGAAAATAAAGATATCAGAGCTTTGGTTTGGTGCAACGATTACGATGAAGAAAAAGTTTTCACTTTTGAAGAAATGAGTAAGCTTTCAAACCGTGCGGCAAATTTCTTTAAAGCAAAAGGCTTAAAAAAGGGCTCTGTAGCCATGCTTATATTAAGACGCCGCTGGGAATACTGGATATGTGCGACTGCTTTAATCAAACTGGGCGTTATCTTCATTCCCGGCACTCTCCAACTAACGAAAAAAGATATTGCATATCGTGCAAATGCGGCAAATATCGAAATGTTTATATGTCTTAATGATGATTATGTTGTAAGCCAAATGGAGCTTGCTCTCCCCGAAATGCCTACGGTAAAAAGCATTGGTTTGGTAGGCGATGTTGACAGAGAGGGCTGGTTTAATTTTAACAAAGAATTTATGACGTATTCCGATGAATTTACACGTCCTGTCGGTGATGAAGCTACAAAAGCAACCGACATAATGCAAATTTATTTTACATCAGGCACAACCGGTATGCCGAAAATGGTAATGCACAACTATCTGCACCCGCTCGGTCACATAGTAACCGCAAAATATTGGCAGAGAGTCCGGGAAAATAAGCTTCACATGAGCGTTTCCGATTCAGGCTGGGCAAAATTCGGCTGGGGAAAAATTTACGGACAATGGTGCTGCGGTGCAACAATATTTGCTTATGATATGGATAAATTCATTCCAAAAAAGCTGTTGGCTGTAATAGAAAAATACAAGCTTACTACCTTCTGTGCTCCCCCGACAATGTATCGTTTTATGCTTCAGGAAGATGTTGCATCTTATGATTTATCAAGCGTTGAAAACTGGGCAACAGCAGGAGAACCTTTAAACCCTGAGGTATATAACAAATGGCTTGAACTAACGGGCGGAAAAATCCATACAGGCTTCGGTCAATCAGAGGGTACCGTTCTGCTTGCCGATTTTCAATGGTTTGAGCCTATTCCCGGAGCTATGGGAAAGCCTTCGCCAATATACGACCTTAAGCTTATAAATGATAAGGGCGAAGTTTGCGACAACGGTGAAGAAGGCGAAATAGTAATATGCGATGTAAAGAACAATCCCCCTGTAGGGTTGTTTGTAGGATATTACAAAAACGAGGAAGAAACAAACAAAGCTATGGGAACGGGAGATTATAATCTTAAAGACGTTGCATGGAGAGATAATGACGGTTATTATTGGTTCGTAGGCAGACATGATGATGTTATTAAATGCTCCGGCTACCGTATCGGGCCTTTTGAAGTAGAAAGCGCTCTTATTGAGCATCCCGCAGTTGTCGAATGTGCAATAACTGCCGCACCCGATCCTATAAGAGGTCAGGTTGTTAAAGCAACCGTTGTGCTTGCAAAGGACTATACTCCTTCAGATGAGCTTGTAAAAGAGCTTCAAAATCACGTTAAAAAAGCTACCGCGCCCTATAAGTATCCGAGAATAGTTGAATTTGTGGACGAGCTCCCGAAAACTCTCGGCGGTAAAATAAAAAGAGCACAAATCAGAAACGAAGATGCTAAAACAGCAAAACAATAATACTTATTAACAAATAAAAAAATTTAAAGTTCACCTTCTGTCTTTCTTGATAAGGTGAACTTTTTGCATTTTTAATCAAACTAAACCGCCGCTTAAAACCGAGAGTTTAATAAAAATCTTCCGAAATATTACAGTAACCGTATCAGAATAAAATTACTGTAATATTCAGGAGCTTTTAAATAATGTTATATAATGACTGCTGAACAATTATGAAACGCAGCCGCATAGCAGCTTAAAATCGATTCATAATTGTTTGGGTGCAAGAGTTTTGTGCGTTTTTGCAAAAAAACCTTGCACCATTAATAAATATTTTGCTCCCAAAATATTTATTTCAGCAGGCTTTATCAATGCGAACTGTGTAAA
>JAXEIW010000048.1:0-9094 GCA_034101885.1 Clostridia bacterium | reverse complement strand
CCATTCCGCCGCCATACGGCGGCACAAATCTAATGTGAAAAAGAAGCAAGCAAGTCGATCGAAGGACTGCTCCGAATAAAAAGCTGGTAGATTGGCAATTTTATTCAAACTTTCAGCACTTAAAAATAAAATTCACTCTTGGGCGGTCTTATGTCGGTCAGTGCTCCTGTGTAATGTCTTAAGGTATGAGGCTTATAGGGGTGTTTCAGGCACTCCTCCTCGTTAATCTCAATGCCCAATCCGGGTTTGTCGGGTATTTTCATATATCCGTCCTTGTATTCAAGGCTTTCGGTTGTAATATCCTTGCGATATTCCACATCGGAATACATAATTTCAAGAATAGAAAAATTAGGGCAGCTTGCCGCCAGCTGAAGAGTTGCGGCATTGGCAACAGGTCCTGACGGATTGTGCGGTGCAAAGGGAATATATCTGCATTCCGCCTCTGCGGCAATTTTCTTAAGCTCCATAATTCCGCCTGCATGAGAAATGTCGGGCTGAATGTAGTCGGCCGCCATAAGATCAAACATTTTCCGATAATCCCACCTTGTGTACAGTCTTTCTCCGGCTGCAATGGGGACAGGTGATTTATCTCTGACCGCTTTCAGCGCATCGAGATTATCGGGAGGAACAGGCTCTTCAAAGAACATTGGCTTAAACTGTTCAAGCTCCTTTGCAATCTTTATTCCGGTGGTAATGTTAAAGCGTCCGTGACCTTCTATCAGCAAATCAACGGAATTTCCAACCGCACTTCTTACCTCGGCAACACATTCCAAAGCGGTGTTTAAATCCTTGTTTGATATTTCAAGATATGATTTCCCGAAGGGATCCCATTTCATTGCGGTAATTCCCTTTTGAACGGCAATTTTTGCTTTTTCACCGAATTCCTTTGGCGTTTTTGCGCCTGCAAACCAACCGTTTACATAAATTCTTACTTCATCGTTAACCTTTCCGCCCATTAATCTGTAGACGGGAACATTAAGGCTTTTTCCCAAAATATCCCAAAGCGCCGTTTCCACTGCCGATAATGCCGACATAAGCACAGCGCCGCCTCTCCAATAAGCGTCGCGGTATATGCTGTGCCAGTGATTTTCAATGTCACGGGGATCTTTGCCCACAAGATATTCCTTAATGTGTTCAACCGCACCGATAAGCGCTTTTTCCTTGTATTCAAGAGTTGCTTCACCTACTCCGTCAATACCCTCATCGGTGTAAACCTTAACAAATACCCAGTTTGTTCTGAAGCAATCAACTGTAAATGTTTTTATGTCCCTTATTTTCATTTTAATATCCCTCTTTTCAAATTAATGCTGTCTTAAGCTATTCTCTATATTTTTATGTCACTTAATTTTTTACTTCATTATCTCGTCAAATACTCTTACTTCTGTAATTTTATTTCCTTATAAAATTCCGGTATAACGGCTGACGGGAAATCAAACGTTTTCGGATTTATGTCATCAAACAATCCCCAATGAAGGGGAACGGCTTTTTTAGCGCCTATGCGTCGTGCAAAACGTGCGGCGTCCTCTGCGTTCATGTTATTTCCCACACCGTTTATGGGCAGAAAAACAACATCTGTTTCTTCTTTTACATCCTCAAACACCTCATTATTATATAAAGTATCACCGGTGACATATAATTTACTTTTTCCGTCATTGATAATAACGCCCACTGCCGTCAAATCCGAATGTTCGGCTTTAACCGCCTTAAACAGTATGCCGTTTTGCGTCCATTGAGTGCCTCGGTTAAACATAACATAGTTATGATTGCCGCCGAATTTTCTCACGCTCTGCCATGCGTCATAGGGAGCAAGAACGGTTATTTGTCTGTCTGTATCAAGCAATTTTTCCATTGTTTCGGGATCCATATGATCCATGTGATTATGGGTGATTACGATAATATCGGGATTTTCCGAAAACAATTCCTCCTTAACGGGGACACGTCTTTCATTTTTCGGATTCAGTGCGGCACAGCTGTTTGACAGATACGGATCTATCATGATTTTAACATTATCGTTCTCCATCAAAAGTCCTGCCTGTCCTATCCATGTAACTTTCATAATAATCTCCATTCCGCCGCCCTGCGTCGGCACAAATTGTAATTAAATTTCTCTTATCCGCAGGGTAAAGAATGATAAGAGATTATTACGCCTATGTGCGTTTCCGAGGCTTATGCCGAGGAAAATTTCGCACGGGCAATTAAATTAGTTTTCTTTATAATTTGATATTATTTCCGCCGATTTAACTAATTCCTCTATAAGCTTTTTTTCCTTTTCTTCCGTACATCGGTCGGTCGGAACGCTGACACCCAAGCTGCCCCAAAGCCGTCTGTTGGAAAAAACTGCGGTGGCATAGCTTGAGGTTTCTCCGTTTTCGGTATGCTGTGGGAGTACGCCTTCTGATTTTATGCTTTTAACATAGTCCATAAACTCACGCCGTGTATTTATTCCGGCGGGATAGCCGTTTTTTGCAATAATCTTTTCTCTTTCCCTTTCACTGCAATAGGCAACTAAAATTTTACCCGACGGATACTCATAAATATTATTTTTTTTAAGCATTGTATAATCAACCTTAAGGTTTTTGTCGCCTCTGAAACAGGCATAATTTATTCTTGCGCCGTTATGAAGAACATAAAATGATACAACCGAATCTGTACGTTCCGCCAAGCCTCGCATTTCATCGTTTACAAACAAAAACATTGACTGCACTGCCGACAGCTGATTGACAACGGCAATTTGGGCGCAGCGTTTTCCTGTTGTATACAGTGATTTTTTATTCTGCTCAACGTATCCGCAATCCTTCATTGTTCTTAAAATATTATGCAGTGTGCTTGGCTTTATTCCGGACTTTTCGGACAGCTCGGTAAGGCTCATGCCCTTCTTGTCCATATCGCCCAAAGTAAGTATATCAAGCACATCAAAGGCTTTTTTTATTGAATTTACATATCTTGTAGGCATATATATATTCCTTTCGGCTATCGATAGTTAATAATATTATATTTGCAATGTTTGCTAAAGTCAATATTTATTGCAATACAATTTTAAATATTTCAGCATTGATGAATTTTCTTTTTGTTTTTTTCAGCACAATTCATAAATTTACACGCAAAAAGAACATACTGTTCTCATGCCGACGGTTAAAGCCCGTCAGGCAAATTTTGAACAAGTATGCTCTTAAATCCTATTCTCTCAACAAGAGGAATCGACTGTATTAATCTATGTAGAAGAAATTCAAAAATGTTGCAATATCAGAAGCTGTAAGATAGATGGTATCGTTGTCGATAATACTTTTACCTTCCATCATAACCTCGCCGTCAGCTGTCATAACATAATCCGAATCGGGAAGAACGGAAATGATTTTGTTTCCCAAATCAGCTATTATTGCGCCGTCCTCTCTTGTCCAGGACACGTCATAGCCTGCTTCTTCGGCAGCTGCGCGAATAGGAATATATATTGTTCCGTCTATATTTTTTGATTCCTTTGAAAGTATATTGCTCGAAACGGTTACGATATTATTTGCTGTTTCCAAATATCCTCTGTATTCATACGGGAACACAACAACCTTGTCAACATTTCCTTCCTCATCGTTCCATGTAAGAATTTTTGTGCCGGGAACAAGTGACTCCAAGGTTACGATGTTCTTTGTTCTGTAAGGAGTAAGCTCAGCTGTTGCGGGAATTTTCAGCGTTGTGCCGTCCCATACGGGAAGATTTGCCTCGGTTACGGGCAGCGGCGGATATATAGCCGGCATAGGAGTAATATCTAAACCTACAACCTGATAATATTCGGGAACTTCGCTTTCCTCTGCGGCATTTGCGGCAATCAAGACCGCATTTGACTGGGGAGGAAGGCTGAAGGTCATAGCATTTGAAAGCCAAGCGCAAACCTTTTCTCCGTCCTCTATCTCTGTTTTGCCCACAGGATCACCTGTTGCCGCGTCTACAATTGCTGTTTCATCTGTTATTCTTACAACATATTCGATGTTTTCGTCAGCGTCGCTTTTAACGAGAAGGCTGCCGTCCTCCATAATCTGAGCTGTTCCGAAAACTCGTACCGGCATTTCAACAACCGGCTGAACCTCTGCTTCGGTATTTTCTGCTGCCGTGTCGGTTACCTCAACAGCGTTTGTCAATGTTACCTCTTTGTTATCTTCCTCTGCTAAAACAGGGTTTCCTATCATGGCTGTGCAAAGCGCCAAAACCAATGTGCTTGTAAGTAATCTTTTTTTCATAATAAAAATCCTCCATATATGTATTGTTATTTAAGGGGGATTATTAACCCCTTTCACTATATATATAGTCACATGATTACATTCGGTTCATTTTTTTAAAATATTTTTTTAAATTGCGGTAACAGCGTTATTGGTATTTGTTTAATATGGAGAAATTCCGATTAAATCGTGACAAATCAAAAACTAATGATATTTTAATTTTATTAATTTTATCTTTTTACCGTTTTAATACGGAATGTGTTATGATAAGTACAGAAGGAGGGATAGAGCATGTCAGGTCTTGTAAATACATTTCGCAAATTTGAAAAAAAATTTGACAAGTGTGCTTTGCAGCTTTCCATGCGACACCCATACCTGTTCTTTTTGGCAATCTTTATAGGCGCACCGTTATTCGTGCTGTGTTCCGTGTGTATATGCACGATTATCATTGTTTTGCCTGTATCGATTATTATGGGTTGGGTGTAGGTGAAGCGTCAAAGCATTCATATAAAAAGGAGGAAAAACAATGCAAGCAATTGTAGCTATTTGCGGCATAGCCGCAGCAGGATTATTGATTTACTATGTTTACATATTAATGAAGGGAGATGAGCAGTAATGAATACTGTTTTGCAGTACATACTGTATCTCGCGGCACTGGTTGCTCTTGCCATACCGCTGGGAGGGTACATAAAAAAAGTTATGAACGGAGAAAAAACGTTCTTATCAAGAGTGCTTACACCGTGTGAAAATGGTATATATAATGCTCACTGAATAAATGCGATTTTCAATCGCATTTAGAAAAATTTTGACTTTTGTCAAAATTTTTCGTGTAAAATCAAAGATTTTACACAGTTCGCATTGATAATGCCTGCTGAAATAAATATTTTGGAAGCAAAATATTTATTAAGGGTGCAAGGTTTTTTTGCAAAAACGCACAAAACCCTTGCACCCAAACAATTCTGAAACGCTTGTAAGCCGCTATGCGGCTGCGTTTCATAATTGTTCAGCAGTCATTATATAAGATTTTACGAATTAACAAAGACGAGCAGATGACTTGGAAAAAGTATGCTGTGAGTGTGCTTATTTTCTCGGGAATCGGTCTTGTATTCCTGTTCCTGCTACAGCTTTTGCAGGGAGTTCTTCCCGGAAACCCGCAGAAATTATCGGGCGTGAAATGGGATTTGTCCTTTAATACCGCAGCAAGCTTTGTTACCAACACCAACTGGCAGGCATACAGCGGCGAATCCACATTAAGCTATCTCACACAGGCACTCGGACTGACGGTGCAAAACTTCGTGTCGGCGGCAACGGGTATTGCGGTGCTGTTTGCAATGATACGCGGCTTTATAAAAGTAAAATCCGAGGGACTCGGAAGCTTCTGGGTAGACCTGACAAGAATAACTATCCATATCCTTATTCCGTTAAACCTTGTTATTTCTATTGCTCTTATCGGCGGAGGCGTAATTCAGAATTTGAAGGGCGGCGAAACGGTATCGCTTCTTGAACCGATTGCTGTAAGCTCCGAAACCTTTGCCATAGACGAAGATAACAAGATTATAGATAACGCTGAAATTGACACGGAAAACAGCGTAGTAACGGTAGACGGCAAGGTTGTTAATGATGCAAAAATAATCATGGAGGGCGATGTACTCGGCAGCTATAAACGAGGCAGCGATACACTTAACAGTGATGTTCTTGCAGATTCAAAAATCAGCAATATATCCGAGGAAGCCGGAGAAGCTGTTATCACCTTCGGCGGACAGAAAATCCCGGTAAATATTGTAACAGAGCAATTTGTTCCTATGGGACCTGCCGCAAGTCAGGTTGCAATCAAGCAAACCGGTACAAACGGCGGCGGATTTATGGGAGTAAACTCTGCACATCCGCTGGAAAATCCAAATCCGTTTACCAATATACTTGAAATGCTTTCAATCCTTCTGATACCTGCGGCACTGTGCTTTACCTTCGGAAAAAGTGTTAAAAACAAAAAACAAGGGGTGGCAATATTTATGGCAATGTTCATCTGCCTTGTTATAGCACTTGGTGTTGTTGCCGTATGTGAGCAGGGAGCAACTCCTCAGCTTGCCCAAAACGGAATGGTTGACATATCAAGCGTCGGTCAGGCAGGCGGAAACATGGAAGGCAAGGAAACCCGCTTCGGAATTGCAACATCCTCTACATGGGCAGCATTTACAACAGCAGCATCAAACGGTTCCGTTAACTCCATGCATGACAGCTATACGCCTATCGGAGGTATGATTCCCATGCTTCTTATGATGCTCGGCGAGGTTGTTTTCGGCGGTACGGGCTGCGGTCTTTACGGAATGTTGGCTTTTGCGATACTGACCGTATTTATAGCAGGTCTTATGGTCGGCAGAACACCTGAATTTTTGGGTAAGAAAATTGAACCGTATGAAATGAAATGGGCAGTGCTTGTATGCCTTGCAACACCGATTGTCATCCTTGTCGGCAGCGGTATTGCGGCAGTTGTTCCGGCTGTTGCAGACAGCCTGAACAACGGTGGCGCACACGGCTTTTCGGAAATGCTGTATGCATATTCGTCCGGAGGCGGAAACAATGGTTCGGCATTTGCAGGCTTTAACGCAAATACGCCGTTTCTTAACATAAGTATAGGACTTGTCATGCTTTTTGCAAGATTTATTCCGGTTATCGGAACACTTGCTATCGCAGGCAATCTTGTTAAGAAAAAGAGAATTGCCGTTACGGCAGGTACTCTGTCAACAGCAAATGCAATGTTCGTATTTTTACTGATATTGATAGTCCTTATTATCGGTGCTCTGAGCTTCTTCCCGGCACTGGCACTCGGACCTATCGCGGAATTTTTCCAAAGCATTGTATAAGGAGGTATGAGATATGTCTAAAAAATCAAAAAATATTTTTGGCGATAAGAGTATGATACTAAGAGCAGTAAAAGGTTCGTTTATCAAGCTGAACCCTGAAATTCAGGTGAATAACCCGGTTATGCTGCTTGTATATATATCAGCTGTTCTTACAACCGGATTGTGGCTTTTATCCATGTTCGGCATTAAGGATGCATCGGCAGGCTACACATTGGCAATAGCAATTATACTGTGGTTTACCTGTCTGTTTGCAAACTTTGCCGAGGCAATTGCCGAAGGCAGAGGCAAGGCGCAGGCGGACTCGTTAAGAGCTTCACGAAAAGATGTAGAAGCACATAAGCTTCCGTCACCTGAGCAGAAAGACAAAATAACGGTTGTACCTTCAGCGTCACTGAAAAAGGGGGATATTGTTATTGTAAAAGCAAACGAACAAATCCCTGCCGACGGTGAAATTATTGAGGGCGCAGCCTCGGTTGATGAAAGCGCTATCACGGGTGAATCGGCTCCGGTTATCCGTGAGGCGGGCGGTGACAGAAGCGCCGTAACAGGCGGCACAACGCTTTTGTCCGACTGGATTGTAATACGCGTTACAAGCGAAGCCGGAGAAAGCTTCATGGATAAAATGATTGCCATGGTTGAAGGCGCGTCAAGAAAGAAAACGCCGAATGAAATCGCACTTCAGATATTCCTTGTCGCATTGTCTATCATCTTTATACTGGTAACGATGTCGCTGTATACTTATTCGATTTTCTCTGCAAATCAGGCAGGCATTGAAAATCCGACATCGATTACAACATTGATTGCCTTACTGGTGTGTCTTGCACCTACAACAATCGGAGCATTGCTTTCCGCTATCGGTATTGCAGGTATGAGTCGTTTAAATCAGGCGAATGTCCTTGCTATGAGCGGACGTGCCATCGAAGCGGCCGGAGATGTGGATGTTCTGCTGCTGGATAAAACAGGTACAATCACTCTCGGAAACCGTCAGGCGTATGCTTTTATACCGGTTGACGGCACAGACGAAAGGGAGCTTGCAGAGGCAGCACAGCTTTCCTCTCTGGCAGACGAAACCCCCGAAGGCAGAAGCGTTGTTGTTTTGGCAAAGGAGATATTCGATATAAGAGGTACGAGCATACAGGATAAAAATATGACCTTTATTCCGTTTACCGCAAATACCCGAATGAGCGGTGTGGACTATAACGGTGCCGAAATCCGAAAGGGTGCGGCAGACGCAATCTGTACTTATGTAAAGAAAGCAGGCGGAACGGTTTCTGACGAATGTACGCAGGTTGTTAAACAAATAGCGTCACAGGGCGGCACACCGCTTGTGGTTGCAAAGAACCATAAAATTCTCGGTGTCATTCACTTAAAGGATATTATAAAGCACGGTGTAAAGGAAAAGTTTGCAGATCTTAGAAAAATGGGCATAAAGACCATTATGATTACGGGCGATAACCCTGTTACGGCGGCGGCAATCGCAGCAGAGGCAGGCGTGGATGATTTCCTTGCCGAGGCTACGCCGGAGGGCAAGCTCAAGATGATAAGAGATTTTCAGACAAAGGGACACCTTGTAGCTATGACGGGCGACGGAACAAACGACGCTCCGGCACTTGCGCAGGCAGATGTGGCTGTTGCCATGAACAGCGGTACACAGGCGGCAAAGGAAGCCGGCAATATGGTTGACCTTGACTCCTCGCCCACAAAGCTTATTGATATTGTTCGTATCGGCAAGCAGCTTTTAATGACAAGAGGAAGCCTTACCACCTTCTCAATTGCAAACGATGTCGCAAAGTATTTTGCAATCATTCCGGCATTGTTTATGGGACTTTATCCGGGACTTGCGGCACTTAACATAATGGGACTTCACTCTCCGCAGAGTGCGGTACTCTCGGCAATCATATACAACGCTCTTATTATTGTTGCGTTGATACCGCTTGCATTAAAGGGTGTAAAATACCGTGAGGTTCCGGCAGGAAAATTGTTATCACACAATCTCTTAATATACGGTCTGGGCGGACTTGTTGCTCC
>JAXEIW010000047.1:0-11603 GCA_034101885.1 Clostridia bacterium | reverse complement strand
AAGGGGAACACCTTATGTGCCTTTTGGTACTTTTGGGCAAACAAAAGTACAACTGTTTCAACATCGGAAATTACAGATAACAAAAATTAGCAAACATATACTTGTTATCCTAAATAATAAAACATATAAACAATAATTTATACCTGAATAGTAACATATAACGACTGCCGAACAATTATGAAACGCTGTTTTTATAATAATTTTAAAAACAACTATACACAATAATATCTATGTCGCTTTGCGGCGGCAAAAATCTTGATGTGCAAAATAAGATACGCTTTTTTTGCACATTTAATTACGAAAGGAAGCATCAACAATTATGCCCAAATTTGTTATAAATCAAAATCACATACCTGTCCCGGTATATTTTATCGATACCTATTTAAAGGATACCGGCGGTTTGTTTTTAAAGGTATATCTTTATGCCTTAAAGCTTGCCGTAAACGGTGCGGAGGTTACAACGGCGGAAATTGCCGAGGATCTTAACGCACTTGAAAGCGATGTTATCCAGGCAATGAACTACTGGAAAAATGAAGGAATGATACTGGAGGACAGCGGAGTAATCGAATTTCTTGACAGTCCGATAAACGAAGTTGTGGAAAAGCCCATTACAAATCAGCAGCAAGCCGCTGTTTCGGACGGCAGAAAGCACTATGACAGTATTCAGCTTGAAAAAACAATATCGGCAAATCAAGATCTTTCCGAATTGGTTCTGCTGGCGCAGGAGCTTTTGGGAAAACCCCTTACTCCCAACGAGCTTGAAACAATATACTGGCTCTATGACGAGCTTTCCTTTTCCACTGAGGCAATTCTTCTTATATTTGATTACTGCATTTCAAGGGAAAAAAGAAACATGAAATACATAGAAAAGGTTGCCGTTTCATGGCACGACAAAAATATCATCACAACCGAACAGATTATGAATCACATTGCCGAGGAAGAACACAAAAACAGCATATACTATAAGATACAAAAAGGACTCGGCATAGCGGACAGAAATCTTTCGCCGGTAGAAACAAAATACATAACCAAATGGCTCAAGGAATATAATATGAGTGAGGATATGATTCTTTTTGCATATGAGCTTTGTCTTTTGAATACCGCAAAGCTTTCCTTCCCGTATATGGATAAAATAATGGAAAGATGGAACAAGCAGGAGATTCATACAAAGGAAGCGGCTATGGACGATAACCGAAAATATAAGAATAAAACCACCTCCGGATTTAATGCCTACGAGGATAATTTCGATCACGAGGTTCTGGAGAAGCTTACAAGAAACAGTGATTTATATTAATGACTGCTGAACAATTATGAAACGCAGCCGCATAGCGGCTTACAAGCGTTTCAGAATTGTTCCGGTGCAAGGGTTTTGTGCGTTTTTGCAAAAAAACCTTGCACTTTGTGTTGGGTGTCGTCTCCCGACATCCAACACAAACAGTCAGTCAATCAATGTCGTGAACCTAAAAGCAGCATTTTAATGCTGTTTTTAGGTGTGAAATTGAAAATTTCACACAAATGGTTTCGCAAAACCATTTGTTCAGTAGACATTATATTAAATGGTAATGCTCCTTAGATTATTTCTATGTAAATTTTAACTTAATTTTAAAAAAATCTATTGCAAATACACTGCCGAATATGTTATTATATATATATATATAGAAAGGCTTTACGGTATTTGCCTATATACAAATACATTTCAACAAAAGAAAGGATCATGAAATATGTCAATAACAGATAAAAAAGGATTTATATGCGATATGGACGGTGTTATCTACCACGGCAACAGAATTCTTCCCGGCGTTAAGGAGTTTGTAAACTGGCTTCAAACCGAGAACAAAAGCTTTCTGTTTCTGACAAACTCAAGCGAGCGTTCTCCGAGAGAGTTAAGACAAAAGCTTCTTCGAATGGGACTTGACGTGGGAGAGGAGCATTTTTATACAAGCGCCCTTGCAACGGCTGCCTTCATTAAAAGTCAAAATCCCTGTGCCTCCGCATATATAATAGGCGAAGCCGGACTTATAAACGCATTGTACGAATCGGGAATCACAATGAATGACGTAAACCCCGACTATGTTATAATAGGAGAAACAAAAAACTATAATTACGCAAGCATTGAAAAGGCTGTGGGACTTATTTTCAACGGTGCAAAGCTGATCGGTACAAATCCCGATATGACAGGTCCCTCCGAAAACGGTATAGTTCCCGCCTGCCGTGCTCTTGTTTCACCGGTTGAGCTTACAACGGGGTGTTCCGCATACTACCTCGGAAAGCCTAACCCCTTAATGATGAAAACAGGTCTTAAAATGCTGGGTGTAAGCGTTGATGACGCGATAATTGTGGGCGACAGAATGGACACCGATATTATTTCCGGTATCGAATCGGAAATCGAAACGGCTCTTGTTCTTTCAGGTGTTACCACCATTGATATTATGAAAAAACACCCGTACCGTCCGAAATATATCTTTGAGGGTGTCGGCGAAATAGTAAATAACAATCCGATAATATTCTAAAGCCGATAATACGTTTCCGAACCGGAGGCAATATGCAAAGTTTTCGCATTGTATATCCCCGTCCGTCTTTCGGAAACGTCTTTTTGTTTAATTTACCATATTGACTTTTTCTTTAGTATATGTTAAACTATTTACAGTAATACGGAAATCTTTAAACAGGTACAGAGAGACCGGCAAGATTTTATTTATAAGCACGCATAAGGTGTGTCTGCTTTTATTATCTTGTCCTGGGACAGGATTTTTTTATTATACGCAAAATCTCGATATATAACGATGATACTGCACACAATATAAATTAATAATAATTTTATTTGAGGAGACAGTCAATGAATTTGATTTTAAAAAACGCAAGCGTATATTCCGATAAAGCTTTTGAAAAAAAGAACATATATATAGCAGACGGCAAAATATATTTTAACGCTCCGACAGACTCTTTATCTGACGGTGTGATTTTTGATTTTTCCGATTGCGTTGTTATTCCCGGACTCACAGATGTTCATGTTCATTTGAGAGAGCCGGGTTTTTCGTATAAAGAAACAATAAAAAGCGGAACTTGCGCCGCGGCGGCAGGCGGATTTACCTCTGTTTTTTCAATGCCCAATCTTAATCCCGTTCCCGACAGCCTTGAAAATCTCTCGGTTCAGGAAAGGATTATAGAAAAGGACGCCGTTATAAACGTTTTCCCCTATGCTTCAATAACAGTGGGAGAAAAAGGAGAAGAGCTTTCCGACATAGAAAATCTGTCGAAAAGAGTTCTTGCCTTTTCGGATGACGGAAGGGGCGTGCAATCCCTCGAAATGATGAAAAAGGCAATGCTTGCGGCAAAAAAATATAACAAGATAATAGCTGCACACTGCGAGGATAATTCCCTTTTAAAGGGCGGCTACATTCATGACGGAGATTATGCAAAGAAGCACGGACACCGTACAATAAGCTCCGAAAGCGAATATGCACAGATTGAAAGAGATATAAAGCTTTGCAAAGAAACAGGCTGCAAATACCATGTATGCCACATTTCAACAAAGCAAAGCGTTGAGCTTATAAGAAAAGCAAAAGCTGACGGTGTTGACATATCCTGCGAAACCGCTCCCCACTATCTTATATTAAGCGACAAGGATTTGCGGGAGGACGGAAGATTTAAAATGAATCCACCCCTTCGTGACGAGTCGGACAGGCTTGCTCTTATTGAGGGTATAAAGGACGGTACCATAGATATAATCGCCACCGACCATGCTCCCCACAGCAAGGAAGAAAAATCAAAAGGTCTTGAAAAAAGCAATATGGGAGTTGTGGGCATAGAAACGGCTTTTCCGCTTATGTACACTCATTTTGTAAAAACAGGCATAATTACTCTCGAAAAGCTCATTGAGTTGATGTGCTTAAATCCAAACAAGCGGTTTTGTGTTCCCTTTGAAAGCGGCATAAAGGAATCCTTAAATCTGACTGTATTCGATTTAAACAAAAAATATACCGTTAATTCTTCGGAATTTCTTTCCATGGGACGCTCTACTCCCTTTGACGGAAACACCGTATACGCAAAATGTCTTTTGACGATTGCCAACGGAAAAATTGCTTATGAAAATTGTTCTGAAAGGAAGACAGCCAATGACTAAAGGAGTTTATTCAATAAAAGAAAATATTTTAATTGCCAAAAACACATACAAAATGATTTTATGCGGAGATACCTCCGCACTGTCAAAGCCCGGACAATTCATAAACATACTGATTGACGGATTTTACTTAAGACGTCCCATTTCGGTATGCGATTATGATGACAACAGCATAACAATTATTTACAAGGTTGTGGGAAAAGGCACAGAGTCGCTTTCTAAAATGGGCGAATCGGATAAGCTTGACATACTTGTCGGATTGGGAAACGGCTTCAGCTCCGAAAAATCAGGGGATTTGCCCTTGGTAATAGGAGGCGGCGCAGGCGTTCCGCCCATGTACAATTTAACAAAAAAGCTTATCAATGAAGGTAAAAAGCCTACCGTTATTTTAGGCTTTAACACAAAAGATGAAGTCTTTTTCACCTCGGAATTTGAAAAGCAGGGCGCAAGGGTTTTAATCTGCACCGCTGACGGAAGTGTGGGAATAAAAGGGTTTGTTACCGATGCATTCGGGCAGGTTGAAAAATACACATATTTTTACACCTGCGGACCTTTACCTATGTTAAAGGCAGTATATGACAACACACTTACTTCGGGAGAGCTTAGCTTTGAGGAAAGAATGGGCTGCGGCTTCGGCGCCTGCATGGGATGCAGCTGCAAAACCAAATACAAGACAAAACGCATATGCAAGGACGGACCTGTTTTGGAAAAGGAGGAAATAATATGGTAGACATGAGAGTTAATCTGGGTGCTTGGGAGCTTTCAAACCCTATTATCCCGGCAAGCGGCACCTTTGGATTCGGCAAAGAGTTTTCCGAGCTGTACGATATTAATATTTTGGGCAGCTTTTCCTTTAAGGGTACAACCAAGGAGGAGCGTTTCGGAAATCCCACTCCGAGAATTGCCGAATGTCCAATGGGAATGATTAATTCGGTAGGCTTACAGAATCCCGGAATTGACAAGGTTATTTCCGAGGAGCTTCCGCATCTGAAAAAAATCTTTAAAAAGCCGGTAATCGCAAACATAAGCGGTTTTTCCATAGACGAATATGTTTACTGCTGCGAAAAAATAGACGAGCAAGAACAGGTGGGGATTATTGAGGTAAACATAAGCTGCCCCAACGTCCACAACGGAGGTATGGCTTTCGGAACAGAGCCGAGCTGTGCGGCTCAGGTTACAAAAGCGGTAAAGGCAGTAACAAAAAAGCCTGTATACATCAAGCTTTCCCCTAACGTTACCGACATAGTTTCCATAGCAAAAGCGTGTGAAGCGGAGGGTGCGGACGGTATAAGCATGATAAACACCTTACTGGGTATGCGCATTGATCTAAAGACGAAAAAGCCTGTCGTTGCAAACAAAATGGGAGGTTTTTCGGGAAGCGCCATTCTTCCCGTTGCACTAAGAATGGTATATCAGGTTTATGAAGCGGTAAAGATACCTATTATAGGTATGGGCGGCATTTCGACCTGCGAGGATGTTATTGAAATGATGCTTGCCGGTGCGTCTGCGGTTCAGATAGGCGCGGCAAACCTTGTAAATCCGTATGTATGCAAAGAGATAATAGAACAGCTGCCGGCTGTTTGTGAAAAATATAATATAAAAAGTTTAAAAGAAATAACAGGAGGAGCGCACTAATGGGAAAAGATGTTATTATTGCTTGTGATTTCAGCACAAAGAAGGAAACACTGGAATTTTTAGACAGGTTTACCGATGTAAAGCCCTATGTGAAAATCGGTATGGAGTTATTCTATGCCGAAGGAACGCAGATTGTAAAGGAAATAAAAAGCCGCGGTCACAAAATCTTTCTTGATTTAAAGCTTTGCGACATTCCGAACACGGTAATGAAAGCGATGAGCGTATTATCAAACCTTGATGTGGATATGTGCAATCTTCATGCTTCGGGTACCATACCGATGATGGAAGCCGCAGTAAAAGGACTTACCCGTCCCGACGGAACAAGACCTCTGCTTATTGCGGTTACTCAGCTGACCTCTACTTCTCAGGAGGTTATGACAAGGGATTTACTTATTGACAAGCCTATTAACGAGGTTGTTATGCATTATGCCAAAAATGCAAAAGCTGCCGGTCTTGACGGTGTTGTATGCTCTCCCCTTGAAGCCGGAGATGTTAAGAATGCCTGCGGCAAGGAGTTTTTAACCGTTACACCCGGAGTTCGTTTTGCTGACGGCGACAAGGGGGATCAGGTGAGAATAACAACTCCGCAAAAGGCAAAGGAAATAGGCTCTGACTACATAGTTGTCGGCAGACCTATCACCCAAGCACCCAACCCCGTTGAAGCATACCAAAGATGCGTTAAGGAGTTTGTCGGTTGATAGGAGCGGGGCTCTGCCCCTGCACCCCGTGAGCCTTTTGAAAAAGGCTCAACCGAAAACTTTTATTGCAAAACTGACGTTTTGCTGACGTGAAGTATAAAATTTTACTCCGCAAAACAAAGTTTTGCAATAAAGTTTTTGCGTCGCTTTTTTCAAAAAGCGACCGGGGTGCAGGGGCAGAGCCCCGCTAAAAACAAAAAAACATTCCGTATAATCGGAAGAATGGAGGATAAATATGGAAAAACTAATAGCAAAGGATCTTTTATCGATAGGGGCGGTATTTTTCAGGCCGTCGGAGCCGTTCACATGGGCAAGCGGAATAAAGAGTCCGGTATACTGTGACAACAGGCTCACGCTTACAGCGCCTAAGGTAAGGGACGATGTAGAAAACTCACTGGCAGAGGTAATAAAGACAAACTACCCCGACTGCGAGGTACTTATGGGTACAAGCACGGCAGGCATTGCACACGCTGCCATAACCGCGCACATACTGAACAAGCCCATGGGCTATGTACGTTCAAAGCCAAAGGATCACGGAAGAACCAATATGATTGAAGGAAAGCTTGAAAAAGGTCAGAAAGTTGTTGTTGTGGAGGATCTCATCTCAACGGGCGGAAGTGTTATCGAAGTTGTTGATGCACTCAGAGATGCCGGTGCGGAGGTGTTGGGTATTGCGTCCATCTTCACCTACGGAATGAAAAAAGGTCTTGAAAGGCTTGCCGACGCAAAGGTAAAAAATATCAGTTTAACAAACTTTGACGTAATCGCACAGGTTGCCGCAGAGGAAGGTTATATAAAACCTGAAGATATTGAAAAGCTGATTGCATTCAGAAACAATCCTTCCGACGAAAGCTGGATAAAATAACCGTAAGCAATCAGGATAAAGAAAGGGAAAAACAATGCGCAGTCTTATTGATATAAATGACCTGTCAAAGGAAGAAATAGATGAATTAATAGAAAAAGCGGAGGATATTATCGCAAACCCGAAGAAATATTCTCAAAAATGCATCGGCAAAAAATTAGCTACATTATTTTTTGAACCGTCAACCAGAACAAGGCTCAGCTTTGAGGCGGCAATGTATGAGCTGGGCGGAAATGTTTTAGGTTTTTCCGAAGCCGCTTCAAGCTCCTCGGCAAAGGGTGAAAGTGTTGCCGACACAGCTGTCACGGTAAGCTGTTATGCAGATATTATCGCCATGCGCCATCCCAAAGAGGGTGCGCCTTTGGTTGCGGCAATGAAAGCGTCTATACCCGTTATCAATGCCGGTGACGGCGGTCACAACCACCCCACCCAAACCCTTACCGACCTGCTCACAATAAAACGTGAAAAGGGCAGTCTTGACAATTTCTGTATAGGCTTTTGCGGAGATTTGAAATTTGGGCGTACAGTCCACTCGCTTATTAACGCACTCACAAGATACAAAAACATTAAAATGTATCTTATCTCCCCGTCGGAGCTTGCCGTTCCTGAATATATCAAAAACGAAATTCTTGATAAATACCATATAGAATATACAGAAACCACTGACCTTGAATCAGTTATGCCGGAGCTTGATATTTTGTATATGACAAGAGTACAGCGTGAAAGATTTTTCAACGAAGCGGATTATATACGTTTAAAGGACAGCTATGTCTTAACGCCTCACAAACTAACCGCCGCAAAAAAGGATTTAACAATAATGCACCCATTGCCAAGGGTAAACGAAATATCAACCTCAATCGACAGTGATCCGAGAGCCTGCTATTTCAAACAGGTATTAAACGGAAAATATATAAGAATGGCTCTTATTTTAAAGCTTTTGGAGGTGGAATAAATGATAGTAAACCCTATAAGCAACGGTATTGTTCTGGATCATATAACTGCCGGAAACGCAATGAAGATATACGAATATTTAAAGCTTGACGAGCTTGATTGTCAGGTTGCAATAATCAAAAATTGTCCCAGCAGCAAAATGGGCAAAAAGGATATTTTAAAAATAAACGAAATTATAGATCTCAATTTTGACGTTTTAGGTTATATAGATCCGGGAATAACCGTAAACTTTATAAAGGACGGACAAATACTGAACAGGCTTCATCTTGAATTGCCGACAGTCATAAAAGGCATTATAAAATGCAGAAACCCAAGATGCATAACCTCCGTTGAACAGGAGCTGCCGCACATATTCAAGCTGACCGACAAGGAAAACTCCGTGTATCGCTGTATGTACTGCGAATCAAAGGCAAAACCTTTTAATGATTAAATAGACAAGGGGACGGTTCTGTTGTCTTGTAAAAGAATTGAGAAAGCACGGTTTGTCAATCAGGCAGATAAGCAGATTAACAAGTATAAGTAAAGGCGTTATTGAAAAAATAGGACGGTAGAACCGTCCCCTTGTCTTTATCATTTTACTCATAACGATATCTTCCACACTTCCTTTTTACTTTCTTTCTCATATATTCTTATAATCGACTTGTAAAGTTCCGGATGACGTTCGCAATGAGAAGTATCAAATTCATAACAAAAATCGTTCCATTTTCTAAACTTATGAAGAGCATAAGTATTTTGATCAAAATCTATAAAGTTGCGCAAGTCCGGATCATTATCAATTATATGATCATAAGATGCACAGAGCATAATAAGTTTCATAACCCAAGAACATTCATAATTCCAAAACTCATCATCATTTGGATCACCACACTCTATATTGATCAAATCAAATGTTGCGTGCCTCCACATTTCGCTGGCATCATCAGCCGAAAGTCCATTATCAAGAAGCATTTCCAATGCGTATACTGAATTTTCATTCATAACAAAAGCAAATTCCCACATGGGATTTAAACTGTTATCACCATCATAAGGAACTCTTGGGTTACTTATGTCCATCCCGTATTTTAAAAACAGCTCTGTAATTTCAGGTAAATTTTTACTGAGCATATCCTGTGTATCAAACAGAATATCTCCGTAAATATGATCCAGCAAGCCCCAACCCGAAACTGCTGTTGCACCAAGTGGATCGGCACCTTTTTTCAACAATTCTTCTATAACATTTAAATCTATTTCTTCTTTTACACATTCCTCATATAATTTATTATTCAAGTCTACTTCTTCAGGAGTATAAGCACCCTCATAACAATGTGTATATTCAAATTCATATTCGTTCATATGCAATTCCTCCATTCTTACAATAATAATCAACACTCTTTACAATTTTGATTCCATTCAAATTTTAAGGTCCCATAAAAGAAATTAAATCATAACCCTTTTCTTTACCAATTTTAATCATATACTCCATTCTATATACGAATCTATGGTAAAAATCTATAATAAGTTCGAATTCTGTATTATCTTCTTTAGGTCTATTAGCATTATACTCTTCAACCTGTTCTTCATTAAGACCTCTTGTATATAGCAATTCATAAGTAACAGTGCCTCTTTTTTCTCGTAATTTGGTTGTAAATTCATTTTCTCTTCCCGAAGATAAACAATCAATCGTATCTTTAATATCTGTTAAGATATTATCCATAGAATTAAATGTGTAGAAATTATGTGTTAAATACCATTCAAATCCGCTTACAACTGATACCTGTTCTTTTTCCGTCATCATTTGTCCATTGGTGTTCTATCCTCTTTTTGTTGGCTTCAAGTTCATCATTGTAGTGTTTGTATAGAAACGGTGTAAGGTATTGACTGACGTCATCTTCTTCAATCGAAATCTCCACACTTCTCATTTCCGCTACATTGCCCATATCATTCCCGGCATTTCGATGTTTTCTCCAACGGTCATATTCGAGATTATAAATATAATAACGATATCCACTATGAGTTATAAAAATCATATTTTCTTCATGAAGTTTTACTGCTTCAAATTTTCCAAACAATTTCATAACATCACTCCTCTATCTATGATTATACAAATAATCACGTCCGATAAACAGTGCACTTCTTTTTTCAAAATTCCAAAATTCGATACAATTCGACTTTTGCCAAGTCAGGACAAAAAATTATTCTTTTTTCTACTTCGTGCATTCCATATGAACTAATCTAATAATATCCGCTATCATCTTTTCGATAAGCGTTCTTATAAATAAAGCTATGACAAAACATACTATTTTTTTCATTGCAAATTTCCTTTTTTCGACGATATCCGACAAATTACCCATTGATGTTCCTGAACGATTTGATTTCTTAAAACATTATATCATATAATTGAGCTTTTTTCAATATTTGCACCACTTTTTATGTAAAATATCAAAAAACGGTGCATTTTAATTGGAGAAAAGTTTCTGTGTAAAATAAGAAAACACCCTTGAAGGCTAATTTTGTCTTGAAAAAATGCACATAAAATCACAATGGAACTTTTCTTTTTGTAAAAACCCCATTATTAAAGGCTTTTCGGGCAAAAAACAGAACCGCAATTTTGTATCAAAATTGCGGTTTTTCTTTGGCGGAGAAGGAGGGATTTGAACCCTCGCGCCGCTTTCACGACCTACACCCTTAGCAGGGGCGCCTCTTCGGCCAACTTGAGTACTTCTCCGAATATTTACGATATGGGGTTAAATGGCGGAGAGGCAGAGATTCGAACTCTGGGTGCTTTCGCATCACTAGTTTTCAAGACTAGCTCCTTAAGCCACTCGGACACCTCTCCGTTTATGTATTAAAATGCTCGCTTTAATGCGACCTATATAGTATATCACAGGTTGATAAATTTGTCAAGCAATTTTTCAAAGTTTTTAAAATTTACATTTATTTACAAAATGTTCGTTGTCCGATATAAAATATCACGTGTAATGCCGCGATTTGAATTTATTAATTCAAATCGGTCAAGTCTTTAATGATTTCGCCTGCGATAATAAGCCCGACAACCGACGGAACAAACGCAACACTCCCCGGGACTTGTCGGCGTTGGGTGCATTTTCGAGCCGTGCCGGGCGGACATATACAGTTTTGCTTACAGCTTATCGCTGAATTGTCAATCGGCGTTATGGGTTTTTCTTTTGAATAAACAACCTTTAAACTCTTGATTTTTCGCTTTCTAAGCTCGGTTCTCATTACCCTTGCAAGCGGGCATACGGACGTGCTGTATATGTCGGCAACCTCAAAAGCCGAGGCATCAAGTTTGTTGCCTGCGCCCATTGAACTAATAATCGGAGTTCCTGACTTGTCGGCA
>JAXEIW010000046.1:0-3923 GCA_034101885.1 Clostridia bacterium | reverse complement strand
GGCAAGATTGCCGCACAGAATGTTTATAGGCGTTGCGGTAACCGATGAAATGTTTGGAGTGTCAATGTCACGTCTTGATAAAATCGGCCCTTTTTTTTATTTCGGAATGATGTCGGTAGCTATGCCGTGTTGGTCGCTGGGAACGTATTTGGGAGTTGCGGTGGGAAATATATTGCCCCACGGAGTTGTAAGCGCTCTCGGTGTGGGATTGTACGGTATGTTTTTGGCAAGTATAATTCCTCCTGCAAAAAAAAGCAAAATTGTTTTGGGAACAGTTATAATATCCATGGGATTAAGCCTTTTGTGCTCGATGCTGCCGGTTATTTCACAGCTTTCCGAAGGAGTAAGAATTATAATACTGACCGTTTTGATTGCGGGAGCTGCGGCTATTTTATTTCCTGTAAAGGGGGATGAACATGAAGCATAATACATATATCTATATTTTGGTAACCTTTGCTGTAACATACCTTATTCGTACTCTTCCGCTTACGCTTATCAGAAAGCCGATAAAGAACAGATTTATACGTTCATTTTTGTATTATGTTCCATATGTTACTTTGGCAGTTATGACCTTTCCTGCCATTGTGAATGCAACCGACAGCATATGGTCGGGAATTGCCGCATTGGCAGTCGGAATAGTGACGGCATGGTTTAACGGAAATCTGTTTGTTGTTGCCTGTTCATCATGTTTAATTGTTTTTATTATGGAATTGTTTATATGATATTAATACGGTGCCGCCGAATTTTATTTGCGGTATCGTATGTTTTTTGTATATGACATCAATTGAAAATTGTGTAAAATTATTTTGCCGTGAGATAATATTTTGTTTTTTAGAATTAAAATATTATAAGTGTCATAAATTTAATAACATAAAATATCGGAACGGCGAAAGGAGTCACTGTTATATCAATGAAAAGATTTCGTTTTAAAAATAATGTATACAAATTAATTGTTTTTCTTACAGTGTTTTTTATTTTTTCTGAAAATGTATATGCGCTTGACACATCGGCGGAGTGCGCCTGTTTGATTGCTGCGGACAGCGGTGAAATATTATATGAAAAAAATCCCGATGTAAGACACCAAATGGCAAGCACAACTAAAATTATGACAGCCGTTATAGCTTTGGAAAGAAATTCTATGAATGATACCGTGGTTGTTTCGGCGAATGCGGCGTCACAGGAGGGCTCGTCGATTTATCTTCGGGGAGGAGAAGAAATTTCGGTAAAAAATCTTGTTTACGGAATGATGCTTAATTCGGGAAATGATGCGGCATGCGCAATTGCGGAGCATATATGCGGCAGTGTGGAAGAGTTTGCGGAGATTATGACGAAAAAAGCTCATGAGATAGGCGCGGTAAACACATCATTTAAAAATGCCAGCGGACTTGATGCCGACGGACATTATTCAACAGCCGCCGATATGGCAAAAATTGCGGCGTATGCAATGAGAAAACCTGAGTTTCGAGAGATAGTTTCCACAAAAACAGCGCAGATTGAAACAAGCTCGGGAATTACATATCTTAAAAATCACAACAAGCTTTTGTGGAATTATGACGGATGCATCGGAGTGAAAACCGGTTATACAAAAAGTACCGGAAGATGTTTGGTATCATGTGCAGAACGTGACGGTGTGACGCTGATAGCGGTAACGCTCGGAGCACCGGATGACTGGAAGGATCATTCCGCTATGTTAGACTACGGCTTTGAAAGCACGGAATGTATATCTTTGGCAAAAAAAGGGGACATTTTAAAAAGCTATAATAATAAAAAATACAGCTTTAACGGGGTATGTGAAAAGGACATAACCGCTTCTGCGAAAAAAAACGCAAAACAGAAAACAGACATAGTGGTACACGCCCTGAAAGCACCTACAAATAATATTTCTGTAAATGAAAAAATCGGTTATGCACAGTTTTATTTGAACGGAAACTATATAGGACAGTGCGATTTGCTCTGTGACCGTGATGTTATTTTAAAGAAAAACAATGATAACAACGGCTTTTTTGATAATATTTACAAAATAATAAAAAAAATATTGATAAAATTGTAGATATATAGTATAATATCAAAAGAAATAAAAAAATTTAATTGGAGATAAATAATGGGAGAAATTGTAAGACTGCAAAAATATATAGCAATGAGCGGAGCGGCGTCCAGAAGGGCTGCCGAGGAAATGATAAAAGAGGGCAGAGTAAAGGTAAACGGCGAGCGGGTATCTGATATGGGCATAAAGGTGGAAATAGGTGCCGATAAAATATTTCTTGACGGAAAAGAACTGAAGCCGGAACAAAAAAAATATTATATTATGCTTAATAAGCCTGTTGGGTATGTTTCTACCGTAAACGACCAGTTTGACAGACCTACCGTTGTGGATTTGATTGACGAGGAAATAAAAACAAGAGTTTTTCCGGTTGGAAGGCTTGATTATGACACGCAGGGACTGCTTCTTTTGACAAATGACGGAGATTTTACCTATAAAGTTACTCATCCCAAGTTTCATATGAATAAAACCTATGTTGCGGAGATTAAGGGAGGAATAACAATAAAAGGTCTTAATGCCCTACGGCGCGGAATTGTTATAGAGGATTACAAAACGTCGCCGGCAGAGGTTGAAATACTTTCGGCCGAAAAGGGTATAACCACAGTTAAGATTACAATTCACGAGGGTAAAAACAGACAGGTCAGAAAAATGTTTGAGGCAGTCGGATGCAAGGTTATAAGTCTTAAAAGAATAAGCATAGGCAGTGTCGAATTGGGGAATCTTCCTCTTGGCAGATGGAGGTATCTTACAAGTCACGAAATAAATTATTTGTCAAAATAACTGTAAAAAAGAAATAATTCTTTTGTTACAACTTTAATACAATTGTTGCAATAACAGGAAATTTGTGATAGAATACAATGTGTATATTATATTTTGATGTATAATAATTAATATTCTAAAGAAAAAAGTAACAGAAAAAGCGTATTTTTGTGATTATATAACATTACGGAATAAAAATGCTCTTTTAAGTTATTGAGCCGTGCTGAATACGGCGGAACGGAGATAGTTATGAATATGATTTTAAAAAGAACAATATCGACCTTGACGGCGGCGGTTACGTTGTTTTCGACAACAAACATATTTGCCGCAGAAACTTACAATTGGTATGATACATACATAAGATTTTGCAGTCAAAGAGGAATTATTTCGGGAAATGAACACGGAGATCTTATGCCGAATGAAAATTTAACTCGCGAACAGATGGCAAAGATGATTATTAACGCCCTTTCTGTTAATATGAAAAATTTGGGGACTGCGGAGTATAACGATATAGCACCCGACAGGTGGTCTTATCCGTATATTTGTAAATATCAGGAATATGAAATTAACCACTCAAGCAATTTTTATCCCACACAGCAGGTTACAAGAGAGGAATTTATGGCAATGGCGATTAAAATGTCCTCTATGGGAAATATTAATCCTTCTCATATTGAAGCAATGAAATCGGCATTCAGAGATTGGGAAGAGATTGATGAAAAATATTTAAAATTTATTGCGGTAGGATTTGAAATGAACTGCATAACGGGTTCGGACGGATATTTAAAACCGAAGGACAAGCTTACAAGAGCAGAGGCATGTGCAATATTGTATAAGGTAATATATGCACAGCAGAACGCAAAATTATCATATTATTATCACGAATCGGCAAACGAAGCGCTTAAAACCACAGGGCAGGAAGCTTCACAAAACAACAATTCAAATGTTTCGCAGCAACCGGCTTATACAACATCAACACCGCTTGTCGGAGAATCTGTTGCAACACTTGAGCAGGCAAAGCAATGGGCAAAAAATAAAGGAGCCGCACAAAGATATATTGATATTGCGGATTTGTATTGGAAATACGGCGAGCTGACGGGACTTCGTGCCGACATATTATATGCGC
>JAXEIW010000045.1:0-16674 GCA_034101885.1 Clostridia bacterium | reverse complement strand
ATTAAAATGTCCTCTATGGGAAATATTAATCCTTCTCACATTGAAGCAATGAAATCGGCATTCAGAGATTGGGAAGAGATTGATGAAAAATATTTAAAATTTATTGTGGTAGGATTTGAAATGAACTGCATAACGGGGGCGGACGGATATTTAAAACCTAAGGATAAGCTTACAAGAGCAGAGGCATGTGCAATTTTGTATAAGGTAATATATGCACAGCAGAACGCAAAATTATCGTATTATTATCACGAATCGGTGAATGAAGTGCTTAAAACCACAGGGCAGGAAGCTTCACAAAACAACAATGCGAATGTTTCGCATCAGCCGGCTTATACAACATCAACGCCGCTTGTCGGAGAATCTGTCGCAACACTTGAGCAGGCAAAGCAATGGGCTAAAAATAAAGGGGCTGCGCAAAGATATATTGATATTGCGGATTTGTATTGGAAATACGGCGAGCTGACGGGACTTCGTGCCGACATATTATATGCGCAGGCAGCAAAGGAAACAAATTTCGGAAAATATACGGGACAGGTAAAGCCGGAGCAGAACAACTGGGCAGGAATCAAGAAATATGGGGCAACCGGAGATGCGCCTGAGGATCATGAGGACTTTGCGACACCCGAGGACGGTGTAAGAGGTCATTTTAATCATATGTGCGCATATGTCGGATTAAATCCGATAGGTGAGCCTCACGGAAGATATAAATCGGTAAAATCGCTTTCATGGGCAGGCACCGTTAAGACAGCAGAGCAATTGGGAGGAAAATGGTGTCCGAACACAGGATACGGAGTAAGTATTGTAAATGATTATCTGAAGCCTATGACAGAAACAAAGGTAAACTGATCGGAAAAGGTTGTATGCCGATTGTTAAAAGGCAAATAATTGTGCGGCTGATATGATTGTTCGGACAAATATTGACAAATCAGTCCGAATGAACGGAGGATTAAGAGTAACTTGATATTATTAAGTGCGAAGAATTTAAAAAAGAGCTTCGGAGATGAAGTGCTTTTTGATAACGTCACCTTTAATATAGATTCGGGTGACAAAATAGGATTTATAGGAATAAACGGCGCAGGAAAATCCACTCTTTTTAAGATTCTCACAGAAGAACAGGCATACGATGGCGGTGAGATTTTCAAGAGTAAGGATTTAAAGATTGGATATCTTGATCAATATGCCTGCAATGAATCGGATAAAACTGTATATAATGAGGTTTTAACTGTTTTTGAAGATATAACAGAGATTGAAAAGGAACTGGATAGAATAAGGGAATATATAGAGATCGGAAACGGTGATATAGACTCTCTTGTAAACCGTCAGTCAAGATTAAATGAAAGCTACGAAAAAAAGGGCGGATTCTATTATAAAAGCCGTGCGGAAGCAGCGCTTTTAGGCTTGGGATTCAGTCGAGAGGAATTTGATTTACCTGTTTCGGCATTGTCGGGAGGACAGAAAACTCGTGTTTCGCTTTCAAAAATTCTGCTTTCCGATTCAAATTTATTATTGCTTGACGAGCCGACAAACCATCTTGATATTAAAGCGGTTGAATGGCTTGAAGATTTTCTTATAAGCTATAAGGGTGCGGTGCTTGTAATTTCCCATGACAGATTTTTCCTTGACAGAGTTACCGGAAGAACCTTTGAAATAGATACGGGACATCTGTATTGTCAAAACGGCAATTACAGCTTTTACATTAAACAAAGAGAAATAGAAAAGCTTACACAAAAAAGAGAATATGATAATACAATAAAAGAAATAGAGCGACTTGAAGGGGTTGTTGAACAGCAAAGACGCTGGAACAGAGAAAAAAATATAAAGACTGCCGAAAGTAAGCTGAAGGTTATTGATAAACTGAAAGAAAATCTTGAAAAACCGGAGGAAACCTTAAGCAAAGCTGTTTTTTCCTTTAAGGCTTTGCCGGGAGGAGGAGAAGAAGCACTGGTTGTTGACGGGCTTACAAAAAGCTTTGACGGAAGAACTCTTTTTTCAAATGTGGATATGTTTGTGAAAAAGGGAGAAAAGGTATTCCTGCTGGGTCCTAACGGCTGCGGAAAAACTACCATTCTTAAAATAATCACCGGAAGTCTTGAGCAGGACGGAGGAAACTTTAAAATCGGTGCAAATACTCAGATAGGGTACTATGATCAATTGGGTGAAAACCTGCACATGGATAAGACGGTTATCGATGAAATATGGGATGAGTACCCTAAAATGACACAGACTCAAATAAGAAACGCATTGGCGGCATTTCTTTTCAGAGGAGAGGACGTTTTTAAAGAGATTAAAAAGCTTTCCGGAGGAGAGCGTGCGAGAGTTGAGCTTTGCAAACTTATCTTAAAGAGCGTCAATTTTCTTATAATGGACGAGCCTACAAACCATATGGACATTGAATCCAAGGAAGCTCTTGAAAATGCACTTACGGAATATGACGGAACAATGCTTGTTGTATCCCATGACAGATATTTTATAAATAAGCTTGCCGATAAGATTTATCATATAGACGGCGACGGTGTGAAGTGCTTTAACGGCGGATATTCTTATTACTGTGAAAAAATGAAAAATGAAAGCAATGCACCGGTACAGACTGAAAAGAAAATATCGGCTGCTGCTGCGGATTATCAGACAAGAAAAAGAATAGAATCCGAAAAAAGAAAATTACAGACAAAAATCACAAAATGTGAAAATGAGATTAATGAAACAGAAGACAAAATAAGTTGTTTGACAAAAGAACTTGAAAATCCTGAAATTTCAGCGGATTACGAAAAAGCACTTGAGCTTTCCGATGAAATAGGAAGGCTTACAAAGGAGCTTGATGAAAAGTATATTTTGTGGGAGAAGCTTCAATCTGAAAAAACAGATTGAAATAGTATATTTGTCGGAGGAATATTGAATATTATTATTTAATGACTGCTGAACAATTTTATTCAGTGAGCATTATTTAGAAAATACTTTTGACGTATAATTTGTTCAGTCGAAAGATACAGAAACGGAGATTTGTATGAGAGCTGTTGTACAGCGTGTAACCGAGGCTTCGGTTACGGTTGAAAATGAGATTATAGGAAAAATAGGCAAGGGCTTTGTCGTACTTTTGGGCGTTGGAAAAGAAGATGACGAAAACGACATGAAGTATATTGCCGATAAAATTATTTCTTTAAGAGTTTTTGAAGATGAAAATGAAAAAATGAATTTATCATTAAAAGATGTAGACGGTCAGTTGTTGGTTGTTTCTCAGTTTACGTTGTACGGCGACTGCCGAAAGGGAAGACGGCCGAGTTTTGATAAAGCGGGAGAACCGATGTATGCTAAGGAGCTGTACAAAAAAACCTGCGATTATTTTTCTGAAAGCGGAATCTATACTCAAACTGGAAGATTTGCCGCAGACATGAAGGTAAGCCTTATAAATGACGGACCGGTAACACTTTTGCTTGACAGTAAGAAAGTATTTTAACAATAAATTTTGAAGGGATGATACAAAATGGTAAGAGCAATAAGAGGAGCAATTACTGTAGATAACAACGATAAAAATGAGATTTTTGACGCAACGAAAATTTTGCTTAACAAGATGATTGAAGAAAATGACCTTGTGCATGAGGATCTTATAAGCATGGTTTTTACATTAACACCCGATTTAAATGCTTGTTTTCCTGCCGCAAGGGCAAGAGAAATGGGTTTTACCGATGTGCCTCTTATGTGTATGAGTGAAATCCCCGTTGAGGGTGCGCTTGAAAAATGCGTAAGAATATTGATTAACACAAATACCGATAAATCTTTGAAAGAGATAAATCATGTATATTTGAGAGAAGCCGTTAAATTAAGACGGGATTTGGCAAAATAAAATATTGCCGAATTAGGCATTTGGGAGGCTGGACATGAAAAATATTAATGTGGCGATAGACGGACCTGCGGGTGCCGGGAAAAGCTCAATAGCAAAAAATGTTGCAAAAAAACTCGGAATAGTTTACGTCGATACGGGGGCAATGTATCGTGCCTGCGCCGTGTACGCTCTTGAAAACGGAATAGATATAGAGGATGAAAAAATAACGCCGGTTCTTGACAAAATTAAAATCGATATAAACTATACTCCGGCGGGACAGAAAATTTTTTTGAACGGTAAGGACGTGACGGAAAGAATACGTGAAGAAGATGCCACCATCGGTTCGTCAAAAATTGCGGTTATTCCGTCGGTAAGACTAAAGCTTGTTGATTTGCAGAGAAGGCTTGCCGAGAGTAAGTCGGTGATTATGGACGGAAGAGATATAGGAACTTATGTGTTGCCCAATGCCGATTTAAAAATATTTTTGACTGCATCTGTTGCCGAACGCGCCAAAAGAAGATACATAGAAATGCTTGAAAAGGGCATGAAATGTGAAATAAATAAAGTGATAGAAGATATAGAGTTCAGAGATAAAAATGACTCTGAACGGGAATTTGCCCCTCTCAGACAGGCAGAAGATGCAATATATATTGACAGTTCCAAAATGAGCTTTGATGAAGTGTGCGATAAAATATACAATCTCATCAAAGAAATAATGTAGGATAACGAAAGCGCAGCATATTTTTTAAATTTATATATGGAAAACATAATTGTTATGTGTTTTTTGTTATATGATTTTGAAGGGAGTAAACAAATAAAAAAATGGTTTCATACAGAATTATACAGGCAATAGTCCGTTTCTTTTTATTTTTCGTGTTCAGAATTAAAGTGTACGGAAGGGAAAACATTCCAAAAGAAGGCGGAGTTATGGTTGCAAGCAATCACCGAAGTAATTGGGATCCGGTTATATTGGGCGCTTATTCTTTAAGAAAGCTTAACTTTATGGCAAAATCAGAGCTGTTTAAGAATAAGGTTCTTGGAAAATTAATAACTGCCTTGGGCGCATTTCCGATACATAGAGGAAGGGGAGATTTGGGAGCTGTCAAGGCTGCTCTTACAATGCTTCGGGCGGGAAATGCCGTTGCGATTTTCCCGGAAGGAAGACGTGTTAAGGATAACGAAAAAATAGTTCCTAAGCCGGGAGCGGTAATGCTTGCGGTGAAAGCACAGGTTCCTGTTCTTCCGGTCAGAATAGTAGGTAAATACAGATGGTTTTCGAAAATAAACGTATATTTCGGAAAGCCTGTTGAATATACGGAATATTATGATGAAAAATTGATGGTTGATACTTTGCAGGGACTAAGCGACGGACTTATGAGCAAAATAAGAAGTATGGATTCCGAAAACTTTAACAGTTAGTAAAAAACTGCAATAATATTTAACGGAAAGAATTTTTGTTTTGAAAATTTATTATTAAATCGGAGGATTATTTTGAAAGAGAAAAAAGATAAATTCAAATCCGAATATATAACCGTTGCAAAAACAGCGGGATTTTGTTACGGTGTAAAAAGAGCCGTAAACGAAGTTACGGTATTGGCGCAAAATGGCGAAAAGATTACAACTCTCGGTGCGTTAATACATAATAATCAGGTTGTTTCGCAGCTTGAAAAAATGGGAGTGACGGTATGTGACGATGTTTCGGAAATTAAGGATGATCGATTGGTTGTAATAAGGGCGCACGGGTTGCCCAAAAACACAATTGAGGAAATTGAGGCAAAGGGATTGAAATATCTGGATCTAACCTGCCCGTTTGTTAAAAAAATACATCATATAGTCGATGAATATTATAATAAAAATTATAAAATTATAATAGTCGGTGACAAAAATCACCCCGAAGTTATAGGAATAAACGGTCAGTGTAATAATGAAGCACTTATAGTTAATTCAATTCAGGACGAAATTCCTCCTGAATTTGCTAAAAATAAAGTATGTATTGTAGCACAAACGACAACAAATAAAAATATTTTTGGTCAAATAGTACAAAATATAAAAAACACTTGCCAAACACCCATAATTTTTGATACAATATGTAGTGCAACGAAGGAAAGACAGGATGAGGCTAAAGTAATTGCCGAAGCTTCCGACATAATGTTGGTTATCGGCGGCGCGCACAGTTCGAATTCGCAGAAGCTGTTTGATATTGCAAAATCGGCGTGCCCCGAAAGTTATTTCATAGAAAATTTTGAGGATATTCCTCAGAATATATATTTAAAAAAAAGAAAGATAGGTATTACTGCCGGAGCATCAACACCCGACAGCAGTATCGAGGAGGTTTTTACAACGATGGATGAAAAAATCAAAAACGAAGAAAACTTTGCTGAATTATTTGAACAATATGAAGGCAAAACCCTGAACAATGGGGACATCATTGAAGGAACAGTAATTGAAGTTCGTGCCAATGAGGTTATTGTTGATCTTGGAGGATTCAAGTATAACGGTCAGTTATCAATTGATAATTTAACCGACGATCCTTCAAAGAAACCATCAGATCTTGTTAAGGAGGGCGATAAGATTACCGTTTATGTTGTTGGTGTCAATGATGCTGAAGGCAGAGTTGTTCTTTCAAGAAAGAAGCTTGTTGCTATGGAAAGCTGGAATAAGATTAAAGCAGCTTACGAAAACGGCGATATTTTAACAGCAAAAATTATCAAAGTCGTTAAAGGAGGCGTAATTGCGTTAGCTGATTCTTATCAGGTATTTGTACCTGCAAAGCAGATTTCTTTGAGATACATTCAAGACTTGGAAAGCCTCTTGAATACGGAAATCAAAATTAAGCTTATTGATATTGATGAAAGAAAAAAGCGTGTTGTGGGTTCTGCAAGAGTTATTCTTGCTGCTGAAAAGAAGGAAAAAGAAGATAAGTTCTGGGCAGAATGTGAAGTGGGTAAGGAATATACCGGTACAGTTAAATCTTTGACATCTTTCGGTGCTTTTGTTGACATCGGCGGAGTTGACGGATTGGTTCATATTTCAGAATTGAGCTGGGATAAGATCGCTCATCCTTCCGAGATTGTTAATGTGGGAGATGTACTGCATGTATATGTTAAGGACATTAATCCCGAAACAAAGAAGATTTCTTTGGGTTATAAAAAGGCTGAGGATAATCCTTGGGTTATTGCACAGACAAAATTCCATGTGGATGATGTCGTTAAGGCTACAATTGTCAGAATTTTGCCTTTCGGCGCTTTTGCACAGTTAATGCCGAATGTAGACGGATTAATCCATATTTCTCAAATTGCGGACAGAAGAATTGAAAAACCGGAAGATGTTTTGACAATAGGTGAAGAGGTTGATGTTAAAATTACCGATATTAATTGGGAAGAAAAGAAAATCAGCCTTAGCATCAGAGCTTTAATTGCACCTGCTGTTGAGGAAGTTAAAGAAGAAGCTCCTGTTGAGGAAGAAATTCCCGCTGATGAGATTGTTCCTGTTGACATTGAGAAATTTATAGCTGAAGAAGCTGAAAAGGAAGAAGAAACAGAGAAACCGGCAGATGCAGAGTAAAAAAAATAACCGGATTTTACACGAATTGATAATTGTTCTGTTTCATTATAAAAAAGTACGGCTATACGGGTATATCCTGTGTAGCCGTTTTATCTGCTATAAATTAAAATTTTTATGCATAGTGTTGTTTTTTGCTTAGCCTTAAATATTTTTCTTTTGTTGCCATTCCGCCTCTGATATGTCTTTCTGCTTTGTTTTCTTCCAAAATTTTTGAAACATTTTCTGCTAATTGCGGATTTATCTGTATCAGTCTTTCGGTGACGTCCTTGTGAACTGTACTCTTTGAAATATGAAATTTTTTTGCCGTCGCTCGAACTGTTGAATTGTTTTCGATAATATATTCGGCAAGCTCAACGGCACGTTGTTCTATGTAGTCTTTCAATTAATTCACCCCACATTTTTTACCTTTGTATTATCGTATGCCGGTTTGTTTGTAATTATGTTAAAATAATTGCGCAGCTGTCATAATCAATTATTATTTGTTTTTTTATGATTTGTCATAAAGAGAATTTTGTAATGGTTTAAACTATTAGTTAATAAAAATAGGCTTTCTCGGAAATAAGACATTTTTTTTATATTGAATTAATAAACAAAATATTTATATTTGAAAATACTTGCATTTTTTTGGATAATGTGATATTCTTATTAATAAATGAGATTTGATATTTATTTGATTATGTTCGGACATAAAATGAAAAAAACGGGAATTGACGCTATGATATGACAAATTTGGCAGAATGACAGGAGGTACAGTATGAATTACGAAAAATCGTGTGGAGCTGTTATATACAGAAGAGAAAATGATGAATTAAAATATCTTTTAATATTCAATAAAAAAGGAAATGCAGAGGGGCATTGGGGTTTCCCAAAGGGACACGTTGAAAATGGGGAAAGTGAAGAACAGACCGCACAAAGAGAAATTTTTGAAGAAGTGGGAATAACGGCAAAAATAGATACAAAGTTCAGATATGTTACGAGATATTCTCCAAAGCCGGACGTTGATAAAGATGCCGTTTACTTTGTTGCAGAAGTTAAAGACGAAAATGTTTTATTGCAGGAAAGCGAAGTGGCGGATATGCGATGGTGCTGTTATGAAGAAGGAAAAAATTTGTTGACTTATGATTCAAAAATATTAGCCGAGGCAGATAAATATATAAAAAACGGAAAAATTAACATGATTTAAAGTTATAATGACGTGTACTTAAATGCTCCTTTATATTGTGATAAAACGCAGGTAATCACGAATATTAGGAGCATTTTGTAATTTTTATGTGTTTGAAATTCGTTTTTTTATTTTTGTACCCACGAAAACAGCAATTATGCTTTTTATTAAATCAAAGCCGATAAATGGGTAAACACAATACTTAAGTGCCGTTGCCCAATCGGATGATGATATGAGAACATATTGCACTGTTCCGAAAAGATAGCACACTGCAATGCCGGCGATGCAGGAGAGAAAAAGCAAAGCCATATTTTTAAGGCTTGCGCCCTTTAATTTGTCGGAAACCATACCGACAATAACAGTCATAAAAATATAAGAAATTATATAACCGCCTGTGGGACCTACAAGAACCTGTATTCCACCTTTAAAACCGCTGAACACCGGAAGCCCGACAGCTCCGAGTAGTATGTATATAAAAACTGCGGCTGTAGATTTTTTTGCACCGGCTATTATTGCAATTATCAAGACACCGAATACCGAAAGAGTTAACGGTATTGTTCCTATTTGTATGCTTATAGTTGACAAAATTGCAAGAATTGCCGCCATAATGGCAATGTAAGTAAGTTCTTTTGTTTTTGATTTCACGTTTTATTCCTCCGTTTAAATAATTTGTATTCTTAGGCTGTATGGCATCATAAAAGAAAAGCTTTTATCATATGCAAAGTAAACAGCTTATGAATTATGGTATTATTATATCATAAAATTAACAGATTGTCAACCATAAATTTTAGAATAGGTTTACAATTATAAAATGTTATTTTTTTAACTCTTGTTTGGGTGATTTTCCTGTTTCGTTAACATACATTTTATAAAAATTAGAATAGCTTCCGAATCCCGCTTCAATACATGCTTCCGCAAGGGACATATTTGCCGAACACAGCTCTCTTACAAGCATGATTCGCTTATGAGTTATATATTTATTTACTGTATAGCCTGTATTTTTTTTGAAAATTCTGCACAGGTAGCTTTTGTCAATATAAAACTGATCCGCAATTTTTTCAAGTGTAAGCTCAGAGGTAAGATTGTCGTTTATGTATAATATTATATTTTTTATAAATTTGTTGTTTGGCTCGGAAGGAAGATTATTTTTGCTGCATTTGTTTAAAATATGCAAAAGCTCAATTAGGGCACATTTTGAAATTGCAGCATTGCTGCCCTCGTCGGAACAGTATTCCTCAAGACGGTTAATTGTACTTAAAAAATATGTTTTCTTCGTTACGGCGTAAGAAATAAGATTATGAACTCCCAACGGACGGGAATAAAATAAATCGCTGTACTCGGTGCAGTTGTTTATTTCAAAAAAATCTATAGGTATTTCTATAACAATTCTTTCGTATTCGGTGTCGGACAAATGAATTATTCTGTGCATTTCATGATTTGACGCAATGATAGTATCATACGGGTGTAATTTATATGTCGAACCCTCAACACGAAATTCCGCATCACCTTTTATAAAAATAAGTATTTCAAGCTTGTCACTGTGATTGTGCAGTACATAATCGAAATTTTGAGGGTGGGGAGAGGTTGTTCTTCCGAAGTGAAAAGAAAAGGAGGAAGGTTTGACAATTTCTTTTTTATTTTCCATAAAAGACACTCCTTAATAAGTTGTTTTAATTATTGTGTTTATGTTCCGGTTTGTAGGTAATATAATTATATCATAGAAAGTCAATATTTGCAATGTTTATGTCAATATATAATTTGAATGTTTTCAATATTTGTATTATAATGTGGTTATAAATATAAATGAGGTGGTAAGCTATGTCTAAATTTACTTATACGGGATTTTCAGATGAAATTGATGAAAATATCGAAAAACAATTTGAACATTTAAACAAGCTTGGAATAAACTATTTTGAGCCGAGAGGTGTAAACGGAAAAAATATTTCAAGCTTAGACGACAAAGAAGCAGAAGAACTTAAAGAGGTTATGAATAAACATAATATCAAGGTATCGTCAATAGGTTCTCCCATAGGAAAAATAAAAATAACGGATGATTTCGACGAACATATGAAGCTGCTTGAAAGGACTGTAAGAACAGCAAAAATTCTTGGTGCAAAACATATCAGAATATTCAGCTTTTATATTCCGGAAGGCGAGGATTATTATAAGTATACCGATGAGGTTATGAGAAGGATGAAGGTCATGACGGAATATGCAAAAAAGAATGATATTATTCTTTTGCACGAAAACGAAAAGGGGATTTACGGCGATATTGCCGTAAGATGCGAGGAAATTTTAAAAACTGTAAATTCTGAATATTTAAGAGCTGTTTTTGATCCGGCAAATTTTGTTCAGTGCGGTCAGGTTACATATCCCAACGCATTTAAGCTGTTGAAGCCGTATGTTGTTTATATGCATATAAAAGACGCTCTTACAAACGGAGATGTTGTTCCGGCAGGTTACGGAGAAGGTCACGTTGAGGAAATACTGACAGAGCTTTATAATGAAGGATATAACGGATTTTTGAGCCTTGAGCCTCACTTGGGAAGCTTTAAGGGACTTGAAAATCTTGAAACAGATGATCATATGCTTGAATTGGAGGGAAGCACGCCCGAGAAGTTTACTCTTGCATATGAGTCGTTAAAGAAAATTGTTGATAAAATAGAAGGTTAATATATAATCTTATATTGCATTATCATAGAAAACATTTATAAAATTTATGCCGCTTTAATGTGCGGCGGAATGGAGTGAAAATATGGAAAAAATAAGAATGGGAATTATAGGCTTCGGAAATATGGGTACATCTCACTGCAATAACATATATTCGGGAAAAATACCAAATATGGTTTTGGCGGGAATTTGCGATATTTCAAAGGAAAGAAGAGATTGTGCAAAAAAGCAATACCCTGATGTGCCTGTATTTGAAAGTGCGGAGGAAATGTTTGAAAGCGGTCTTGTAGACGACGTTGAAATTGCAACGTATCACTATTCTCATCCGTCAATTGCAAAAGAAGCTTTTGCGCATGGTATAAATGTAATAACGGAGAAGCCTGCCGGAGTATATACAAAACAGGTTATGGAAATGAACGAAGCAGCCGAAAAGTCAGGATTGCTGTTTGGAATAATGTATAATCAAAGAACCAATCCCGTATATCAGAAGATAAAAAAGATGATAGAAGAAGGTCAGCTCGGAAATCTAAAAAGAGTATGCTGGATTATCACCGACTGGTACAGACCTCAGGCTTATCATGACAGTTCAACATGGAGATCCACATGGAAAACAGAGGGCGGCGGAGCTTTGATTAATCAGAATCCGCATCAGCTTGATCTTTGGCAATGGATGTTCGGTATGCCGTCAAGAATTATGTCACACGTTTCTTTCGGAAAATATTATGATATTGAAGTTGAGGACGATGTTACAGCCTTTATGGAATATGATAACGGACTGACGGGTGTATATATTACGTCAACCGGTGAAGCACCGGGAACAAACAGACTTGAGATTATGGGTGACATGGGTAAAGTTGTTGTTGAAAACAATGAAATCAAGTTTTGGAGAAACGTTGTTTCGGAAAGAGAATTTAACAAAACAAATAAAGAAATTTTCGGCAGACCGGAGTGCTGGAAATGTGAGGTCCCGGCAGATAAAAGCGGCGGCGAACAGCATGTGGGAATATTCAAGGATTTTGCAAATGTTCTTATTAACGGAGGAAAACTTCTTGCACCTGGTGTCGAGGGTATAAAGGGACTTACAATTTCAAATGCAATTCACTATTCCGCATGGACTGGAAAGTGGGCAGATGTGAAGAATTTCCCTCATGAAGAATTTTATGAATTGCTTCAGGAAAAAATAAAAAATTCAACGATTGTAAAGAAAGAACAGAATATAGTATCCGATACAAGAGGTACATATTAAAATAATATTATCAGCTGCAGAAAATGCAGCGGAACGGAGGATTATCATGGATAAAAGAATAGGTGCACAGCTTTATACATTAAGAGATTATACACAGACAAAAGAAGATTTTGAAAATACAATAAAAAGAGTAAGAGAAATAGGTTATAAAACAGTTCAGCTTTCGGCAATAGGCGATATTCCGGCGGCAGATATTAAAGCAATTTGCGACAAATACGGAGTTGTGCCGGTATGTACTCACAGAAGCTGGACAGAATATACACAAAATATCGATTGGTCGATAAATTTCCATAAGGAAATCGGATGCAATATTGCCGGATTGGGTGCATACCCGAATTTATGGCAGGGAATATCAAAGGACGATATGATAAAATCCGTTGAGATAATGAACGAAATATATGATAAATTTGCTCAAAACGGTATAGATTTTGCATATCATAATCATAGCGTCGAATTTATGAAAATTGAAGGCCAATTTATTATGGACTATTTCCTTGAACACGGTAAATTTGATTTTATAGTAGACGTATATTGGCTTGCATATGCCGGTATTAATCCTGCCGATTATATCAAAAAAATGGGTAAGCGTGCAAAGGTTATTCATTTTAAAGATATGAAGATTGTTGTTGGTGAAAAACCGCATGAAATGGCAGAGGTAATGGAGGGAAATCTTGATTGGGATTCTATTATTGAAGCAAGCGAAGAAGCAGGGGCACAATGGGCAATGGTTGAACAGGACGTATGTCAGCGTGATCCCTTTGAGAGCCTGACGATAAGCTATAATAATTTGACAAAAAAAGGATTTAACTGATTGTTAAGCTATAAAAGCAGCAAAATGGAGGATTTCTATGAAAAATTCTTGTATTGTCGGCTACGGCGCAATAGGACCGATACATGCTTCGGCGGTTGAAAAAAGTCAATATGCCAATCTTTATGCTGTTTGCGATGTTGATCCTAAAAAAACAGAGCAATGTCTTAAAGAGCATGATTGTAAGGTTTATTCTGATTTTAGCGAAATGCTGAAGGATGAAAAAATTGATGTTGTCCATGTATGCACGCCTCATTATTTACATAAAAAAATGGCTATAGATGTATTAAAAAGCGGTAAAGATCTTGTTATTGAAAAACCTGTTACAATGACCGAGGAAGAATTAAATGAATTATGCAGTATTAATACTGACAGAAAAATCTGCGTTATGCTGCAAAACAGGACAAACAAATCTATTGTCACCTTGAAAAATATCATAGACAAGGATAAATCTATAGGTAAAATGCTTGGTATATCTGCATTTTTGACATGGCATAGAACTCCGGAATATTATAACGCCGATGAGTGGCGCGGTAAATGGAAAACCGAGGGAGGAGGTCTGATGATTAATCAGGCTGTTCACACTCTTGATCTGGTTGATTGGCTTGGCGGAGGAATAAAAAGCGTAAAAGCTTCAATTTCAACAAAAAAATTAGGCGATGTGATAGAGGTAGAAGATACGGCAGACGCTTTGTTTGAAATGAACAACGGCTCGTTCGGAGTGTTTTATGCGGCAAATACCTATACGCAAAGCTGCCCTCCGAGAGTTGAAATAAATTTTGAAAATGCGTCATTTCGATATGCCGATGAAAGGCTTTATAAAATAACAAATGATAAAGTTGAGATTATCGATGAAGATAAAAATGTTCCTGAGGGAAAACATTACTGGGGCTGCGGACACAGAAATGTGATTAATGAATTTTACAAAGTATTGTCGGGTAAAGAGGGAAAATATACGTCACTTGATGATGCGATTCATGTAATGAAGGTTTTGTTTGCCTTTTATAAAAGCGGAAAAAACAATTCCGAAAAGGTCGAAATAATATGAAAAAGAGAGGTTAGAAATATGGAGATGACTTTTAGATGGTACGGAAAAGATGATCCCGTTACCTTGGACAAAATCAGACAAATTCCGGGTGTTACCGGTATTGTTTCCGCTATTTATGATATTCCCGTAGGGGAAGCATGGAGTTATGAGAAAATAACGGAATTAAAAAATGAAATAGAAGAAAAGGGACTTAAATTATCGGTAATTGAAAGTGTGCCGGTTCATGAGGATATTAAAACGGGTGACGGCGACAGGGATAGATATATAGATAATTACTGTACCACAATTAGAAATCTTGCAAAGGCGGGTATTGACTGTGTATGTTATAATTTTATGCCTGTTTTTGACTGGACAAGATCCGATTTAAACTATGAGCTTTCCGACGGCTCTCACGCATTGATATATAAGGAAGATACGGTGTTAAAAATGAATCCTTTAACGGGTGATTTATCCTTGCCCGGCTGGGATTCAAGCTATACCAAAGAGGGAATGAAGACGCTTCTTGAAAAGTATCAGCACATCACGGAAGAAGATCTGTGGAACAATCTTAAGTATTTCCTTGACAGAGTTATAAAGGTTTGCGAGGAAGTTAAGGTTAAAATGGCAATCCACCCCGATGATCCGCCATGGAGTATTTTCGGACTGCCGAGAATAATAACAAACAAAAAAAATATAGAAAGATTTTTAAAGCTTTATGACAGCAAATATAACGGCTTGACTTTGTGCAGCGGTTCACTCGGAGTAAGCCCCGATAATGATATTGTCGATATGATTCACTCCTTTGGGGACAGAATACATTTTGCACATATAAGAAATGTAAAGATAACGGGGGAGAAGTCCTTTGAGGAAGCTGCCCATAAGAGTGAATGCGGTTCGCTTGACGTTTATGAAATAGTAAAAGCATATTATGATGAGGGCTTTGACGGTTATATAAGACCGGATCACGGCAGAATGATTTGGGGAGAAACCGGACGTCCGGGATACGGTTTATATGACAGAGCCTTAGGAGCTGTTTATATTAACGGTTTATGGGAAGCCATAGACAAGGGATGCAGAAGATAAGCGGCGCATCTTACCCTTTGTTCGGAGCTTGAAGTATAAACATACGACTGCGCTCCTCAAAAGGGCAATCTGCTTGCTTCTCTTCTGCACCAAAATTAAAGAGATAAGCGGTGCATCTCACCCTCTGTTTGGGGCTTGAAGTATAAACATACGACTGCGCTCCTCAAAAGGGCAATCTGCTTGCTTCTCTTCTGCACCAAAATCAAAGAGATAAGCAGCGCATCCCACCCTTTGTTTGGGGCTTGAAGTATAAATATACAATTACGCTATTCGAAAGAGTAATAAGTTTGAATTATTTTATGTTATGTGTCGCTGAAAAGCGGCGGAATGGAGGAAAATATGAAATTACCGTTTGATTTGGATTTAAAAGATAAGGTTGTTGTTGTTACCGGAGGGGGCGGCGTTCTGTGCGGAATGTTTGCAAAAGCAATGGGAGCGTGCGGAGCAAAGGTAGCCGTTCTTGACCTTAACGAAGAAGCGGCACAAAAAGTTGCCGATGAAATAAATGCTGAGGGAGGTCGTGCAAAGGGTTACTGTGCAAATGTATTAAAGCTTGAAAGCCTGAAAGAAGCAAGAGAAAGGATAATGACCGATTTCGGTGAATGTGATATTCTCATAAACGGAGCAGGCGGAAACAATCCAAAGGGTACAACAACAAAAGAGTATTTGTTCCCGGAGGATATGGAGGAGGCACAGGAAATCAAAACATTTTTTGATTTAGATCCCGAAGGCGTTTCTTTCGTATTTAATCTTAATTTTTTGGGTACGCTTATTCCGACGCAGGTATTTGCAAAGGATATGGCAAAAAGAGGGAAGGGGAATATTATAAATATTTCATCGATGAACGCTTTTAGACCGCTCACAAAAATTCCGGCTTACAGCGGGGCAAAAGCTGCCGTTTCCAATTTTACGCAATGGCTTGCGGTACATTTTTCAAAGGTAGGAATAAGAGTAAATGCAATCGCACCGGGATTTTTTGTTACGGCACAAAACAAAGATTTGTTGTTTAACAAGGACGGAAGTCCTACGCCGAGAACGGGTAAAATTCTTGCGGCAACGCCTATGGGAAGATTCGGAGAAGCAGAGGAGCTTATCGGGACACTTTTATGGCTTGTAAATGATGAAGCGTCAAGCTTTGTTGATGGAGTTGTAATTCCGGTAGACGGCGGTTTTGCTGCCTACAGTGGTGTATGATTATATATAATGCTCACTGAATAAATGCGATTTTTAATCGCATTTAGAAAAATTATGACTATTGTCAAAATTTTTCATGTAAAATCAAAGATTTTACACAGTT